>CANJXH010000006.1 GCA_947478755.1 Betaproteobacteria bacterium | reverse complement strand
GAACGGAAGACGCGCGCGGCGCGAATGCGCTGGCCATCGATCGTGACGCGATCACCAATATCGCGAAAGTTGCCTGCCCCCTGCATGCGCAGGTCGTGGAAAGCGGTTTTGCTCATCAGGCCGGCTCCAGAAGGCGATCGCGCATCCTCTCCTGCAGCGTGGCGTCAATGCCGAACGCCTGCAGGTACTCCTGTACTGATCCGTACTGCTGGGCGAGCGTGTCGAACACGATGTCGACATGGTGTGCGTGGAGACGGATGCACAGGCGCAGCACTTCATCATCAAGTTCGACGCCGAGGTCGTTCTTCATGTACTCGCGCGTATTGGCAATCAAATGGTCCACCGGCAGACGCTCGTTGGTCAGCAGGAAGTCGGCAACGATGGTCTCGCGTGGCATGCCCAGCATGTGCATCAGCATGATCGCAATCACCCCGGTGCGGTCCTTGCCGCTGGTGCAATGGAAAAGTGCCGGTGCATCGTCATGCGCCAGCCGTTCCGCAAGCTGCTTGAGTGCCGGTCCGCATTGCGGCGGCAACACCACGAAGGTGTGGTCCACGACCATCGCCGCGCCCTCCGCCGTCGGGTTTTCCTTCAGGTATTCCGCCATCGGTCGACCATTGATCTGCGGGTTCCAGCGGATATGCGCGCAGAAGCGATCCGGCTGCAAGCCATCGGGCCAGCGCGTTGGCTGTCGTGTCATTTCATCCAGCGTTCTAAGGTCAAGAACAAAACCGATACCGAGCCCGCGCAATACATCGAGGTCGTCGTCGACCAGGCGGGAAAGATGATCCGAACGGAACACGCGCGAGCGCTTGAAGCGGCGACCGTCGGTGGTGAGGCTGCCGCCGATATCGCGAAAGTTCGAGGCACCCATCAGACGCGGTCCCCTGGCTTCGATGACACCCATCAGGCACTTTCGAGCAGGCAGCTGCGCAGCCCATCGCGCAGCGTATCGTCAATACCGAAGTGCCGAAGGTAGCCATCCAGTGAGCCGTATTTTGCGGTCAGGCCGTCGATCATGACGTCGATGTATTCGGGCCGCACCAGCACCGCACGCTCGAAGATCTCGCGGCTGACGTCGATGCCCATGCCCTTGTAGGCGGCGATGCTGTTCTTGATGACCTGCTCGACATTGATGCGTTCGTTGGTGATCAGGAAGTCGCGCACGATGGTCTCGTGCGAGGCGCCCAGCATGTAAAGCAGCATGGCGGAAACGATACCGGTACGGTCGCGGCCGTTGGTGCAGTGATAGACCACGGGGCCGACACCAGCGGCGAGCCGTTCCGTGATCAGCTTCAGTGCCGGCCCGCAGTAGTCGGGGATTTCGACAAAGCCCAGACCGAAGATGCGCGTCGCCTCCTCTACCGTGTCAATTTCGCGCATCAGGTCCATGATCGGTCGGCCGTTGATCAGCACATGCACGGTGATGTCGGCGCAATGCATTTCCGTCGCCATGCCATCGGGCCAACGTGTGCGATGAACGCTGGTCTCGTCCAGCGAGCGCAGGTCGGTGACCAAGGCAATGTCGAGATCTCGCACCGTGTCGAGGTCGGCATCCGTGAGGTGGGAGAGTTCGCCCGAGCGGAACACGCGTCCGCGCCGGATGCGGCGCCCGTCAGCCACGCGATGCCCGCCGATGTCGCGGAAGTTGGGTGCGCCCTGCAGGCGGATGTCGGCGTCGTTCATGCTGTGTCTCCTTCCAGCAGCGCATCACGGAGTGCCTGCTGTTGCTGCCTGGTGATGCCGAAAGCCACCGCGTAATCTTCCACGGAGCCGTAAAGTTGTTCCATGGTCGCGAAGGCGACCTCGACGCTGGGTGCCAGCGCCTGGTTCATGGTACGCAGGGTTTTGTCGTCGAATTCGATGCCGTATTCCTTGATGAACACCTTGCGCGACAGGGCGACAGCGGCCTCAAGGTCGATGCGCGCATTGCTCTCGACGAAATTGGCGACGATGTCCTTGCGCGAAACGCCCAGCAGGTGCTGCAGCACCATGGAGACGAGCCCGGTTCGATCGCGTCCGTTCGAGCAATGAAACACCACTGGTGCCCGGCCGTCGAGTACGCACTCGGCCACCAGACGCAGCGCCGGGCCGCAGGCCGGCGGCAGCAGGCTGTAGGTGGCATCAACGGTTTTCAACGCCCCGCGCGGGGTCGGATCATCGGCAAGTATCTTCTTGTAATCCGCCGCACCGGCATTTGCGTAGGGATTGGTGACGAGATTGATCACGGCGACTTCAGCATTGGCTGGCAGCGCCGAGGGATACATCTGGACTTCCATTTCGCTGCGCAGATCGACGATGGTGCGCAAGCTGAGGCGGCGCAACGCTTCAACGTCGGCGGCCGTGATGCGGGAGAAGTTTCCGGAGCGGTAAACCCGGCCGGTCTTGACGGCACGCCCGTCGAGTCCGCGAAGTCCACCTACATCGCGGAAGTTCGGCGACCCTTCCAGGCGTGGCGTAGTGGTGACAGTCATGGTGTTCTCCGTGGTATGGCTCAGTCGGCATGCAGCAGGCGCGCCCGCAGGCCCTCGCGTATCGCGGCATCGACGCCGATCGCATCGAGGTAGGCGGTGACTGTGCCGTATTCCACCGCTACGGTGCGGAAGGCGGCCTGGTAATGTTCGATACGCGCAAAGGTCAGGATATCCAGCGCTTCCTCGTTGAGATCGATGCCGTTGTGCGCCATGTAGACACTCGCCAGTTCCCGGATCTGCGGCGCATTGATGCAGACATTGGTGCGCATGTAGTCGGCGATCACCGTATCGCGCGGCACGCCGAGTGCAAACAGCAGCAGGGCTGCCGTAATGCCGGCGCGGTCGCGGCCAATGGCGCAATGCAGGATCACCGGCAGCTTGTCGGCTTCGACGATCAGCTTTGCCATTTGCAGCACGGTCGGGCCAAGCGCATGTGGCAACACGCTGTAGGTGGTTTCCATCGCTCTGGCCGCGCCCTGCGCCGTCGGATCTTGCCGTACCAGCTCGGTCAGCGAATGGTTGCCGGCGTGAAGATCGGCGAGGATATTGGCAGCGATGAATTCGGTATCCGCTGACAACGGCCACTTGATTTTGGCGGCCGCCGCTTCCTTGTTGCTGCGCAGATCGATCACCACCTTCGGTCCCAGATGTTTCAGCTTGTCGATATCCGCGTCGGTCAGGTCCGTCGACTCGCCTGAGCGAAACACCAGGCTGTGCTTGACGGTACGGCCGTCGGTCGTGACATAACCGCCCAGGTCACGAAAATTCGGTGCGCCCTGCAGGCGCAACTCGACTGCTGCCATGATGTCTCCTCGTTATATTTTGTATTTGCTTACCAACGCCGCTATTGTGCGGCCTCGGCAGTTTTTTTGCCAGCGTAGAAGCTGCCGTCAGAGTGGGAGATTGCGCGGCTTGCGCCCTGCGCGTGCCGCCAGCCGATCATAGATCGCGTCGGGAACAAGGCGCAGCAAAATCGCCACCACACCCATCTGCCAGGGGATGACGCTGCACCTCGCGCCACGATCAATCGCCCGCAGCATGTGTTGCGCGGCGACATCGGTATCCATCAGGAAGGGCATCGGGTAATCGTTGACGGCCGTCATCGGTGTGCGGATGTAGCCCGGCGCGATGGTCACTACCTTGACCCCGCAGTCGCGCATTTCGACACGCAGGCTTTCGAGGTAGGCAAACACGGCAGCCTTCGAGGCCGAGTAGGCGCCGGCCCCTGGCAGGCCGCGAACACCGGCCACCGACGCAATGCCCACCAGACGCCCGCCACCACGCGTGCGCATGGCGGCAGCAAACGGCGCAAAGGTATTCACCATGCCCGTCACGTTGACAGCAAACACACGCTCGAAAGCCTTGATGTCGCCGATTTCTTCCGTCAACGTGCCGACCGAGACACCGGCGTTGGCGATCACGACATCGGGCAGGCCGGCGCGAGCAATGAAGTGGCTCGCCGCCGCTTGCAAGGCCTCGGCATCGGCGACATCAAGCGGATAAATGAAAACCTGCACCGCAGTGATATTGGCCAACTCGTCGGCTAGCTGTCTGAGCGCCGCTTCGCGCCGTGCCACCAGGGCAATGGTGGCACCTTTGGCCGCATAGGCGCGGGCCAGTGCCGCGCCGATTCCCGACGATGCGCCAGTGATGAAAACGCGCATCGGGGCGATGGATTATTTCTTGTTGTTGCGCGCCATCTCGATAACCCGGTCGGCAAGTGCGAGCAGGTCATCGTAGCTCTGGATGGTATTGCCCAGCACCAGGTAGCGGCCATCAACCACGATTGCCGGTACACCGGTCACCTTGTGCGAGCTTGCCATCTGTCCTGCGCGCTGCACCTTGGTGCTGATTGCGAAGGACTTGAAGACGTCATTGAATTTCTTTTCATCGACACCCTTCTTTGCCACCCACGGGCCCAGTGCTGCTTCGTCGGTCCCGGTAATGGCCTTTTCTGAATGGATGGCGGCGAACACGTCGCTGTGCAGCTTTTCTTCAACGCCGAGGGCATCCAGCGCGTAGAACATCTTGGCAGTAGAGGCCCACTGCCCACCGGCCAGCGGCACGCGGATGAAATTGACGTCCTTCGGCAGCTTCCTGATCCACGGGTTGATGCTTGCTTCAAGGTGGTAGCAGTGCGGGCAACCGTAGGAGAAGAACTCGATCACTTCGATCTTGCCGGCGACATCAGTAGGCTGTGCCGGGTCGATCACGTCATAGTGCACACCCTTTTGCAACGGCCCGGTCGGGGGCGCGGCATTGGCAACTGAAACATAACCTACAACGCCAAAAACAAGAACAGCGGCAAACAGCGATTTCACGATACGCATGAGGACATCTCCGATAAGTTTTTACGGCTTGCCGGGTTTCGACTCGGCAGGCGCCGTTTGGTTTCCTGGATTGCGGATTTTGATGACGGTAGCCTGCACGCCGTTTTGTGCCATCAGCGTGCGCGCCTGGTTCATTTCATTGGGTGTGGCATAGGGGCCGGTGCGTACCCTGTGTAACGTGCCTTTGTCCGGTACGTTGACATCCTGCACGCTGGCTTCGACACCCATCAGCGCCAGCTTGGCCTTCAGGTTGTCGGCATCGGCCGGTTTCTGGAAAGCACCCACCTGCAAATAGAACAGGTCCGTCGGCTCAGCCGGGGTTCCCTCGGGCGTGGCCGCCGCCGATCCAGGCGTCGGGTTTGCCCCGGGCGTCGGCTCCTGCGTCCCAGGTAATATTTTGTAAAACTCGAAACGGGGCTTTTCCAGCGGCTTGTCGCCAGGTTTGGCGGGCAGGGGCTGCGAGTTTTTGCCGGCAGCGATTGCGGCATCTTCGGGATCAGGGCGGTTGCCCTTGTCCTGGAAGGGAAGGGTCGACTTGTTGAGATAGAGAACGACGCCAAAGGCGATCAGCACGCCGATCACCAGGCCGATGAAACCGCCCACCAGCAACTTGCTGCCACCACCGCCAGATTTGCTCATTACATTGACTCCGGTGCCGATACGCCAAGAAGGGTCAAGCCGTTTGCCAGTGTCTGCCGGACCGCCATCGCCAGTGCCAGGCGCGATTGCTTGAGTGCGACATCATCGACCAGCAAACGTTCTGCGTTATACCAGCCATGGAAGCCGGCCGCCAGTTCCTTGAGATAGAAGGCGATGCCGTGCGGCGCATAGTCGCTGGCGGCATCTTCGATCGCTACCGAGAAGTCGCGCAACTGTGCACACAGCGCCAGTTCATGCGGACTGGTCAGCAGCGAAAGGTCAGCCTCGGCAAGGCTTTCGAGGCTGCCGCCCCATTGCCGCAGCACCGAGCAGATGCGGGCATGCGCGTACTGCACGTAGTAGACCGGGTTGTCCTCGCTTTTTGACAAGGCAAGGTCGATGTCGAAAACGAATTCCGAATCGGGCCGACGCGAGACAAGGAAAAAGCGCACCGCATCGCGGCCTACCCACTCGATCAGGTCGCGCACGGTGACGTAGGAGCCGGCGCGCTTGGAGATCTTCACCTCTTCGCCACCGCGCATCACCTTTACCATGTTGTGCAGCACATACTCGGGGTAGCCCTGCGGAATGCCCATGCCGACTGCCTGCAATCCGGCGCGGACGCGGGTGACGGTGCTGTGGTGGTCACTGCCCTGGATATTGATGGCGCGCTTGAATCCACGCTGCCACTTGGCTACGTGATAGGCGACGTCGGGCACGAAGTAGGTGTAGCTGCCGTCCGACTTGCGCATCACGCGATCTTTGTCGTCGCCGTATTCGCTGGTGCGCAGCCAGAGCGCGCCTTCGCTCTCGAAGGTCTTGCCGCTGTCGATCAAGCGGCGCACGGTGTCATCCACCTTGCCCTCGCTGTAGAGGCTCGATTCCAGGTAGAAGACATCGAACTTCACATCGAACTTCTGCAGGTCGATGTCCTGCTCGTTGCGCAGGTAGGCCACGGCGAACTGGCGGATGGCATCGAGGTCGGCGATATCGCCACTGGCCGTGACACTGGCGCCGTCGGCCGGCTGCACCGATTTGCCGGCGAGAAAATCGGTCGCGATGTCCTGGATGTATTCGCCGTTGTAGGCGGCCTCGGGCCAGCCAGCGTCGCCGGGTTTCAAGCCCTGCAGGCGCGCCTGCACCGACAGTGCGAGATTCTGTATCTGCACGCCGGCATCGTTGTAATAGAACTCGCGGGTAACCTCATAGCCCTGCCAGTCGAACAAGGCCGCCAGTGCATCACCCAAGGCAGCTTGGCGGCCGTGGCCGACATGCAGCGGCCCGGTGGGGTTGGCCGAGACGAACTCCAGTACCACCTTGTTGCCATTGCCGCCCGTGCTGCGACCAAAGTCTCGGCCCAGCGCCAGCACATCGCTGATGACACCGGTTCGCGCCGCTGCCGACAGCGTGAAGTTGATGAAGCCGGCCCCGGCGATCTCGGTTTTCGTCACCAGCGACGACGCGGGCAGCGCGGCAAGCAGTTTTTGGGCGATCTCGCGCGGGTTGGCCTTCAGCGACCGGGCCAGCTGCATCGCCAGGTTGCTGGCGAAATCGCCATGGCTGGCCTGCTTGGGGCGCTCGATCAGGATTTCGGTACTGCTGGCGTCGGGGGCGACAACGTTCAGTGCGCTGCGCAGCAAATCGGCAAGATGCGTTTTTGGATCGGAAGACATGGGGAAGGTCGTTGGTCAGCGGGGCCGGAGCGCTGCAAAAACAGCCCGTCGGCGGAGGCCGCATTATAGCGGCCCACCCTGCCCACAAGGACATGCAAGCCCCGGCGAAAGCAGGTAAAGTCGCCGCTCCTCGCCAATCACATCACTCCCTTGCGCCTCTTTCGTCTCAGCAAAATCATCCGTGTCACCCTCACCTACGGCCTTGACCAGATGGTGTTCGAGCTGGCACGGGCCAACTTCCTGCGGCAGCTGACGGGCGGCCTGCTGTTCTGGCGCGATTTGTCCGCTCCGCGCGGCGAACGCCTGCGCCTCGCGCTGGAAGCCCTCGGCCCCATCTTCGTCAAGTTCGGCCAGGTGCTGTCCACCCGCCGCGACCTGCTGCCGCAGGACATCGCCGACGAGCTGGCCAAGCTGCAGGACCAGGTGCCGCCCTTCCCCTCGCAGCAGGCCATCGCGCATCTGGAGCAGGTCTACGGCAAACCGCTGGGCGAGGTGTTCGCCACCTTCGAGCGTGATCCCGTTGCCTCGGCCTCGGTGGCGCAGGTGCACATGGCGACACTGTTCGATGGTCGTGACGTTGCCGTCAAGGTGCTGCGTCCCGGCATTGAAGAAGTCATCGACCATGATCTTGAGCTGCTGCAGACCGGCGCCGACTTGCTGCATCGGCTGTGGCCCGAAGCGCGGCGCCTGAAACCGCGCGAGATCGTCGGCGAATTCAACAAGCATCTGCACGACGAGCTTGACCTGATGCGCGAAGCATCCAACTGTTCGCAACTGCGGCGCAATTTTTCCGACCGCGCCAAGCTGCTGGTACCCGAAGTGCATTGGGATTACTGCGCCAACACCGTGATGGTGATGGAGCGCATGCACGGCACGCCGATCTCGCAAAAGGAGGCCTTGATCCGGCAGGGCGTCGACATCCCGACCCTGGCGCGCGACGGCGTCGAGATCTTTTTCACCCAGGTGTTCCGCGACGGCTTTTTCCACGCCGACATGCACCCCGGCAACATTTTTGTTGCGACCGACGAAGCCAATCGCGGCAAATACATCGCCCTCGATTTCGGCATCGTCGGCACGCTCTCCGAGCGCGACAAGGGTTATCTGGCGATGAATTTCCTCGCCTTCTTCCAACGCGACTATCGCCGTGTCGCCGAGGCCCATGTCGAATCCGGCTGGCTGCCACCGGACACGCGCCTCGACGAATTCGAAGCTGCCATCCGTTCAGTGTGCGAGCCGATCTTTGATCGGCCGTTGAAGGAGATCTCGTTCGGCAAGGTGTTGCTGCGCCTGTTCCAGATGTCGCGCCGTTTCAACATCATCATCCAGCCGCAGCTGGTGCTGCTGCAAAAAACGCTGATGAACATCGAAGGTCTCGGCCGCGAGCTTGATCCCGACCTGGATATCTGGAAGACCGCGAAGCCTTTCCTGCAGCGCTGGATGAACGAGCAGGTCGGCTTGCGCGGGCTCGCCGTGGCGATGAAAAAGGAAGCGCCGCAATGGGCGACCATCCTGCCCGAGTTGCCAAGGCTGCTGCATCGCTCTCTGCAACCCAAGGACGATGCTGCCCTGATCGCTCAGCTGCAGCAACTTCAGGGCGAGTTGCGCCTGCAGCGCTGGCTGCTGGTTGCCCTCGCCGCGCTCGGCATTGGCGTGCTGGCATTGTTCCTTTTCTGCTGATCCGCCGTCGCGGGTCGGCCTCTTTTTACTTTTAGACAAAGGCTCGACATGAGCGGCTTGCCCCCTTGCCCCCAATGCAGTTCCGAATTCACCTATGAAGACGGCGCGATGTACGTCTGCCCCGAGTGTGCGCATGAGTGGCCACAGGCCGCAGCGGCAGCAGATGCCGGTGAAGCCGGGCCGGTGGTCCGCGATGCCAATGGCAATGTGCTCGCTGATGGTGACACCGTGGTGGTGATCAAGGACCTCAAGGTCAAGGGATCATCATCGGTGGTGAAGGTCGGCACCAAGGTCAAGAACATCCGTCTCGTTGAGGGCGATCACGACATCGACTGCAAGATCGACGGCATCGGTTCTATGGGCCTCAAGTCCGAGTTCGTCAAAAAGGCCTGACACCGCAACAGGCGTCGGGGCCCATCGGGTGAGCACCTTCCTCAATATTGCCGACATCCGCCAGCGCCTGCGCACGCTGGGTGCCCGCCCGGCGCATCAAGAGCGCATCCTGCGCGCGTGGATCAAGGCGCGCCCGCTAGACTTTGGTCGCCGCAAGCATGCCGCTGCCGACCAGATGGGGCGGAATCTTCAGGTAGGTCTGGCGGCGCCGGGGAAGTTCATCGGGGCCGGCATGGACAAAGGCATTGAGCACCAGGTTGGCGATGGTGTTCGAGGTATCGGCGAACAGATCCTCATCCTGATAGATCAACTCGACGGCGACGGATGTCGGCGTCGAATCAACAATCGGCTGATAGGCAAAAAACTGTTTGACGCTCATGGTGATGTTTCCTGGCCGGCAGCGCAGACGCCGGTACTTTGACCCAGCCAGCTATTACGGCAGTTTCGCGGCAGTCTTGACTATAATCGTTACACAAATTTTCCACCCGCAGTCAGCTGCTTCTGCCGCTATTGCCGCTCGACTTGTTCTGTTCATAGGTCCCCGACATGCTGCTCTGGTTCGTCATCATCTACTGGCTGATTTCGGTTGCGATCGGGTTGTATGCCGCGACCCGCGTGCACAACACCAAGGATTTTGCCGTCGCCGGCCGCCACCTGCCCTTCTATATGGTGACCGCGACCGTGTTCGCTACCTGGTTCGGTTCCGAGACGGTGCTCGGCATCCCCGCCACCTTTCTCGACGAAGGCCTGCACGGCATCGTTGCCGACCCCTTCGGCTCGTCGATGTGCCTCATCCTCGTTGGCCTCTTCTTTGCTGCACCCTTGTACCGCATGAACCTGCTGACCATCGGCGACTTCTACAAGAAGCGCTACGGTCGTGGTGTCGAAGTGCTCACCACGCTGGCCATCGTGATCTCCTATCTAGGCTGGGTCGGTGCACAGATCACCGCGCTGGGTCTTGTCTTCAACGTCGTGTCGGCGGGCGAGATCAGCCAGACCGCCGGCATGTGGATCGGTTCAATGACCATCCTCGTCTACACCATCTTCGGCGGCATGTGGGCGGTGGCGATCACCGACTTTCTGCAGATGATCATCATCGTGCTCGGCATGCTCTGGATCGGTAACGAGATCAGCGGTCAGGTCGGCGGCGTTGGCGTGGTGATCGACCATGCCCGCGCAGCAGGCAAGTTCGAGTTCTGGCCGGCGGCTGATGCGAAGCAGATCATTGCCTTTGCCGCCGCATGGATGACCATGATGTTCGGCTCGATTCCGCAGCAGGACGTGTTCCAGCGCGTGCAATCTTCGAAGACCGAGAAAATCGCGGTGTGGGGTTCGGTGCTTGGCGGCTCGCTGTATTTCTTTTTCGCCTTCGTGCCGATGTTCCTCGCCTATTCGGCAACGCTGATTGACCCCGACATGGTGGCAAGGCTCAAGGAAGGCGACTCGCAGATGATCCTGCCGACCCTGGTGCTGCAGCACGCACCGCTGTTCGCGCAGGTGATGTTCTTCGGTGCGCTGCTGTCGGCGATCAAGAGCTGCGCGTCGGCCACCTTGCTCGCACCGTCGGTCACCTTTTCCGAGAACATCCTGAGGCCCATGTTCCCGCATCTCTCGGACCGCCGGCAATTGCGGATGATGCGCATCGTTACCTTCACCTTCACCATTATCGTCACGCTCTACGCGATGAATTCCGAAGCCAGCATATTCAAGATGGTGGAAAACGCCTATCAGGTGACCCTGGTCTCGGCCTTTGTGCCGCTGGCCTTCGGCATCTACTGGCGCCGTGCCACCAATCAAGGGGCGCTGATGGCCATCTTTCTCGGCATTGGGGTTTGGATATCGGTGCTGGTCGCAGGCGGCGAAGACCCCTTCTTCCCGGCCCAGTTCGCCGGCCTGCTTGCCAGTCTGTTCGGCATGGTCGCCGGTTCGCTGATGCCGCAGTTTGTGCACCATGATCCGCACATCCACGACCAGTTGCGCCACGGCCACCATGCCGCTGCACAAACGCACCACGCCGAACACGTCCATCACCACAGTTGACCCTGACTGATGGCAGATCGACACAACGCACTCGCGCGTCATCTTGCCGTCGCCTTCACGCTGCTGGTGATCTATGCCAGCCTGCATCCTTTTTCCGGCTGGCGTGATCTCGGTGCCCCGGCCTTCGCCTGGCTCGATGCGCCTTGGCCGCGGTACTGGACCTGGTTTGACATCGGGTTCAATGTTTTCGGCTACCTGCCTTTCGGTTTTCTGTGGGCCACGGTATTGCGCAAGCGTCTGGGTGGTCCTCTGGCCATCACTGCCGTCACGCTGCTTGGTGCCCTGCTGAGCGGCACGATGGAAACCACGCAGAACTATCTGCCGACCCGCGTGCCTTCCAATCTCGACCTGTCGGGCAACACGCTGGGCGCCATGCTGGGTGCTGTTGCCGGCTGGCGCTGGGGCAGGACTCTGCTGTCGGGTGGTCGTCTTGCCGCATTGAGGGATCGCGTCATTAGGCCCGGCTTCACCGGCGACAGCGGCCTGCTGCTGATCGGCTTCTGGCTGCTGACGCAAGTCAATCCGGAATCCCTGCTCTATGGCAACGGTGATCTCCGCCGCGCCCTCGGTATTGAGCCGACACTACCCTTTGACGTTGCCGGCTTCGCCAATATCGAGGCCGCGGTCGCGGCGATCAACGCACTCGCCGTGGGCCTGGTACTGGCAACGATGGGCCTCAAGCTGCGCATGTTGTTCGGCATGCTGTTGCTGGGCATGGCAATCCGCACCATATCGGCAGCCATCCTGGTCGAGCCGGTCGATGCTCTGCACTGGCTGACGGCGGGCAACGCCCGCGGCGCCCTGATCGGCTTTGCCGCCTTGCTGCCGGCGTACTACCTGATACCCACCTTGCGCCGCGCGCTCGCGGCGATGGCCTTGCTGTTGGCCACCGTGCTGGTGAATCTGGCGCCGCAGAACCCTTACCTTGCCGAGGCGGCGATGGTGTGGCAACAGGGGCACTTTCTCAACTTCAACGGCCTGACCCGGCTGCTCTCCATGCTCTGGCCATTTCTGGCATTGGCGTGGCTGCTGGTCCCCGAATCCGACCCATGGAAAGAATGAACAACCTTACCGAATTGCGGGATGCCCTGCGCGAGTTCACCGCCGCGCGTGATTGGCGCCAGTACCACTCGCCAAAGAATCTGGCGATGGCGATGATCGTCGAAGCCGCCGAACTGGTCGAACAGTTCCAGTGGATGACGCCGGAGCAGAGCATGGCCCTGACGCCGGAACAACACGCCGCCGTGCGCGACGAAGTGGCCGACACCCTGATCTATCTGGTCGAACTGGCTGACGTGCTGGACATCGACCTGATCGCCGCGGCACGTGACAAGATGGCGAAGAATGCGATCAAATACCCCGCACCCGAAATCCTGGACAAGTGAAATGAGTCATTTCAAGCGACACGTTTTTTTCTGCACCAACCAGCGCACCAATGGCGAGGCCTGCTGCCAGGACCACCAGGCCAACGAAATGCGTGCCTACGCCAAGGAGCGCATGAAGGAACTCGTGCCCAAGGGCGAGGGCCGCATGCGCATCAACTCGGCGGGCTGCCTCGATCGCTGCGAGAAGGGGCCGGTACTGGTGGTGTATCCCGAGGCTGTCTGGTACACCTACACCGACAAGGCAGACATCGACGAGATCATCAACGAGCATCTGCTCCACGGACGTGTCGTCGAGCGGCTGAAGATCTGATGGCACACGAACGCATCATCATTGCCGGTCCGGATGGTGACATCGAGGTCTTCGTCGAACCACAGGACGTGGTGAAAGGCATTGTCATCGTCGGCCACCCGCATCCGCTGTTTGGCGGTTCGGCAGACAACAAGGTGGTGACGACGCTGGCGCGGTCATTTCGCGAACTGGGGTGCGCGACGCTGCGACCCAACTTCCGCGGCGTCGGCGGCTCGGTCGGCCAGCACGACCACGGCATGGCCGAGACTGTCGACATGCATGCCGTCTATCGTTATTCGCGCGAACGTTGGGGCAATGTGCCGCTGTTCCTTGCCGGTTTTTCCTTTGGCGCCTTTGTCATCACACGGCTGGCCAAGCGCCTTGCCGAAGAGGGCGACCCGGCGCAGCGCCTGGTGCTGGTCGGCACCGCAGCTGGTTTTGTCGAGGGCCTGCGCAGTTACCAGACCGAGGCCGTGGCGCCCGACACCATCGTCATCCACGGCTCGGAAGATGAAACCGTGAAGCTCGACAACGTGCTGCAATGGGCCGAGCCGCTGGAGCTGCCGGTGGTAGTTGTTGCCGGCGCCGACCACTTCTTCCATCGTCGCCTGCACATCATCCGCGGCATCATCGCGCGCGCCTTCCCGCACGGCATCGACTGATCGGGCCTTTTCAGCGCCGCCTTTTCGCCGGCATGCCGATGTAGTGCATCACGATGGCCGAAAGGTCGTCGATGAAGGTGCGGTCGGAAATGTCCTCCGGCGCCTCATTGATATAGCGGTGGATGCAGCCGAGGATGATCTCGCGCAAAAAGAAGGCGCGGCGATTCAGTTCGCGCAGCGACAGCCCCGGCGTCCACTGCCCGACCGCAATCCGGATCGAGTCGAAGATCATGTTCTCGAACGAGATCGGCTGTGTCGCCAGCTTCAACTGCGGCACCTGCGCCACCATGCGCAACAGGACCAGTTCATGTTCGCGATGCAATGCCAGCAGGTGGCGCATGACTTCGGGAACGCTCTTGTCGAGCGGCTGGTCGAGGATGCGCACCATCACCCTTTTCATCGTTGCCGCCATCTGTGCCGAGGTCTCCTCGAACAGGGCGATAAAGATCGCCTCGCGGGTCGGGAAGTACTGGTAGAGCGAACCAATGCTGACGCCGGCGCGCTCGGCGATCAGGGTCGTGCTGGTGCTGCTGCTCGAAAAGCCCTCGGCAGACACCAGCTCGCGCGCCGCCTGCTTGATGGCGTCGACGGTGCTGCGGGAGCGCGTCTGGCGCGGTGCCTTGCGGGCGTGGAACTGGCGTTGCTGCTGAGATCCGAGTGGCATGGCGTGGGTGTCCAGATACGAATGGAATGTGAAGAAGTCTCATGATAGCGTGTCGGCTTCAAAGGCGCTTGCAAGAGCACCACTATCAACAATGACGCCGGGTCAAGGCCCCGGCGGGAGGAAGAGGCATTCAATGAGCAAGCTCGACAACCCGGACGTGATCGTCGTCGGCGCCGGTCACAACACCCTGACCACGGCTTCCTATCTCGCCAGTTGTGGCCTTGGTGTGCTGGTGCTGGAAAAAAACGCCATTCCCGGCGGCGGGCAGATATCCAAGGCGCTCACGCTCCCTGGCTTCATCCACGATTCGCATGCCACCGCCGTGGTGCACCTGCAGGGCCACCCGCTGCTGAAAAACGACGAACTGGGACTGAAGTCAAAGTTCGGCCTCAAGTTCGCCTATCCCGATTCGAGCTTCATGACCATCTTCGACGATGGCGACACGCTGGCCTGCTTCATGGATGTCGATCGCACCTGCGCCGACATCGCCAAGTACTCTGCCAAGGATGCCGAAGCCTACCGCGCCATGGCGGCCATGATGGCCCAGCTCGGGCCGATGATCACGATGAGCATGGCCAAGCCGCCGGTCAAGTTCGGGTCTTTCATCTCCTTCCTCGAGCAGTCGCCGATCGGCGAAGAGATGCTGATGGCGATGATGCACAGTTCCTACGACCTGATCGTCGAGCGCTTCGAGCATCCCAAGGTGCGGCTGCACTTCCTCAAGTGGATGGCAGAGATGTCCTGCAGCCCGGAAGACAAGACCACCGGCATGACCCTGCTGTTCCTGATCTACTCCTCGCACAACAACCCGGCCGGCTGCGTGGTTGGCGGCACCATCGGCCTCACCAACGCGATGATCAGCTGTATCGAACATCATGGTGGCGAAGTGCGCTGCAATTCGCCGGTGAAAAAGATCATCAATGCCGGCGGCATCGCCAAGGGTGTAGAGCTTGATGATGGCAGCGTGCTGATGGCGAAAAAGGCCGTGGTCGCGGCCATCCATCCTTTCGATCTCGGCGACATGGTGCCGGGCCTCGACGCCGGCCTGGTCGAGCGTGCAAAAAAACTCGAACTCAGCACCTACGGCGGCGTGCTGATCAATGCCGCGCTGAACGAAGCACCCAGATGGATTGCCGGCAAGCAGCCCGAGGGCTGCCTCTGCGTCAACTACGTCGACTACACCACGTTCGAAGACTTTCGTCGCACCTTCGACGAGCTCAAGTATGGCGAGCTGCCGACGCACTTCTGCGCGTACACATCGGTGCATACGCTCTACGACCCGACGCGTGCGCCGGCCGGCAAGCACACGCTGTACATGTACGGCTTTGCGCCACTGCATCCCAAGGCTGGCCACTGGGACGACCTCAAGGAAGCGCGGGCTGACTGGATGATGGAGCGGCTCGCGCGCTATGCGCCCAATGTCAGCGGCAGCAACATCCTCGCCCGCCATGTCGATTCGCCACTCGACATGTATCGCCACACGCCGTCGCTGCGCTACGGCGACAACGTCGGCATCGCCATGTACATCTACCAGTTCTTCGGCCGCCGGCCGACGCCGGAGCTGGCGCAATACCGCGTGCCGGGCGCCAAGGGCCTGTATCTCTCCGGCCCCTTCATGCATCCCGGCGGTGGCCTGACCGGCGGTGGCCGCGCCACGGCGATCAACGTGATGGAAGACCTCGGGCTCGATTACAGCAAGGTCATCATCGGCTAAGCCATGAGCCAATACGATCACATCATTGTCGGCGGCGGCACCAACGGCCTCACCGCTGCCGCCTATCTGGCGAAAGCCGGCAAGCGCGTACTGGTCATTGAGGCGCGCGACATCGTCGGTGGTTATTGCACGACCGAGGAATTGATCCCGTCGGCGCCCGGCTTCAAGTTCAATCCAACCTCGCTCGACCACGTGATGCTGATGGTCGAGCCGTCAGTTGTCACCGAGCTCGGATTGGCGCAATACGGCCTGCGTTACCAGGCCATCGATCCCTTCTACAGCTATCTGCGCAGCGATGGCTTCGCGATCAGGTTCTGGCACGATCATCGCAAGACAGTCGATGAAATTGCAGTGGTATCGAAACGCGATGCCAAAGCCTACGACGAGATGACGCGGGCACTGGGTGCGCTGTGGGATATCGGTTTTCCTTATCTGATGGGCCACCCGACGCGCCCCAAGCTCTCTGCGCTGGCGCAATCCGCCTCGCGCGCGTGGGGGGTGCGCTCGGTGCTGATGCAGGCGGCACGCATGGTGATGATGTCGCCGCTCGACATCATCCTGCAGAATTTCGAGAGCGACGAAATGCGCACCGCGCTCGGCTGCTTTGGCGCATCGAACTGCTCGCCGCTGGATTTCCCCGGCACCGGCATCATCATGGCGGCGATGGCGCTGCAGCATCGGCACGGTGTCTACCGTCCCGTCGGCGGCGGTGGCGAGTTTCCCAAGGCATTGGTCAAGTTCATCCAGGCACATGGCGGTGAAGTGATCACGGGCGTTCCCGCTCGGCAGGTATTGATTGGCGGCAATCAGGTGCGCGGTGTCCACCTCGCAGATGGACGGGAATACATGGCCGACAGCGTAGTCGCAGCCATCAGCCCGACGCTCCTGTTCAACAGCCTCGTGCCCGACCAAAGCGTGCCGGAAAAGATCAAGGGAGAAATCGCCGCCATCAACGTATGCGGCAGCAACATCAACTCGATGACCGGCGGTGTCGCCTTCGCCGAGCGGCCGGTCTGGAACGATGACGTTGAGCGAACATCGCAATTGCTGGGAACATCGATACTCGTTGCCGATGACCTGCCATCCATCTGCGACTGGATCAGCGCAGCGGAAGCGGGGAGCGTAGACCTGGTCGGCAAGCGCCCGCCGGGCTGGTTCATCACGCCCTCGGTGCAGGACAGGACTCTCGTGCCGAATGGAAGCGGCGGAGACGCGATGTATGTTTTCTTGCCGGTCGCAGCCAACAAGCTCGCTGCGGGCGCCTCGTGGGCAGGGCAGAAGGACCAGGTCTTCGGCGCGGCGCTCGACATGCTGTACGCCAAGGCACCTGGAATGGCACAGGCAGAGATCGGCCGCTTCGCAGTATCGCCGGACGACCTGGCGACGTATTCCTACCAATGCAGCCATCCCTTCCACCTCGACATGAGTCTGGCCCAGATGGGACCGTGGCGACCCACGCCATCGCTCTCTGGTTATCGCACGCCGATCAAGGGGCTGTATCACTCCGGTGCGGGGGCGCACCCCATGGGCACGGTGAACGGCTGGAGCGGCAGAACGGTGGCGCGTATGATCCTTCGTTGAGTACATAAGCAGAAAAAAGCGGACCAGAGGAGCGAACAAATGAAGCCCGACGAGATTGCAGACTTGAAGCGACGGTTCGATATCGAGTTTTCGCGTAGTGAAACCGGGGAGTATCCAGCTGCGTTTCCAGCGCTGCCGCCGGTGCCTGTCGGGCGATATACCGATCCGCGGTTTTATGAACTTGAACAGCAGCACATCTGGTCGAAGTCATGGTTGATCGTCGGCCATGCCGGCGAGTTGCCGGAGCCGGGGTGCTGGAAACTATGGAACCGTGCCGGCTTTCCCGCACTCATCGTGCGTGGCAAGGACATGAAGATCCGCGCCTTCTACAACAGCTGCCGCCACCGCGGAGCCAGCCTGATCAGGGGCACCAGCGGGACCACCAAGGTGCTTGACTGCAAATTTCACGGCTGGACGTACGACCTTGCCGGCCAGCTGATATTCGTGCCTGCCGAACACGAGTTCCCGGGTCTCGACAAGGCAGCGAACGGCCTGGTGCCGCTACGCTGCGAGATGTGGGGCAACCTCATTTTCGTCAACCGCGACATGGATGCGCTGCCCCTGATGCAGCATCTGGGCAAGGCGGCGGAACAGCTCGTCGATTTTGATTTTGACAAGCGCCGTATCTGCGCAATTCTGCCCTATGACCTGCCATGCAACTGGAAGATCATCATGGATGCATTTCAGGAGTCCTACCATCTTGATGCAACGCATGTCAGGTCGGTTGCGCCCTTCCTCGATTATCGCGGCAGCGTGATCGAAATGTGGCCCAATGGCCATTCGGCGCTGACGGTACCGGGGCGACGCGAGCTCTCGAAACTGGGCGACCAGTTCGTGCTTGATGCCGGAAGCAAAAGCGACGACCCGCGCCACGAGCTCACGCGCACTGCCAACATCAGCTTCACGATTTTTCCCAACATCATCGGCACCTGCGCCGAATTCCAGTTTCCGATGCTTGCCTTCTGGCCCACCGGCATCGGCACCACCCACGTCGAGATCATCATTACCGAACCGCAGGATTGTCCTGACATGGACCCGGCAATCGCGAAGACCACCATCGAGCGATTCGCCGCCGTGATGCAGGAAGACATGAGCAATGTCGCTGCCGTGCAGGAGTCGTTCGACTGCGGTGCGGTGCGCGAGATTCAGCTTGGTTATCTGGAGCGCCGCATCTACCAGTTCCACGAAGAGCTGGAACGAAGGATCGGCTCGCAGAATATTCCGCCGGAACTGCAGATTCGTCCTATGCTTGGCGCCTATATCGAACATTGAATACCTGACCGCGCCGAGCGGCAGACGAAATCAGAAGGGGAGGCAGCAATGAACGACATGACCAAGCTCCAGCCCATGCCGTGGAAGACCACGGTCGACGAATCGAAACTGCCGCCGCTGCCGCCAATTCCGCGCAGGCGCTATCTCGACGAGGATTTCTATCAGCTTGAGCTGAAGCATGTTTGGCGCAAGGTGTGGCTGCTGGTCGGGCACGAGACGGAATATGAAAAGCCGGGCAGCTATCGCCTGCTTGACCTTGATCTCGCGCCCGTGGTGGTCGTGCGCGGCAAGGACATGAAGATTCGCGCCTTTCTCAACTCCTGCCAGCATCGCGGCGCGACAGTGTTGAAGGAAAAGGAAGGCTGTGCGCCGGTGATGTCCTGCCAGTATCACGGCTGGACCTACAGCCTGGAGGGCAAGCTGGTCGGGGTAACGCAGCCGGACACCTTCCCGCACCTGAACCCCGGCGATTACGACCTGCCCGAGTTGCGCTGCGAGCAATGGGGCGGCCTCATCTTCATCAACTTCGACAAGGAAGCGCAGCCGCTTCGCGAGTTCCTGACCAAAAGCGTCCTTGATCGTTATTCGCCGATCTTCGAGTCGCCCTTGCGCGTGGTGTGGCGCCATGCCTGGGACTTCAACTGCAACTGGAAGCTGCCGACCGATGCCTTCCGCGAGGCGTACCACATCGAGACCATCCACAAGAAGACCGTGTTCCAGATGATCGACTGCCAACGTGCGACCACCGACATGAACCACAACGGCCACGACACCATCACCGTTCCGTACTGGCCCAAGCAGGCGATGCAGGAGGGCGAGTGGGATGCGATTCCCGTGCTCTCCAAACTCGCACCGCTGCCGCTTGCCGCCACGCCCGAGTTCACTGCCAACGTGATCGAGCCCAACATCTTCCCGAATTTCAGCATGGCCTTCCAGGGCGTCGGCTTTCCGATCTTCTCGTTCTGGCCCGTGTCGGTCGATCGTTCGCGCGTCGAAGTCCTGTGGCTGGGCGTGGACTGGGGCGATGCGCCCAAGTCGGCCGAGTGGGAGACCTTGATTGCGGGTTCCAGCATCGTTGCCGAAGAGGACCTTGGCAACCTGATGTCGATCCAGAAATCGCTTGCCGCCGATCCGGACAAGGGCATTCCGCTGGCGACCAAGGAAATCGCCATCTACCAGCTGCATGCGGAGATCGACCGCCTGATCGGGCCGGAGAACATCGCACCCGAGCTACGCGTGCCGGACATCCTGCGGGATTTCTACGCCTGACCCCGGGCGATGCCTTCCAATCCCTGACCGCATTCTCGGCCCCACCGGCCGTCGCCGTGAGAAACTTCGGGCAACACGCTAACAATTCACAATCAATCGTTCGGAGGAGCAATGGAAAACATCGATTTCACCGGCCAGGTGGCCATCGTCACCGGCGCGGGCGGCGGCATTGGCTGCGGCGTTGCCAAATTGCTGGCAGCGCGGGGCGCCAAGGTGCTGGTCAACGACTACGGCGGCAATGCCTTCGGGGCGAGCGGTAGCTCGGCGATGGCGGATGCCGTGGTGGCAGAAATCCGTGCGGCGGGTGGCGAAGCCGTGGCCGATGCAAACGCCGTGGGCAGTGTCGAATCTGCGCAGCGCATCCGCGATGCCGCGCTCAAGGCCTTCGGTCGCATCGACATCCTCATCAACAACGCCGGCATCGTGAACTACAAGAATGTCGAGGAGATCAGCGATGCCGAGCTCGACCGCGTGATTGAAACCAATTTCATGGGTGCCTTCCGCCTGCTGCGCGCGGTGTGGCCGGTGATGCAGAAGCAGGGCTACGGCCGCATCCTCAACGTCGCCTCGAATTCCTCGCTCGGCTTTGGCGGCATGACCGCCTACGCGGCGTCGAAGGCCGGTCTGATGGGACTCACCGCCGACAGCGCGCGTCAGGGCCAGCCGCTCGGCATCCTCGTCAACAGCCTGCTGCCGGCCGCCGCCACGCGCATGGCCCAGTCGCACCCTGATGGCGACTCCGTTGCGCCCGGCTTCAACAAGTGGTTATCAACTTACTTTCAGCCTGAGAAGGTCGCACCGGCTGCGGTGTATCTGGTCAGCAAGGCCTCGACGATTTTTGGTGAACACTACAGCGCTGGCGCCAACCGCATTTCGCGCATCGCCCACATCGCCACTGACGGCTACCACGCCGATCCGTTGACGCCCGAGGCCGTTGCCGAACATATCGCGCAAATCCGCGATACCAGCAAGGCGCAGGTGGTGACGTCCGGCGGCGAAGAACTGCAGCGCTACATGGGTATCGCACCTTTTCCAGTAGCAACATAGCTGTAAGTATTCGCGGGCATCATCGACCATTTAAGTTGCAAACAACAGTTGGCCACAGAGATCACAGAGTGCACAGAGGAAAAACAGAAGATTTTGGCCATGGTCTGACCCATCCAGCAAGCAGGTGTATGGATGTCGGCTTTGCAGGGTTTTCTCTGTGATCTCTGTGTCCTCTGTGGCATGCATTTGCCTTTGTGATCTTGCACGGCAGGAGAAACCATGACCCAGACCCGTCGGTTCAGCGTTGATGAAAGCGAATACCCGTTCGCCAGCCACTGGTTCGAGCAGCCGGGCTGGGCGATGCATTACGTCGAGGAAGGAGCCGGTATCCCCATCGTGATGTGTCACGGCAACCCGACCTGGTCTTATCTCTATCGCCACATCATCAAGTCGCTGTCGCCGCACTATCGCTGCATTGCCTACGATCTGCCCGGTTTCGGTTTCTCAGGCCATCCGCAGAACTACGGCTTCACGCCGCAGGAGCAGGCGCAATGGGTCGAGGCTCTGATCTTCGAGCATCTCAAGCTCGACAAATTCATTCTCGTGATGCAGGACTGGGGTGGGCCGATCGGCCTCTCGATTGCCACGCGCCATCACGACAGGGTGCTGGGCATGGTGATCAGCAGCACCTGGGCGTGGAAGACCAACTGGATCGGCAAAGTGTTTTCCGGCTTCATGGGCAGTGCGCTGGGCCAGTACCTGATCCTGCAGCGCAATTTCTTTGCCGGCACCATCGTTTCGATGATGCTCGGCAGCAAGGCAACGACCCAGACGAAGAAGGCCTATACCGATCCTTTCCCCACACCCGAGTCGCGCAAGGGGCCGGCCGTGTTCCCGGTACAAATCGTCGCGGCGACGCCTTGGCTGGAACAGATCGAGAGCCGATTGCATCTGCTTCGCAACAAACCGGTAGAGTTCGTCTTTGGCCTCAAGGACCTGCTGTCCACGCCCGGCGAAATCGGCAAATGGCTGAAGCACTTCCCCGATGCCGGCGTGCAGAAGATCGCCGGTGCCAACCATTTCACACAGGAAGATTGCCCCGACAACTACGTCATCGCGATCCGCAACATACAAGCCACACTGGACAAATAAGAGTCACCACATGCACAAGTACGAAGGCAACACCAACAAGCCGCTGTTCCCGCGTTCCCCCGTTACCCTCGGCGCTGACGTGGAGGTCAAGCGCGCTGAAATCCGCCATTATTTCCACGCCACCTGTGATCGCTATGAATCATTGTTCGAGGTGCTCACCTGCGATGAGGCCTATTACGAAAAGCCGATCTCGCTGCGCCATCCTCTCATTTTCTATCTCGGCCATACGGCCACCTTCTTCATCAACAAGATGGTGTTGGGTGGCCTGATCACGCAGCGCATCGACCCGAAGCTCGAATCAATGTTCGCCGTCGGTGTCGACGAAATGAGTTGGGACGATTTGCATGAATCCCACTACGAGTGGCCGACACCGGCCGACGTGATGGCCTACCGCCGCAAGATGCGCGAAGCTGTCGACCACGTGATTGCCACCACGCCGCTTACGCTGCCGGTGGGTTGGAAGGATCCCTTTTGGATCGTGCTCATGGGTATCGAGCACGAACGCATCCATCTCGAAACCTCGTCAGTGCTGATCCGCCAGCACGACATAAAGTATGTGCAGCCGCATCCGGACTGGGCGCCGTGTGGCGAGACCGGAGATGCACCGACAAACGATCTTGTCGCCGTACCTGCAGGCTCCGTGCGTATCGGCAAGTCGTTCGACGACCCCGTCTACGGCTGGGATAACGAGTACGGACATCACGAAGACGACGTGCAGGAATTCGCCGTCAGCCGCTACCTCGTGTCGAATCGCGAGTTCCTCGCCTTTGTCGAGGCCGGTGCCTACGCTGATGACGGCGTGTGGTGCGAAGAAGGTCTCAACTGGCGCAATTTCGCCAAGGCCGAGCATCCCACCTTCTGGGTCAGGGGTGATCAAGGTGGCGATGGCCAGTGGAAGCTGCGCCTGATGTGCGAAGAGGTGCCGATGCCCTGGGACTGGCCGGTCGAGACCAACCATCTCGAAGCCAAGGCCTTCTGCAACTGGAAGGCGCGCGAAACCGGCAAGCCGGTGCGCCTGCCCTCCGAAGACGAGTGGTATCGGCTCTACGACATCGCCGGCCTTGCCGACCCGGCCAGCGACCAGCGCGTCGAGGCCAACCTGCACCTCGACTACTGGGCCTCGTCCTGTCCGGTCACGCGCTTCCGTCATGGCGAGCTATTTGATGTGGTCGGCAATGTCTGGCAGTGGACCGAGACGCCGACTTACCCCTTCGATGGCTTTGCCGTGCATCCAATCTACGACGACTTCACCACGCCGACTTTCGATGGTCGCCACAATCTCATCAAGGGTGGCTCCTGGATCGCCTGTGGCAACGAAGCCGTGCGCGCTTCGCGTTATGCCTTCCGCCGGCACTTTTTCCAGCATGCCGGCTTCCGCTATGTGGTAGCCGACCATGCGCCCGCGGTGCCGCCGCTCGGCTATGAAAGCGATCGCATGCTCGCCGAATACAGCGAGTTCCATTACGGCGACGAATATTTCGGTGTGCCCAATTTCCCCAAGGCACTGGCCGAGATCGCCATCGCCGCCATCGGCAAGCGCCCGGCGAAAAAGGCGCTCGACCTCGGCTGTGCCACCGGCCGCGCCACCTTCGAGCTGGCCCGACATTTCGATCACGTCACCGGCATCGATTTCTCGGCCCGTTTCATCGGCGCCGGCGTCAAGCTCGCCGAATCGGGTGTGCTGCGCTATACCCTGGTTGATGAGGGCGAACTGGTCACCTACAAGGAACGCACGGCCGCCCAGCTCGATCTCGAACCGGTACGCACCAAGGTCGAGTTCTATCAGGGCGATGCCTGCAACCTGAAGGACATCTTCACCGGCTACGACCTCATCCTCGCCGCCAACCTGATCGACCGCCTCTACAACCCCGCGAAGTTCCTGCAGGCGGTACATGAGCGTATCAACCCGGGTGGCCTGCTGATGCTGACATCGCCCTACACCTGGCTCGAGGCCTACACGCCGCGTTCCGACTGGGTGGGCGGCTTCAAGCGCGATGGCGAAAACTTTACGACCCTCGACGGCTTGAAAGAAATGCTGTCACCCCACTTCCGGCTCATTGAAGGCCCGCGCGAAGTACCCTTCGTGATTCGTGAAACCAAACGCAAGCATCAGCACACCTTGTCGGAAGTGACGATCTGGGAGAAAGTCGCCTGATGTCGCGGTAGCGATTCGTCAGAAGGTGTTGATAGAGGTAAGCGTTCATGCCGGCCCGACATCAGGGCTGTACCAACCTTGCGAAAAGGAAAGACCATCATGTCACCAGCCGACCAGCTGTTCGCCATCGAAGCGATCAAGCAGACCAAGGCGCGTTATTGGCGCACCATGGACCGGCGGTTGTGGGATGAATACGAAAAGGTTTTCGCTGACGACTGCGTGTTCGACATCCGCGTTTCGCATGTCGAGCCACCGATCGGCAAGATGCCGACCGCAGACGATCCTGATGCGATCCCCGAGCATCACATCGTTGGTGCGAAGGCGATCCGGCACTTTGTCGAGACCATGCTGACCGGCGTGCGCAGCGTGCATCAGGGCCATATTCCCGAAATCGAAATCCTGTCGCCAACCGAGGCGACGGCCATCTTTCCTTTCGAGGACGTGCTGGATTTTCCGGCCGGTGTGTCGCCGCGCCATGTCCACGGTTTCGGGCATTACCACGAGACCTATCGCTGCGTCCAAGGCCGCTGGTTGATTTCCGCGCTGGCGATCTATCGTCTGCGCGTCACCGCCACGGACGGTGATCTGCTGTAATCACGTTCTTGTGCCGAACCTTGCCCGGTGCACGGGAATCCGAGACGGCGGCGAGCGTCCATAATATTGGCGCTCACTTGAAAGCTTCAAACGAATAAGAGACGGGAGGACTCATGAGGGCAGCGATCTTCAACGGTGTCGGCAAACCGGTCACGATCGACAACATACCCGACCCAACCCCCGGGCCCGGTGACGTCGTGGTCAAGGTCGGCCGTTGCGGCATCTGCGGTACCGACGTTCACATGACGGCCAGCCATGGTTTTGCGCCACCACCCGGCACCGCGCTCGGGCACGAGTTTTCCGGCGAGGTGGTCGCATTGGGTGCGGCCGTGAACAACCTTCGGGTCGGTGACAACATCGCCGTGATGCCGATGGCGGGGTGTGGCACTTGTACTTCCTGCCGTGCCGGACATCCCTTCGCCTGCTCGCAGATGCGCATGATGATGGGTGGCTTCGGCGAATACGCTCTGGCCAACGCCGCTGTCGCCGTGAAGCTGCCCTCGGCGCTATCACTCACCGATGGCGCGTTGGTCGAGCCGCTCGCCGCTGCGCTGCATGGCGTCAAGATGAGTCATCCCACCCGGGATTCAAAAATTCTTGTGCTTGGCCTGGGTGGCATGGGTCTCGCGTCCATTTATTGGGCGCGTCATCTGGGCGCTGGCAAGATCGTCGCCAGCGCACGTTCACCGTGGCGCGAGGCAATGGCGCTGGAATTGGGCGCCGATGCCTTCGTCGTCAGCAATGATGAACTCGCGGCCCGGGCTGCCGAAGCGTTGGGTGGTCCGCCGGATATCGTGATCGAATGCGTCGGCATGCCCGGCATCCTGGCGCAGGCCATGAATCTGGTGCGGCCGCGCGGCATGGTGCTCTCGGTCGGCGGTGGTCTTGAGGCCGACCAGCTCGTACCCTTTGTCGGCATGTACAAGGAAATCTGCCTGCAGTTTGCCGGTGCCTATTCACTCGACGATTTCCACGAAGTCGTCGACGCGCTCGACCGGGGCGCCCTGGCACTGCGCGGGCTGGTGACGGATACCCTCTCGCTCGACGCCATGCCGGCGATGCTTGAGTCACTGCGCGGCAGCAACCGTCAGTGCAAGGTGATGATCAATCCGTGGATGACCTGAACATGACGTTGTTGAATATCAAATCCGGTTTCGGCCGCCGTTACCGGTAACTGCGGCGAGCCCAAGATCCGTCCCGTCAAGATCCATCAATTCGACAAAAGGAGAAATCATGGCAGCAAAGAACATCAAATTCGGCATGGGTGGCGTGTTCATGCCACCGGCGGAACTCAATGCGCAGGCAGTGCAGCGCTACGAAAAATCAGGCATCGACTTCGTGGCCTACTGGGACCAGCTGTGCATGACCTTCCCGCGCTCAATCTGGACGCCGGACATCGTGCCGGCGGCAGCGGTGTACGACATCGACTGCTACATGGATGCCTTCGCGCTCGCCACGCAAGCGGCGATGGTGACCGAAAAAATCGGTATCGGCATTGTTGCCACCGATTGTTTGCGTCGCCCGCCGTCGGTGCTGGCGCAATCCTTTCTCACCATCGACCATATCGCCAAGGGTCGCGCCTTCTTCTGCCTCGGCGCCGGCGAGATCAAGCAGTTTGCCCCGCACGGCCTGCCACGCGACAAGCCCTTCGCGCACATGGAAGAGGCAATCAAGATCATCCGCCTGCTGGCCGAATCCAAGGTGCCGGTGACCTATGACGGCCCGATCTGGAAACTGAAAAACGCCATCCTCGCCTTTCAGCCCTACAACAACAAGGTGCCGCCGCTGATGGTCGCCGCCGGCCCCGGCCGCGGGCTTGAGATCGCCGGCAATCACAGTGACGGCTGGTATTGCTATCTGCCCCCCTGCGGCTCGCCCGAGTGGTATGCGGAGCAAGTCAAGATCGTCAAGAAACACGCCGAAGCCGCCGGCCGCGACCCCGAGAAGCTGATGTTCGGCGCCGCGACCACCTGTCTGATCGCACCGACCGAAGCCGAGGTCGACAAGGCCACGCAGAACCTCGCGCTGCGCTGGGATGCTGCGGCGCTGGTGCCGGGCCCGGACGCGTGGGAACGCTTTGGCGTCAAGAATCCGCTTGGCGACTGGTCCTATCCGCGCGATCTGATTCCGATGGACTGGTCACGCGAAGATGCATTGAAGATCGCGAACGCGGTTCCGCCAGAAATGGTGAGGAAGCTGCGCTTTTGCGGTACGCCGCAATCGGTGGCGGACCAGATCCAGCCCTATATCGAGGCCGGCTTCAACATGATCCTCGTCGGCAACTACGCCGAACTGGTGCTCTCCGGCGACTGGGGCGATGCGATGGCGGGGCGAAGCGTGGTGACGGAAATGTACGACATCATTCGCAAACGCAACGGCATGACGCCTTCAGGGACTGCCTGAAACTTTCATCTGCAGCGAACAACCCGGCATTGCCGGGTTGTTCTGGTGATGTGAAAAGGCATCAAGCGCCCTTGATGCGCCGCTCGTCAGCTGCGACGACACGAAACATCACCACCGACATCACAACCATCCACAGGAAGAAGTCGATGGCCACCAGCCAGAAGGCGAGCAGGCCGTTGTAGGCGAAGGGGCCGGCCTTGAACAGGCCCATCAGGCTCGCCGGTGCCATCAGCAGGCCGGCCCACAGGTTGTAGAAGGCTACCCAGCGCGGAAATATTGGCTCGGGGTTGATGTCGCGCAGGATGGCGATGGCGATGATCCACATCCAGATCGCGAACGGCGGCCAGGTGTAGAGAAAGAGGAAAAAGCCGAGGTCGTTGAAGGCCTGCACCACCAGCGCATTCTCGGCGCGAAAGGCCATTACCGTCCAACTCACCGCGATGGTGGTGATCACCGCCGCACCGCCGCCAACGTTGGCGAGCGAGGCATAGGTCAGCAGCGGTGCGCGTTCCATGCGGCGAATGTAGATGATGATCGGTGCCGCCCACGTCACCCAGAAGGACCAGAAGAAGGTGCATAGCGCGCAGCCGATCAGCATCGAGGTCTGATTGACCTGCACCCGCGCCAGCATGTCTGCGGCGCTGATCGACGGTGACGGCGGATTGATGTAGCCGAGGAAACCGCCGAAGCCGATCGCGGTCATCGCCACCAGCACCACCCCGGTCCAGATGCACAGGCGCATCAGGAAAGGGTCGATGTCATTGCTGCTGACTTGCGCGGTGTGGCTCATCATGTGCCGCCTCAGTGCGCAACAGCCAGCGATTCGCGTTCAGCTGTCCGGCCCTGTACCCCGCTGCGTTTCGCCACCTCGGCATTGATTGCGCGCAAGGCCAGCGCCGAGAACACCAGGATCCAGACAAAGTAGGAAATCATCGGTACATAAAAAACGAACAGCCCATCCTGCGAGAATGGCCCGGTCTTGAACAGCAGAATGCCGGCGGCCTCGAACATGAAGACGGCCACGAACAGGTTGAAGTACGCAGACCAGCGCGGGAAAACAGGCTGCGCTGATTTGTCCGACAGGATGACGGCGGCCAGTGCGATCTGGTATGAGGCAAAAGGCGCCCCGGTATACAGCACGCCAAGCCAGCCGAGATCGTTGAGTGCCTGGGTGACTGCTGCCGTGGTTTCACCCGGACGCCACATGGCCGCGCCCCAGAAGTAGGCGATGTAGAGAATGACCACGACGCAGGCGGCGAGGCTGACCACCTGGATGTAGAACAACAGCGGATATTCGCCCTCGACCTTTTTCACCAGCATGCTGATCGCCATGCCCCATGCCAGATAGAACACGCAGGCGAAGTTCGAGATGGTGATGCCGATGCGCATCAGCATCAGGTTGCGACTGCTGTAGTCAGCAAGCGTTGTCGCGGCGGTATCGGCCGCCGAAGGGGGCGGAAGAAAGAGCCAGCCCGACATCGGCCCGGCGCCGCCGAGCCACATCGCACAGAAAATCACGCCGCACCAGGCGCAGAACTTGAATACGCGGGGATTGAAACCGTCGTCTTTCATGCCCGTCTCCTCAACATTCGTATTTGTCAGGTTGCAGAAGTTATTCCTGCCGTGCATGCAGGTCAAGCCCTTGTGCGTTGGGCACTTCTTGTTGGCGGTGTCGCCAAGGCAGACTCCAGCGCTGCTTACAACGTAGGTTCTTTTGCACCCTATTCGCGCCGGGCATTCATGCGTAGTCTGGGCAACGATTCCCCAAAGTGGAGAGAAAACCCATGACTGTCAATTCGGAGTGGAAATGGAGCGACCCCGCGACTATGAGCAATGTCGTGGTCAAACCCGTACAGGCTGTCGCGGTCTATACGACCAGCGGCGATGATCTCGTGATTCGGCAAGCGGGATTGTCCGGCGACCCCGATTCGCTGGTGATCGTGCCGAGGCTGTACGCCAGAAATCTGTTGAAGGGGATTCAGGATCAACTCGAGGACGACGTCTCGACTTATCACGCCTATCCGTCTGAGGGAGTCGTGTTGAACGCCAGCCCAGACAGCTCGGCGCGGATGACGCCGAGCCAGCGGCGCATGGAACGCTTCCAGAAAGGCGGCCTGCCCTGATCGGTCGGGTTCGGCGCGCGATTTGCGCCGTCGCGTTTGAGCCCGCGCCCCAGCCCGGGCGCGTGAGACAGCCTAAATTTTTCCCACCAGTTCCACGGATGGCACGAGCGTCTTCTCGCCTTGTTGCCACTTTGCCGGGCACACCTCGCCGGGGTGGATGGCAACGTACTGGGCGGCCTTGATTTTTCGCAGCAGTTCCGACGCGTCACGCCCGACGCCGCTGGCATTGATCTCGACGATCTGGATCTTGCCGTCCGGATCGATCACAAACGTGCCACGTTCGGCCAATCCGGCTTCCTCGATCATCACACCGAAGTTGCGGGCGATGGTGCCGGTGGGGTCGCCAACCATCACGTACTGAATCCTGCCGATGGCTTCCGAGGTGTCGTGCCATGCCTTGTGTGCAAAGTGCGTGTCGGTGGAGATGCTGTATATCTCGACGCCCAGCTTCTGGAATTCAGGGTAGTGATCGGCCAGATCGGCGAGCTCGGTGGGGCAGACAAAAGTGAAATCCGCCGGGTAAAAGAACAGCACTGACCAATGGCCTTTTAGCGAGGCCTCGGTGATGTCATCAAACGTACCGTCGTGAAACACACTCGCCTTGAACGGCAGGATCGCGGCGTTGATCAGTGATGCATTCATGGAATTTTCACCTCGGTGGGTTGATAGTCGGTCGACCGATGAATGCTCTCATCGGGAAACAGCAAGCTCTGTTCGCTTGCCCACAGACTGGGGAGGAATCGTGGTCGTAACCGGCCTGCCACCATTACAATCGCTGCAGCGCCATGAGGAGCAGAACGAGACGAAGCGCAGAACTTCATCCAAAGGACCGATATGCAGAGAACGATAACCACCTATGTCCGCCATGGCGCCGCTGCACTGATCCTTGGTGTTTTTGCTTGCGGGTCGGCGCTGGCCACCGGCCGCTATGAGCGCGACTGGAAGATCGACCCCGTGTTCGGCTTGCCCATTCCTCCGGTCAATTGGGATGGCGGCGGTGTCGGCCTCTATGATCCGGTCGCTTCCGGCGTCGCGACCTGGATCTATGTCGCGATCTTCGCCTGCGCAGTGATCTGGGGTCTTCGTGAGAGCATCAGCAGTCGATCGGCGATACCGCTTGCCTTGTCGCTGTCGGGCATCTCCTACATATTCGCCGAGATATTCCTCGATGTCATGGGCGGCGTGGTCTATGCCAACGCCGCCGACGGTGCCGTGATCAGTCTGATGGGCCGCCATCTCGGGTGGTTCCTGATTTCGGCCTGGGCGGCCTATGGCGGGCTGTTCGCGCTTGCGGCCTACAAGGTGTTCTCGAAGCCGCAGCTGTCCAACAAATCCATCTGGCTCGGCTTGCTGATCGTCTGCGCCGGGCAGACCGTGTTCGAGGAAACGCTGGGCCTATTCAACGGCATCTACTATTACTACGGCAATCAGCCGCTGACGCCATTCACTCAGTTCCCCTGGTGGATCATCCTCCCCACATCCGGTGGTGTCTGCCTGCTGTCGGCGCTGGTCTATCGATTCAATGCGGCATTGCAGGGCTGGAAGTCGATTGGCATCGTGCTGATGGCACCGTTCACCTTTTCCGGTTTCATGGGCTTCGTCTCTCTGCCGGCGTGGATCGCGCTCAACAGTGACCTGCCCTGGGGCGTCACGCAACTGCTCGGCCTGATGACGGTCGCTGCGGGGCTGGCAGCCTTTGCCCTGATCATGAAGCTGGTGCTGCAACGCGACCCGCTGGACCCGCGCGGATTCGGCCAATCCTTCTGATGCATTCGTGAGGCGACGATGCAATACGACTATCTGGTGATCGGTGGCGGCCACAACGGCCTGATCGCGGCGAACTATCTGGCCAAGTCCGGTGCATCCGTGGCGGTGCTTGAACAGCAGCCCTACCTCGGCGGCATGGCAGCATCGCACGCCCATGTGGCGGCAGCGCCGCAACACCGGCTCAGCCAGGGCGCCATCGATGCCGTCTTCCTCAAGACCACGCCGATCATCGAGGAGCTTGGTTTGCGGCAGCACGGCTTCGCACTGATCGATATCGAGGCCGGCTACGGCTGGACCGACGGCGATGGTGAAACGCTTTGCCTCTTCAACGACGCAGCGCGCACTGCGCGCGAGATCGCGCGTTTTTCACCGGCCGACGCAAGGCGCTATGCCGACCTGCAGCATGCCTTCAAGGGCCTGCTCGGCTTGCAGTTGCCCTTGTTCGGCAAGGCAGCAACGGAGATCGGCACCTTCGACATGGTGAAGGCCGCGTTGCGCATGGTTGGCGATCGCGCCGCGCGCAAGGCACTCGCCAGCCTTGCCGTCTGTTCGGCGCACGAAGCCATCGCCGCGAACTTTGAATCCGACGCGCTGCGCAGCCTCTATGCCTACTGGTGCGAGATTGCCGGGCCGGGAGACGTCGACGGCTCGGGGCTCAACCTCGCCTCTCTGGCCGTGATCCATCAAGTTGGTTGCGCGCGTCCCCGAGGCAGCATGGGAGGCCTGATCGATGCCCTGGAGCGCTGCCTGGTCAGCCACGGCGGTGTCGTGCATACCGGTACCCCGGTTGCGCGCATCCTGGTTGACGATCATGGTGCACGCGGCGTGCAGCTCGCCGATGGCCGCGAGCTTGATGCGCGGCACGGCGTTCTGGCCAGTTGTGCGCCTCAAATTACCTTCGGCCAATTGCTGCCGGCGGAAACGCAGAGTGTCAACAGCCGCGCCCGCGTGCCCTTTCTGCCCGCCAACGCCAACAACATGTGTCCGTTCAAGGTCGACATGGCGGTTGCCGGGCCGCTGCGATTCACCAAGGCGCAGCGACGGCGCGATGCGCTCGACGGCTTCGATGTCGGCGCCACCAGCCTTGTCAGCGGGAGCTTCGACGACCATCTCGACCACGCAGCCGCGCTGCGTCTCGGGCGCATGGGGCGCCGGCCACCAACCTGGATGACGGTGCTGTCGCATGCAGATAGCAGCATCGCGCCGGAAGGCCAGGGCGTGGCCTACCTCTATACCAGCGCGCCGGCGCAGCCGGAGGGTGGGTGGGATTTGCAGGCTGCTCGCGTTGCCGCCGATCTGGTCGGCAGTGCTGCAGGCTTTCTCGATGGACTGGAGGCCGAGATCGGGCGTTGTGTCACCACCCCGGCCGATTTCGAGCGCCAATACGCTACGCCGCGTGGCTGCCTCTACCACGTCGACATGTTGCCGACGCGCATGATGGCAAACCGCCCCGCGCCGGGCATGGGCGGCAGTGCGACGGAAGTGCGTGGCCTTTACCTCGCCGGTTCGGGTAGCCATCCCGGCGGTGGCGTGTTCGGCATGCCGGGCGTGCTGGCCGCGCGCGCCGCGCTGGCGAACGGACACTGAAGCGCCGGCCACGTCCGCGGCCGCGGCCGATCTTCCCCGAAGTCGACCAGCACCGACGAACTTACGCGGCGAAAGTGTGGCCGCGTCGCTCGACGACGAAGACGCAGATCAGTCCGGCAAGGCAGAGCACGCCAGACATCCAGCCCACCGGCTGATAGTTGTTGCCCTGGATCACCATGCTCGCCAGCATCGGCCCGATGGCACCGCCGAGGCTGGACATGGTGCCGCCCAGCACCGAGCCGCGCCCGGTATGGTCGACGCGTGCCAGGAGACCCAGCATCAACGGCAGCGCGAAATTCCAGTAAAAGCCGCCGATGCCGCAACCCACCACGTACCAGATCAGCGATTGAGGCGCGTACAGCGCATACAGGCCGGCATAGAGCACCAGCATCGCAACACCAATTGCCATCCAGCGTGGCAAGTGGTGCGGCAAGGCCGCGACTGAAAAGCTGCCGATCACGCCGAGGATGGCCCATGCCGACATGGCGTTGGCAACCCCGCCGACCGAAAAGCCATGCGCCGTGCCAAGCGTTTGCAAAAATGCCCAGATACTGCCCTGACCCATGAAGGACAACACGATGGCCAGAAGTCCGATCAGCACGATCGGCGGCGGCATGCCGGAGGCCTTGGTTTGTGCGGGTGAGCTTGCAGCGTCGTCGGCAGGTGCTGGCGCACGGTTGGTCACATAAACGGCAAGCGCAAACGCCGAGAACGCAGCGTAGATGCCGAACACCATTCTGGCCACCGTCTTCACGCTGTCCGCATCGACCACGCCATCAGCACCCGTCTTGGTGCCGATCAACCAGGCGATGGCCTGAAAGCCGACGATCATCATGATCGACATCAAGCCAGTCAGCAGGCCGAAACTCTTGGTCGGATGTTCGGACGCAGTGCATACCTTGAGGGCATAACCGAAACCGAGCCCGCCGCCCAGCCCGGCCAGCGGGCGCATGACGATGAAGGGTGCCGTCGGTGCATAAAGCGCGAGCACGATGTTGGCGGCGATCACCAGCCCGCAGCCGATGAATACCCAGCGATGCAGCTGGCCAATCGACTTGCTGCTGGTAAACACGGTACCCAGCACAAACCCGACCAATTCGAAGGAGGCGAGTTTGCTGAGATCAGCAGTCACCAGGCCGAAGCCTTGCGCCAGCGCGCCGAGCAGTGAGGGCATCCAAAGCAGCGCCGCCATGTTGGTAATGCACAGCAGCATTGCAGCATGGACGTAGCGCTGCGGAACGAATGCATTCGATGTGGTCATGGAGCTCCCCCTGATTTTTGATTGTTGTCGGCACATGCGTTTGCATGACGCTGCTGGAACATCATACGCTCGGCCCTTTGACGCAAACCGGATTCACCATCTTGCGGCATGTAAAATCAATCGCAATCAACGAATCCAGTGCATTCAACAAATTCCACAAACTACCGTGTCAGCCAATTCACCTCTTGTCGTCAGCGATCTTGCCAAGGCCTACGATGGCCGCCCCGCGGTTGACGGCATTTCATTCGAGCTAAGGCGGGGCGAGTGCTTCGGCCTGCTCGGTCCCAACGGCGCCGGCAAGACCACGACGCTGCGTTGCTGCCTTGGCATCGCGGCGCCTGATCGCGGCGAAGTCAATCTGGTTGGCATCCGCTTGCCTGATGGTGGCCGTGAGGCGCGCGCGCGGGTGGGCGTGGTACCGCAGTTCGACAACCTCGATCCGGATTTCACCGTCGCCGAAAACCTGCTGGTGTACGGCCGCTATTTCGGCATGAGCAGCAGTGCGATCAAGGCGCGCATCCCCGACCTGCTGGAATTCGCCGGCCTCGGCGGCAAGGAAAAGGCAGCGCTGCGCTCTCTCTCGGGCGGCATGAAGCGCCGCCTCACGCTGGCACGCGCACTGGTGAACGACCCCGACCTGCTCTTGCTTGACGAGCCGACCACTGGCCTCGACCCGCAAGCCCGACACCTGATATGGGAACGTTTGAAGCGCCTTATCGCCGATGGCAAAACCATCCTGCTCACCACCCACTTCATGGACGAGGCCGAGCGCCTGTGCGGACGGCTGGCGATCATGGATGCGGGCAAGATCATCAGCCAGGGGTCGCCACGCGAATTGATTGCGCAACATATCGAACCGCATGTGGTTGAAATCTTCGGTGATGCCGAAGACACCCAGCCGATCGAGTGGGCACGCGGCGAAGCAGAAAAGCTGGCACGCCGCTGCGAGATGGCGGGTGAGACCCTGTTCTGCTATGTGGATGAGCCCACCGAGTTGCTGGAACGACTGGCCGTTCGCCCGGGCCTGCGCGTGTTGCATCGCCCGGCCAATCTGGAAGACGTATTCCTCAAACTGACCGGCAGAGACCTGCGGGACTGAGGCAAGACCCATGACGACATTCGACTATCGCCACGAGCCAAGCCTGAGCCAGGAATTCGTCAATGGCTCTTACGAGCTGGGCGAGGTGCAGCAGATTGACATCGATGGCCACCGCTTCATCTATCGCCTTGGCAGCGCCCTGCTCGACAACTCCTGCTGCGGCAACTACGGTTGCGGCTATGGGCTGGTAATCGGTGAGGTGGTCTCCAGCCGCACTGATGGCGAACGTGTGGTATCGACCGTGCGTGAGATGTCGGCGGACGAAGAAATTGCCGGCACGCTGCGTGAAGCCCTGATGAAAAAGGAAGCACTGGGCGTCGTGAATTTCTACATCAGCACACAGGATTCGGAGGCGGCAGCATGAGTGCCATCAACAGTTACGTGCCGCAACTCTCGCTGCGCTGGGTGCATGTCTGGCGGCGCAACTTCCTGGTCTGGAAAAAACTCGCCATCCCGTCGGTGCTCGGCAACCTCGCCGACCCGATGATCTACATGTTCGGCCTTGGCTACGGCCTCGGCTCGCTGATGCCGCAGGTGAATGGCGGCTCCTACATCTCCTTCCTTGCCGGCGGCACCCTCTGCGCCAGCACCATGAACGCGGCCACCTTCGAGTCGCTGTACTCCGGCTTCTCGCGCATGCACGTGCAACGTACCTGGGAGGCAATCATGAATGCGCCAGTCGCCCTTGACGATGTGGTCGCGGGCGAGCTGGTATGGTCCGCCACCAAGGCGCTGCTGTCGGGTACGGCAATCCTGATCGTGATCATTGCGCTGGGCCTCGCCCACACGCCCTATCTTGTGGCGGTGCTGCCGGTGATCTTTCTCGCCGGACTCACCTTCAGCGCACTGGCGCTGATCATGACCGCGCTGGCGCCTTCGTACGATTTCTTCATGTACTACTTCACGCTGTTCATCACGCCGATGACGTTGCTCTCCGGCGTGTTCTTCCCGCTCTCGCAGTTGCCGGCACCGCTGCAGGTCGCTGCGCAGTTCCTGCCACTGAGCCACGCCGTATCGCTGATTCGGCCGCTGCTCGCTGGCGAGATTCCACCGAACGCTGGTCTGCACGTTGCAGTGTTGATCGGTATTGCGCTGATCGCATTTGCCGTCGCACTCAGGCTGGCGCGCAGGCGGTTGCTGAAGTAGTTGGTTGGCGGCTATCGGCCAGAAGCAGCCATTAAAATTAACTCCATCGAATGGCAGCTTCTCGGCCAAAGCGGACTAAATGCGGCGAGGGACCGGGTGGCCGCTGCCAGCCACAAGCGGATGCTGGTGCTATGCCTTCATTTTCGTAAGGGTCTTCACGGCACTCTCCTGAGAGGTGTTGTGCCCCCGGATCGCGCCGAATGCAACGCGATCGGGCCCCATGTGGGCCAAGTCAATCTCGGGACGGCCCGTCGACTGGCTTGTGGAATCGCCGTGATGCGGGGATCACAGACTCAGGGCCTGAGCCTGCGAAAAGCGTGCGCCGAAGTAACCCCGGCGCAGTGCTGGTCAACGAATGCCGCCCATTGAATTGGGATTGAACAGGTCGGCGGGGAATCGGCCCTTGGGGGCATCGTAACCACAACCCTCGCAATTGGTGCCGCCCGCGTTTGCCCAAGCGCCAGATTCGAGGTTCATGTAGTTATTGGTGCCACCCCAGGCGCCGTCGTCGTCGTACATCGGGTAGTACATAATGTTCGCCACGCGAATCAGCTTGCCGGCACTGTTGTAGTTCTCACCGTTACCGGCGATGAAGCCGTCTTCATCCCAGTACATCATGCGCTTCGCGTAGGTATGGTGGTATCCCGGCTTCAGCGTTGCCTTCACGACCCAGACCCGATGCAGTTCCCACCGCACACAATCGGGATGAGGGAAGCCCTTGGTCGATTCGATCTTTCCTGTGGGGCATGCCTTCATGTCCGTGGCGGCGAAATTGTTGTACTGGATGAACTTTTCCTTCTTGCCGACCAGCTCGAAATTCCAGCGGTCGAGTGCACCATAGAAAACACGCGTGTCGTCCATGGTCGCGGAGCCGCCGCAGTAGGGATTGGGCGTGTCGTAGGAAAGATCAGCCGCCAGCTTGACCCAGCGCCGTCCGGTGACATAGACGTAGGCACGACGCCCGAGCTTGAGCTGATCCACCGGGTCGATGACCAAGGACTGCTGCCCGGCGATGCGGGCGGGCGCCTCCTCGTGGGCCAGAGTCTGGAAGTAGACGATGTTGGGCGGGACTGGGCCTTTGTGATCCGGATCGAAGATGGGGTAGTTGAGGTAGTACGTGCCGCGAGCCATCAACACCGGTGCGCCACTGGTGGGAATCAAATATGACTCGGCCGTGCCCACAAGGTTGAAGGTGTTGTAGCTGACGAGGTGGTTCCACATCGCCTGCTTGCCGTTCTTCGGAATCGGGAAGGGCGTGCCGCCATAGCAACCCTTCAGGGTGAGCTCGTCGTTCTCCGCCGTGCACGCGGTGGCATTCTTGCGGGTGTTGTCCTTTACGTATTGCG
>CANJXH010000005.1 GCA_947478755.1 Betaproteobacteria bacterium | reverse complement strand
TTGACGGGGACAGAATGGGTACGTGCGTATGGTCAGGATTTCAACAAAGGTGGTAGCCACCACCGACTTCGATCACGCTGCCGGTCACGTAGTCCGAGAGACCGGTCGCGAGGAAATAGGCGACTTTTGCAATGTCGTCTGCAACGCCATTGCGCCCCAGTACTGACCGGATGGGCAGCACATCCAGGTTCAGCTTCATGGTTTCCGCCATCTTTGCCGATGCGAGGTCGCCGCCCGGCGTCATGACGATGCCCGGCGCGATCGCGTTGACGTGGATGCCATGGGGCCCCAGTTCCTTGGCGAAGGAGCGGGTGAAGGACACCATGCCGCCCTTGGACGCATCGTAATGGCTGAGCAAGCCGGCCGGGATGGCCCAGCCGAGCGAGGCGATGTTGATGATCTTGCCGCCGTGCCCCTTGGCGATCATTGTCTTTGCCGCTGCCTGGGCGAGGAAAAATGCGCCCTTCAGATTCAGGTCCATCAGCCGGTCCCATTGCTGCTCACTGATATCCAGCACCGGCACTGGGGGAAACATGGCGGCGTTGTTGACCAGGATGTCGAGGTCGCCAAAGGATTCCAGTGCAAAGCGCATCACCCGGTCGGCCTCGCTGACCTTGCTTGCGTCGGCGGCGATGCTGGTGGCTTTGCCGCCGGCATGCTGGATACGGGTGACTGTCTCGGCAGCCAACCCGGCGTCAACATCGGCAACCACCAGCGTCGCGCCAGCTTCGGCGAGCCGGCAGGCAATGCCACGACCGATGCCGCGTCCACTGCCGGTGACAAGGGCGACCTTGTCGTGCAGATCAAGAATGCTGCTCAGTGCTTCGTCATCCATTTTCGTGCTCTCCTCGTGAAACGGTTTGTTGTTCTGTCAGGGATGGCCGTGTCAAGGATACGCCGGCCTCAGGTCAGACACGCAATCGACTCAAGATCGACCATCGCGGCGGCAGCGCGTTGGATGACATCGAGACTGACCTTGTCCACTTGCTGTTGCTTGGGTTGAACCCCGCCGGCCCCGATGGTGACCAGCCAGCCCATCAATGCGTGCAGGGTATGGCGACGATAGTCCTGCCAGAGTTCGTCGAAGGTACCGGGCTGGCCGCCAAACGCCGCGAGGCGTTCGCGGTAATGGCTCAGCAGCTCGCGTTCCCAATTGCGCCGGTCTTCGATCGGCAGTGCCGTCAGCAGCAGGTAGGTGACGTCCCATGCCCAGTTGCCCTTCATGCACACCTGCCAGTCGTTGATGCCCATCTTGCCCTGTGCCGTGAGGTAGCAGTTGCCGATATGCGGGTCGCCATGGAGCAGGGTGCGCGGCGGGTTGCGATTGCTCTGCTCGCAGGAACGACCGTAGGCCAGCCACAGCTGGTCGTTTATTCCCTTGAGCGCATCGGGCACCACGTGATCGGCACGCTCCAGCCCGACGAAGACCTGCTTGCGAAAGCTGAAGGTTTCGCAAAAGCGCTGGAACAGTTGCAGTGGCGTGCGCAGCCAGGTGAATTCCCGGTCCAGCCGCGGATCATTCCAATAGTGGCCATGGAACTTGGCCAGTTCGCCGAGGATGTCCTTCATCAGGTCGAGCGTCATCGGCATGGTGGTGGCGCAGAAGGTGGCACCCTTGGTGGCGCCGAGGTCTTCGAGCATTACCACCGACTGCCAGCCCCGAGGATGGTAGGCCACGTGGTAGGACTTCGGCGTCTCGATATCCAGTTCGGAACGCATGGCACGATAGAACTCCACCTCATGCTGCATCAGCTCGGAATTGCCGAGCCAGAGGCGTTGCTGCAAGGAGTTTGAGTATTTGCAGAAAACCGCCGGGGGCAGGCCGGCGCGGACGCCAGCGTCGTTGTAGTGCAGCGTCAGCGCCTGACGATCCGTCGCGCCTGAACTGGTGCGACCGAAGTCGAACGATTCGACGCACGCACCGGGAACATCGCGGCACAGTACGTCGTTGAGCCAGTCAAGGTTGAACTTTGCTGGCGAACTGGGTACGTCGCGCCAGGTTTTTGCGCGCGGCTCGGCGTATTTTTCCAGCGTCTTGTAGGCGGCAACCCGAAGCATTGACGTGCCCAACCTGAGCCCGCCACGCAAGGTCACTTTTTCGGCCAACAACATTGTTTTTCTCCTCTGATTTTTTGCGGCGAAACGTTCGCCATGACTCCGGCCATCCGGCACGGGCCTATTCGCTGGGAATCCCGAAATGGTTCTGATAGCGTTTGAAGGCTGCGCGTGCCTTGGCTACCGCTTCCGGCGAGCCGGCGTTGAACAGGTGCGTCGGCCGCGCATCACGCGGGCTGTCGGCGAGGTATTTCGCCATGGCGGCACGGCTGTCGGGTGAAAGCGGCATGTCGAAGTGGCGGTACATGGCATCGATCGCGCCCAGCGTGTCGTCCACCAGGTCGCGGTACAGCATGTGATGGATCTGTCCGGGTGGGAATACACCGCCCTCCAGTTGATCGATCACGCTGTCGAAGGCGCCAGCGGAAAGCTTCGGGTCGGTCATGTATTCCTGGCTGCCGTATTTGAAGGGATGGTCGCTGCGCCCCCACTGGATGGTGCCGATGATGCTGACCAGCGATGCCAGCGAGCGCACCGGGTCGCGATGCGGCCAGACCAGACAGGCATCGGGGAAAACCTTGCGCAGTGTGGCGAGTCGGTAGAGGTGCATGGGCTCCTTGATCACCCAGCGCTGGCGTGGGTTTTTCCACTGCAGCAACTTGAGGATGCGCTTTTCGTAGCGCAGGCCGGGTTCCATGTCCTGCTGGAAAATGTACTTGTCGAAGCCTGGAATCTGACCGAACGCGCCGAGGTAGTTGGGCGACATGAAGTTGATGGCAAGGATGGCGCAGTCTTCGGTCGGGATGTTGCCGGCGATCTCGTGCATCGATTTGAGCGTCGGTGTGACGCGGTTCCACTGGTCGAGCACGCGGTTGGCGTTTTCGATGCGTGGGTCGGTGAGGTAGGTCGACTTTTCCGGCGGCGGACAGGGGAAGACGGCTTCCCAGTGCATGAGCGTGCCGTTGGCCGGGTCAGAGGCCAGCGTGTTTTGCAGGAAGGACGTGCCGGAACGCCCCTGGCCGACGATGATGAGCGGCCGGACGATCTGTTCGTCCTCGATCTCGGGATGGCGCTTGTAGGTGTCCTCGATGCGCAGCCGTGCTTCGAGCAGCATCAACACTTCGGAACGGGTGCGGATGCGGCCCATGAGGTTCAATTCCGACTCATCCTCCAGCGCGCGGAGGAAAACGCGAAAAGGTTCGCGCCAGTCATCGCTGCCGAAATCCGACAGGCCGGTGCTGCGCATGGCCGATTCCAGCAGCGATTCTTCGTCGAGCGGCACGACGCCGTCGATGTTCATGCAATCGCCTTCCTCGTTGATGCGTTGTACCCAGTCCGGGCGCGGCGGCGGTTCCCATTGCTGGCGGTGATCTGCGCCTGACTTTTCCATCGTCCTCTCCTCTTTTGTTTTTGTGTGTCTTGTATCAGTGATCGATATAGCGCTGCTTGAATGCCGCGAGTCGCTCGGCAAGCTGCTGCTTTCTTCCCTCCGCGGTGATGCGCTTCATCCCCTCGGGCAGTTCGGCCTCCAGATCGTCCAGCTTTATCTTTCTGCCCCGTGTCCAGGGGGTGCCGCCGTAGCTGCCATCGGGATTCTTCGGTAGCAACTGCCAGCGCACGACAATCAGGGTTTCGTGCAGCCCGGTGGTGTCGATCCAGTTATGCACGCCCGGATCCCGGTTCGAGATGACATAGGTGTAGCTGCCATCGGCATTGGGCACGCTTTGCGTATTGTTGAGCGTACTGGTGTTGTTCCAGTAATCCAGCGACATGAGCCAGAAGTTGTTGACGACCACGATGTGGTAGGCCGCACCACCGGGGCTCATGGTCATCACGAAGGCCTCGTCGTCGTCCAGCCTGAGGTGGGCGCGACCGAGTCGCTGCGAGAACTGGCCGCCGAAGGTGGTGCTGGGCTGCGCCGTTACCACCGTGTTGATTTCCTGGTGCGCCACCAGTTGTCGCCAGCTGGCGCTTGGCCCCACGTCGTCGATGATGTAACGCGCACCGAGGGCGACGATCTGGTCATGGCTGAGGGGTGGGGCCGTGGGCGGCGTGATCCGGTGGATGCGCAACGCGCTGGGCTGCTGCCGCCAGTCCATGCGGCCGTCGCGAATGAAAACATAGCGGGTATCCAGCGTCGTCTGCAGGTGGTTGGGGCGACCGTTGGCGGGTTCGGGGCTGATGGTGATGACATAGCTGCCGTCGGGATTGAACTTCGTTTCGCGCACGCCAATAAAATCGACGTTCTGCGAGGCCCCAAGGTTGGTGGTGAGATGGATCGGGCAATCGCCGGTCGGCGGGTTGCCACGCTTGCCGTGCAGTTCAAAGTGCGAGCGGCCATCCACCGGAATGAAGACGCAGTTGTTGTCGACGTTTTCGCCGGTGCCCGGACCGCGACAGCCGGGCACCTTCATGCCGAACCATTCGTGCGGCGGGCCGAAGGTACTATGCAGCACTTTTGGATAATTCGAGTCGCCATTGATCGCGAGCTGCAGGTAGTGGACTGCCCACTCTTCCATGACCTCGTCGAAGTTGCGCAATGCTTCTTCGGGGATGTCGGGGCCGATCAGTATCTTGAAGCGCTGCGCTGCCAGCGCCTTGGCGGCGCGGATTTCGGGCAACTGCAGCATCTGCAGCGTCATCACTTCCATGTCGCGTTGGTCGACGGTGGCGATCGGGTTGGTCATCGACAGGAAAAAGCCGTCGCCGAGTACGAGCTTCTGCGGAGAAGATTTGACTTTGCCGGTAACACCGGCCTTGTGGTCGCCCTGTTCGGCGGCAATGGCACTGACGGCCAATGGCGCCAGCGCTGCGGCACCGATGGTGCGAATTGCGTCTCTTCTTTTCATGTTCTCCTCCTGTTTTTTCAAACCGTGTAGCGCTTTCCGAATTCGGCAATCCGGGTAGCCCTTTGCCGCGCACGTTCTGCCGTTGTCACGCGTTGCGTTCCTGCGGGCAGTGCCTGGTCGAGATCCTGCAGCCTGATTACGCTACCCTGTGTCGAGGCCGTGGCGGCAAAACTGCCGTCGGCAGCGCGTGGCAGCAGCTGCCAGCGGATCACGATCAGCGTTTCGTGCAGCCCCACGGTATCAATCCAGTTATGCACGCCGGGGTCGCGGACCGAGACGACATAGGTATAGCTGCCGTCGGCATTGGCGACGGCCTGCGTGTTGTTCAGCGTGCTGGTGTGATTCCAGAAGTCGAGGCTCATCATCCACCAGTTGTTGGCAACGACAAGGTGATAACCGGCTCCGCCTGGCGATACGTGGATAACGAAGGCCTCGTCGTCGGTGAGCTTGAGGTGGGCCGTGCCGAGCATCTGCGATGCCTGCCCGCCGACAAAGCCGCTGCCTGCGGGCGGCATGAGGGTGTTAATGGGCGTCGAGGCGATGATCTGGCGATAACCGAAACAGGTGGAGACGTCATCGAGGATGAAGCGGGCACCCATCGCAGCCTTCTGTTCCACCGTCAGCGGTGGTGCCGTGGGCGGATCAAGTCGCCTGACGGTGAAGGCACTGGGTATCTGATTCCAGTTGACGCGGGCGTCGCGGATGTAGACGTACCGGGTGTCCGGTGTCGACTGCAGATGGTTGCGCCTGCCGCCGGCAGCGTGTGGGTCGACAGTGATGATGAAGCTGCCGTCGGCAGCGATCACCGTGTCGTGAAACAGCAGGCTGTCGATGTTCATCGACATCGAGAGATTGCTTTCCAGATGGATCGGGCAATCGCCGGTCGGCGGATCGAAGCGCTGGCCGTGAATCTCGAATCGGGAATGGCCGTCGACCGGAATGATGACGTAGTTGTTGTCGACGTTCTCCGCCGTGCCGGGACCGCGGCATCCCGGCACCTGCCGGCCGAACCATTGATGCGGCGGGCCGTAGGTACTGCCCAGCACCGTCGGATAGTTCGGGTCGCCATTCAATGCCAGCAGCAGCTTGTGGAAGGTCCATTCGTCCATCATGCTGTCGAAATCCTGCAAGGCTTCGGCAGGAACGTCCGGTCCGGCGAGGGTGAGGAAGCGGCGCCGGGCCTGATCCCTGGCGGCGCGAATCTGTGGTGTCGCAATCAATTGCAGGGCCAGCGCTTCAAGGTCACGCTGTTCGACCGTGGCGATCGGATTGGTGCTCGAGAGAAAGGGGCCGCTGCCGAGGCGGATTTTCGAGCCGTTGCGTTGCGGGTCAGTCATCGTGGCTCCCTTCGCCATGGCTTCCGCCGCATGGCCGGCCATTGCCAGCAATCCCATGGTGCACAGCGCCTGTCGTCGTTCCATTGTGTCTCCTCATGGCGTGAGCTTTTTCATTCGTCCGGAATCTGGAAGCGTTGCTGATAACGCTGGAAGGCCGTTCGCGCCTTGGCTATCGCTTCCGGCGAACCGGCGTTGAACTGGTGTGTCGGCCGTGCATCGCGCGGGTTGTCGGCGAGGTACTGCGCCATGGCAGCGCGGCTGGTGGCAGATAGCGGGATGCCGAAATGACGGTAGATGTCTTCGACCGTTCCGATGGTGTCACTGACCAGATCACGATAGAGCAGGTTGCAAATCTGCCCGGCAGGTACGGCACCGGAATCGATGCGGTCGATCATGGCATTGAAGCGGCCGGCCGAGAAGTTGGGGTCGGTCATGTATGCGAGCGACCCGCCCTTGAACGGGTGGTCGCTGCCCGACCATTGCAGCGTACCGATGATGCTGACCAGCGAGGCCAGCGAGCGCACCGGGTCGCGGTGTGGCCAGAGGAAGCAGGCGTCGGGATAGACCTTGAGGATGTCGGTCATGCGGTCGAGGTGCATCGGGTCCTTCAGTACCCAGCGCTTGCGCGGGTTCTTCCACTGCAGCAGCTTGAGCACGCGTCGGTGGTAGGCAAAGGCGGGAGCGGGGTCCTGCTGGAAAATGTAGCCGTCGTAGCTCGGCACCTGGCCGATGGTGTCCATCCAGGTCGGGGCCATGAAGTTGATGGACATGATCACGCTGTCTTCGAAAGGCATGTGGCCGCGCAGTTCGTGCATCGATTCCAGCGTCGGGATGACGCGGTTCCACTGGTCGACCAGCCGGTCGGCCTTGGCGATGCGCGGATCGGTTTTGTAGGTGGCCTTTTCCGGTGGCGGGCAGGGGAACATCATTTCCCAGTGCATCAGCGCGCCATTGTCGGGGTCGGCAGCGAGGATGTTCTGCAGGAAGGAGGTGCCCGAGCGACCCTGGCCGACGATGATGATCGGCTGCCGGATCTGCTCGTCTTCGATTTCCGGGTGGCGTTGGTACGTGTCCTCGATCTGCAGTCGGGCTTCGAGAAAGTAGAGGATCTGCCAGCGCGCGCGCAGGCGGCCGATCAGGTTGAGCTCGGCTTCTTCTTCGAGCGCATTGATGTAGATGCGAAAGGGCTCGCGCCAGTCGTCGGCGCCAAAATCCGAGAGGCCGGTATTGCGCATGGCGGTGTCCAGCAACGAGCTTTCGTCGAGCGGCACCACGCCGCTGATGTCCATGCAATCGCCTTCTTCGTTGATTTTCCTGACCCACTCGGGTCGTGGTGGAGGCGTCCATTGGGTGCGGTGGTCTGTGTTGTCAGTCATGTTTTTCCATTAAAAATCTTGTTTGCCACAGAGGACACAGAGATCACAGAGGAAACCGCAGACTTGGCCATTCATACGCCAATGACTTTCTCTGTGTCCTCTGTGACCTCTGTGGCTAAAGCTTTTGAGTTTCATTTCATACTTCGTAGCGTCGCTTGAAGGCGGCAAGGCGAGCGTCGAGTTGCTGCCGGCGTTCGTCTGCCGTGACCCATCTGGTTTCCTTCGGCAGCACACTGGCGAGGTCTTTCAGCTTGACCAGCTGGCTGCTGGTGGTGGTGGTGCCGCCATAGCTGCCGTCGGCATTGCGCGGCAGGAGCTGGAAGCGGATCAGGAAGGTCGGCTCGTGCAGGTCGAGCACGTCGATCCAGTTGTGCACACCGGGGTCCGTGATCGAGAACACGTAGGTGTAAGTGCCGTCCGCATTCATGGCGCTTTGTGTCGCGTTCATGCTGCTGGTGCGGCTCCAGAAATTGCCGGACATCAACCAGAAGTCGTACAGCATCAGCACGTGGTAATGGCTGCCGCCGGGCGTGATGGTCAGCACGAAGGCCTCGTCGTCATCGAGCTTGAGGTGGCCGCGCGCCAGCTTCTGCAGTGGCTGGCCGCCGAACAGGTTGCTGCGTGCCGGCAACGCCACGGTATTGACCGGCAAGGCGCGGACCATCTTGGTGAAAAAGTAATTCATCGCAACGTCATCGACGATGAAGCGCGCCGCCAGCGCGGCGTATTGTTCCTTCGTCAGTGGTGGCGCTGCCGGCGGGTCGATGCGATGGATGCGGTAGGCGTTGGGTGTCTGCTTCCAGTCCACGCGACCGTCGCGGATGAACAGGTAGCGCGTGTCGATGGTGCTCTGGATATGGTTCGCGCGGCCCTTCGCTGGCGTGTTGTCGATGGTGACGACAAATGAACCATCGGATTTGTACTTGATGTCGCGTGAATCGAAACTGGCCGCGTTCATGCCCATCGAGAGGCAGGTCACCAGGTGCAGCGGGCTGTCGCCGATGGCCGGGCTCTGGCGCTGGCCGTACAGCTCGTAGCGGGCATTCGGGTCGATCGACGTCACCGAATAGTTGTTGTCGGCGTTTTCGCCGGTGCCGGGTCCGCGGCAGCCGGGCACCTTCATGCCGAACCATTCGTGCGGCGGGCCGTAGTCGCTACCGAGTATCCGTGGGTAATTCGGGTCGGATACCAGCGCCAGTTGGACGTAATGGAAGGTCCATTCTTCCATCCGCTCGTCGAAGCCCCGCATCGCTTCGGCGGTCGCTTCGGCTCCGGCAAGGGTCTTGAAGCGATACGCTGCCTGCTCCCTAGCGTCGCGGATGATCGGCAGCTGCATCATCTCCAGCGCCGTGGCTTCGATGGCGCGCTGGTCCGCCGTCGCGATCGGGTTGGTCTTCGACAGGAAATGCGTGTTGCCGAGGGCGATCCGCTCGCTGATCGGCTTGCCCTTGTGGCCAGCCGCGATGGCGCTGCCGGACGCCGGCAGCAGGGCAGCGGCACCGATGGTGCCCATTGAACGCAAGGCATCTCGTCGTTTCATGATTTCTCCAGTAGTGAGTTGAGCAGTATCGGCACCTGCAGCGACGGGGGGATTTTTTCCTGGCCGATGGTCAGGTCGATCAATTCGTTCCAGCGATAGATGCGCCATTCGCGGTAGCCGATGCGTATGTGTTTCATCACGCCGCACTCGTTGGTCTTCTGCTGCGATTCGACATTGCCGAAATCCTCAAGCATGACGTTATCGACCTGCTGATAGACCGCCTGCTCCTGCTCCGCGGTCGGTCGCGGATTGTCGGGCGGCTCCATGAAGATCACCTGCGAGCGGCAGGTGTCGATGCCGGTCGGCCAGAACACCATCAGCGGGAATGAAAACTCGGTGAGCGGAATGTGCAGATTGGGGAAGACATCGAAATTCATGCTGCTGGCCCGCGTCAGTTCATGGCGCGGGTCGGTGCTGACACTGGTGCTGTAGGGAAACTCGATGTTCTTGTAGTTGGGCAACACCATCAGCGAGGAATAGCCCCACATCTCGTGCACCACGCCGCGCGAATCGAGAAACGGGGCCACCGTCCGGGGATGCGTGGTGTCGACGTGGTAGGCCTCGAGAAATGCTTCGAATGCTGTCTTCCAATTGCATTTCAGGTCGTACGTCAGCACGGCACCAAGGCGCAGGGTGTCAAATTCGAAATGCGCCATTTCGGTATTGGCCTTGCCGAAGTACTGCGACAAAGGCATGGCATCAGGGTCGCGGTTGATGAAGATCAGGTTGCCCCACAGTTCGCAGCGCAGCGGTATCAGGTGGTAATCCTGCTTGTTCAGGCCGGCGAAGTCGGCCTCCTCCGGCACGAACAACAGGTCACCTTGAAGGTCGTAGGTCCACGCATGGAACTTGCAGGCCAGTACTTTGGCGGTGCCTTTTTCTTCCCTCACCACTGCGGCACCACGGTGGCGGCAACTGTTGTAGAAGGCGCGGATCCTGTTGTCCTTGCCGCGTACGAGGAGGACGGGGTCGTCGGTGAGCGTCCATTGCTTGAAGCTGCCGATCTCGGGCAGTTCGTCGACATGTCCCGCGATCAGCCAGACCTTGGACCACAGGTGTTTCTTCTCCAGTTCGTAGAACGTCGGGTCTACATAGCGTGCCACCGGGATTTCCATGCGCTCTGGAAAGCCTGACGGGTATTGACCAGCCTTGCTGCGGGCGTACTCGGCTTCTATTTGTTGTTTGAACTCTGCTATGCGTTCCGGTTTCATGCGCTCCCCTTCGCCATCAGCCCAGCGCCTTGCGCCATGCCAGCACCTCGCGCAGCAGCCCGCGATCCCAGACCGGCCCCTGCTCAAGGCAGATGAGATGGGTGATGCCGAGTGCCAGGTATTTGTCCGGGTCGGCATCCTTCAGCAGTGCGGGGGTGTAGTTGGTGGCAATCTCGATGTCGGCAGGGTCGCGCCCGATTTCTCGGCAGATGGATTTGAGGGCATCGATTTTCTGCGCCATTTTTTCCAGTGGCCCATAGAGGTGCCAGATGTCGGCATGTTCGGCCACCACGCGCATGCCGATTTTTTCGCCCATTGACGCGATCATGATCGGAATGTGGCGCAAGGGTTTAGGATTGAGCTGCGCAAGCCGCGACTTGATGATCGGCACGTCGCGGGCCATGTCTTCGGCGCGGCTGGTCTGCGTGCCCCAGGGGTAGCCGAAGGATTCATAGTCATGCTGGAAAAAGCCGGTCCCCATGCCGAGGATGAAGCGTCCGCGCGATAGATGGTCGATGGTGCCGGCGATGTAGGCCATCATGTTCGGGTTGCGGTAGCTGTTGGCATGCACGACACAGCCGATTTCGGCGCGCCGCGTTGTCACCGCCATCGCGGCCTGCACCGTGGTGCCTTCATAGACCTGGCCGCCAGCGGTGAGTTTCGATTGATGCTGGTCGCCTTCCAGCACCGAGGTGTCGAAGGTGAAGGCATTGAGGTGGTCGGAGGTGTACAGCCGGTCGGCACCCAGTTCTTCGGCATCCATCCAGGCCTTCTGCATGTCTGGCAGGTCGCCATACATGGCAATGACCTGAAAACCGATATTGACTTTCATTTTTCTTTCTCCTCGTACCGCCCGGTTGTGCCGGGCTATTCTGGTTGTTGTGCATCGTAACTGAATGGTAATCTTCTGCGTGCTTTTGAATCAGATTCAGGCTGGCACAGGCAAGAACATATAAAAACGAGGAGGGCATCATGCACAGGATATCGATACCGGACTGGATGGCCGGTCGGGCGTTCTACAACTTCAAGTCAATTACCCCTCGCAGTACCGCATTGCTGTCGATCGACATGCAGGTGGCCTTTGTCGAGCCCGGCCAACCGTTTGCCATGGCGCACGCGGGCGAGGTGGCTGTCAATACCAACCGCATCATCGACGCTCTGCGCAAGGCGGGTGGCACCATCGCCTTTACCCGGCATACCGTCGCCGACGATGGGCCGGAGGCGAAACCGGCCTTCCAGCAGGAGGTCCCAGCGTGGCACCTTGGCGCAGAGGTTTTTCGCCCGGGTCTCCGAGGCCATGGCGTTGATGGACGGATGGATTGCCGGCCTGGCGACATTGTGGTCGACAAGTTCCACATGAGTGCCTTCATCCATCACTCTTCCGATCTCCATGCCCGGCTGCAGGCGCGCGGGATCGATACCCTGATCGTGACCGGGGTGGCCACCAATGTCTGCTGCGAATCGACGGCGCGCGACGGCAGCATGCTCAACTACAAGGTGTTTTTCATCTCCGATGCCACGGCGACATTGACGGATGAGGAACACAACGCGACGCTGCTGAACGTCGGCGCGATTTTCGGCGACGTGCGTTCCACCGAATCGATGCTGGCGTTGCTGCAGGCGGCCAATACCGCCTGTACGGCGCCAGGCATGGCGGTAGCGGGGTAAATGGATATGGATGACGACCGCAAGGATGAAGCTGCCAATCGGGCACTGATCAAGCACATCTATGACTCGGCCGCACAGGGCAATGTGCAGCCGCTGTTCGACGCCATGGCGCCGGATTTCACGGCCCACGAGAACGAATCGCTGCCGTGGGGCGGGGTATACCGGGGAATGGAAGAGAACGTGAGGCTGGTTACCCAACTGGCGAAGTATCTCGATTTCTCGCAATTGAAGATGCATCACTTTGCCGTTGATCGCGATCTGGTGATTGCCTACGGCAGCGTTGTCTGGCGTGGCGAAAAGGGTGACCAGACGCGGGTGGTGCCGCTTGCCGAGTGTTATGTGATCAAGGGCGGGAAGATGGTGTCGATCCATCCCTTTTTCTGGGATACGGCCGCATTCGTGGGCACCTGACAACGCAGCAACAAGGAAGGGGATTTTGCATGCTTGTATTGCCTGACCGCATCCGTGACGCCACGATCGAAGCGCTGGAACTGCTGGCGTCACGATCCGACATGCCGCAGGATGCCGTGATGGATCTGCGCGTTGCCGCCGGCATGCTGGCCTACGGCCGGCACCTGACGACCGAGGGCAATGCCATCATCCGCCAACGCTGCGGCGAACTGGCCGGCTTGCTTACCGTATTGATCGGTCAAACCAGTGATGTCGGATTGAAGGCGTCGGTGGCTGCGCTGTGCGCCGAGGCAGTCAACATGGCCGAGGCAGCGCCGGTTGTCGCTGACCTGCCGCTGGCGTTTGACAGTCTGCTGCGCCGTTTTGATGCCATGGCAGCCAAGGCCAGAGATGGCGGCGTAGCGGATCAGGCCTTGTTTTCCGGTATTGCGGCCAGCCTGATGGAGTGGCAGGTCGCTGCCAATGCGTTGGGCCAGGTACCTGCGGGGGCTGCGGCAGCGGAGGGCAAAGGCGGTGGTGTCAGGATCGAGGACATGCAGACACTGCTGCGCGGGCGCTTCAATGACGAGAGCCTGACGGTGAGCGAGTGGACCATCCTGCCCGGCGGTTTTGGCAAGGAGACCTGCCTGTTTCGAACCGATGGTGCCAACGGCCGTGTTGACCTGGTGATGCGCCGCGATGTCGATGCCAGCCTGATCACCGGGGTGGATTGCCACGAGGTGCGGCAGGAATATCCCTTGCTGAAATCGCTCTTCGAAAAAGGTTTTCCGGTGCCTGAATCGCTGTTTCTGGAGCGTGCGTCCGCGACGGTGCCTGGGCCGGATTTCATCATCATGCGGCGCATGCCGGGCAAGGTGGAAGGCGACATGTTCGGTGGCGAAGGCAAGCTGGCAAAAACCTTACAGACCGAACTGGCCCGGGTCACCGCACGTCTTCACCAGCTGCCGCCGTTGCATGATCTGGGCGAAGGAACACCGGAATTCGACCCTGTGTTGTGGCAGATGTCGACTGCCGACTGCACGCGGCATTACATCAACGCGTGGTACGACCTGTACCTGAAGAAATCGCACATGCCGATACCGGCGGTCCATGGCATGGTGGATTGGCTGCTGGCCCATGTGCCGGCGTCGGATGACCGGCCGACCGTGGTGCATGGTGATATCGGCATGCACAACCTGCTGTTTGACGCAGGGCGTCTGTCGAGCGTGCTGGACTGGGAGTTCGCCCATATCGGCGACCCCGCGGAAGACCTCGGTATCATCTACACCGTGATGCTGAACCAGCTCGACTGGGACGAGTTTATCGCCGAGTACTGCGGCAGCGGAGGCTTGATGCCCGACATGTCGCGCGTCCGCTATTACGAGATATGGATGAACCTGCGCAACCTGATGATCGCCAGCATCGCGCTGGACCAGTTTGCCAGCGGCCACCTGAAACATGTGCGGTATGGCGTGTTTGCGACCCGCTTCATTCCGCATTACATCGAGCGTGTAACGACCCTGATTCGACAATGGGCAATTTGAGCGCCTGCCGATGATGTCGTTCGCAATAGAATTGAGCAACCCATTTTTGGAAGTTACCCGGAGAAAACATGACCAAGGCCAGAGTCGTACAAACCACCCCGTTTGAAGTTGCGGTCGAAGCAGGAAAGGATTACTGGTGGTGTTCCTGCGGCGAGAGCAAGACGCAGCCTTTCTGCGATGGCAGCCACAAGGGTTCGGAATTCACGCCGCTGCAATACAACGCCACCGAGAGCGGGACTGTCTATTTCTGCGGCTGCAAGCAGACCCGGAAGGGCGCGCTTTGCGATGGTTCGCACAAGATTGCCAACCTGAAGTCATGACCTGCAGTCAGAAGCCGAGCGTGCTGAACCGTTGATGTCGGGATTGTCGCAAGCGCCATGTACGCCATAACCCAGACGATCGGCTGGAGCGACCTTGATGCCAACCATCACATGCGCAGCCCCGCCTACCTGGACAAGGTGGCGAACATGCGCATGGCCTTCTTTGCTGACAATGGTTTTCCGGTAAGCGAGATTTTTCGGGCCGGGCTGGGACCGGTGGTGGTGCGAGATGAGGTCGAGTATTTCAAGGAAATCGGATTCATGCAGGTGATCACCATCACCTTGGCTATCGCCGGCATGTCCACCGATGGCAGCCGCTTCATCATGCACAACGAGTTCATCCGCGAGGATGGACGCCTGTGTGCCACTGTCCGCAGCAGCGGCTCGTGGATCGGCATCACCTCGCGCAAGCGCATGGCACCACCAGCGGCCTTGTTGACGGTGATGATGTCGCTGCCGCAGACCGCCGATTTCATTACCCTGGGCATCGACGGCAAGAACATTGCCGCCACGCCTTGAACCCAATTTTCCATTCGAAAGTCATTATGCGCACGCTCTACCTCATTCGCCATGGCCAAGCCTCTTACGGAACGACCGACTATGACCGGCTTTCTCCTCTCGGTGCGGAACAGTCGCGCCTGACGGGCGAGTGGTTCAGGCGTTGCGGGATCGATATTCGTCACGCCGTGGCGGGTGGCCTGAAGCGCCACGTGCAGACGGCGGAGGCTTTTTTCACCGGCTACGCCGACGCGGCAACGCCTGGTCCTTTGATCCATCGCGATCCGGATTTTGACGAAGTTGATCAGGTCGACATGATGAATCCGGCCACGGGTGAAGAAGGCGGTCCGTTGAAAAATGGCACCGCCAACATGACCTTCGAGGAGTTCCGCCAGAACCTGACGCCGGCCTACTTCCGCTGGACCAGCGGCCGCTTCGACCATCAGTACAAGTTGCCGTTCCCGAAGTTCAGCGCGTCATGTTCCGGCGCGATTGACCGCGCCATCCGTCTGGCGCAAAGCGGTGAAACTGTCGCCGCGTTTACGTCGGGCGGCACCATCGCAATGATCTGCCGGCTGGTGATGCCGCTCGGTGACGAGGCCACGTCAGACATGATGTGGGTGATCAGCAATACCTCGGTGACCCGGCTGGAATGGAAGAATGGAAAGTTTGCCTTGACCTTGTTCAATTCACTGGCCCACCTTGAACAGGCTGCCGATCCGGCCTTGATCACGTTGACCTGACAGCGCTGTTGATGCTGGCGAAGAAAAGCCCTCGTTGTCTAAATGAATGCCCCCACACCGGAGAAACCTCATGACTACCAGTTCCGTTCGCCTGCACCGCGTCATACGCGCAAAACCGGAGAAGGTCTATCGTGCTTTCCTCAAAGCGGATGCGGTGGCCCGCTGGTTGCCGCCGAACGGCTTTACCTGCAAGGTCGATCATCTTGATGCCAGGGTTGGCGGTACTTTTCGCATGGCGTTCACCAACTTCAGCACCGGCAATGGCAATGCCTTCGGCGGCACCTACCTCGAACTGGTGCCCGAACAGCGGATTCGTTATTCCGACAAGTTCGACGATCCCAATTTGCCGGGCGAGATGATCACGACGGTGGAGTTTCGCCAGGTGATATGCGGCACTGAGCTGAATGTGTTGCAGGAAGGTATTCCCGAGATGATCCCGACCGAGTTTTGCCATCTCGGCTGGCAGGAGTCGCTTGACAGCCTGGCACGGCTGGTCGAGCCGGAAATTCCCGACTGAGCCGACCAACTGAAAGGAGAAACGCATGAGTGATACAGCCGGACAAACAACGTTTTCCCACAACCCGGTTGGCTGGTTTGAAATCTACGTCGACGACATGGCGCGTGCCCGGGCATTCTACGAATCGCTGCTCGGCATGCAGCTTTCCGTGTTGGAAAACCCGGGACAGCCATCGGGCATGGAAATGTGGGCCTTCCCGATGAATCAGGGTGCCATGGGGATTACCGGCGCCCTGGTGAAAATGCCGGGGCTGGAGGCCGGCGGCCACGGCGTCATCGTGTACTTCATTTGCGCGGACTGCGCCGTCGAAGCAGCGAAGGCTGCGAAATGCGGCGGCAAGTTGGTCAAACCAAAGATGTCCATTGGGCAGTATGGGCACATCGCCTTGGTCATGGATACCGAAGGCAACACCATCGGTCTGCATTCGATGCAATAGGGGCAGTGCGGAAGGGGCGTAACGATGAACAAGAACACGATCTGTCTGTGGTACCAACATGACGCCGAGGAAGCGGCACGGTTTTATGCCATGACCTTTCCCGACAGCGTGGTCGGTGCGGTTCACCGGGCGCCGTCCGACTTTCCCGGCGGCAAGGCGGGCGATGTCCTGACCGTCGAGTTCACGGTGTGCGGCGTGCCATGCATCGGCCTCAACGGCGGCGACTTCTTCAAGCAGAGCGAGGCGTTTTCGTTTCAGATCGCCACCGACAGCCAGGAAGAGACGGACCGCTACTGGAATGCCATTGTCGGCAATGGCGGGGCAGAGAGCGAGTGCGGCTGGTGCAAGGACAAATGGGGCTTGTCGTGGCAGATCACGCCGCGCGTCCTGACCAATGCGATGGCCCAAGGCGGTGAGGTGGCAAAGCGGGCCTTCGAAGCCATGATGCCCATGCAGAAAATCGACGTCGCCAAAATCGAGGCCGCGGTGCGTGGCGAGGGCTTATCAAAATGAACCGGGATACAAAACTTCAGCTCCATGCCCATCCGTTTTCATCGTATTGCCAGAAGGTGCTGATCGCACTCTACGAGAACGGCACGCCCTTCGAGTTCGTCATGCTGGGTTCGGAGCAGGCGATGGCCGATCTGGAAGTACTGTGGCCATTCAGGAAATTCCCGGTGCTGGAAGACGGTGATCGCGTGCTGCGCGAGGCGACCATCATCATTGAGTATCTGGGCCTGCATCATCCCGGCCCGGTGAAGCTGATCCCGGACGATGCGCGCGTGGCACTTGAGGTGCGCTTCATGGACCGGTTTTTCGACAACTACGTGATGACGCCGCAGCAGAAGGTGGTGTTCGACAGCCTGCGTCCGGCCGACAGCCGCGACCCTTTTGGCGTTGCCGAAGCACGGCGGATGCTGGAGACGTCCTACCGCTGGCTGGATGGCGTGATGAAGGATCGAGAATGGGCAGCGGGCGGCAGTTTCAGTCTGGCCGATTGCGTGGCTGCCCCGGCGCTTTTCTATGCGGACTGGACCCACAAGATTGCGGCCGAGTTCGCCAATGTGCACGCCTACCGGCAGCGTCTGCTGGCGCGGCCTTCGTTCGCACGGGCGGTCGACGAGGCGCGGCCGTTTCGTCAGTATTTTCCGCTCGGTGCGCCCGATCGGGACTGAAGCAAGGCGATATTGAAAATACTGATGGGCATTTTTTCACGATGGACAAGATGGTGGGAAAAGACTTTGATACAGGACTCGCGAACATGAAAAGCCTTGCCGAGAAGTACTGAGCTCTTGATCACGCTGAGCAAAATTCGCGACCTCGACTTGTCGATGGCGACCAGCCCCGGCAGGAATCTGCATCTGAGCGCGGCGAGCGGGCTGGTTTTCGCCGATCGACATTTCTATGTGGTGGCCGATGACGAGTTTCATCTCGGCGTGTTCGATGTTGATGACAGCCGACCCGGCACACTGATCAGGCTGTTTGCGGGGGAACTGCCGGATGACACCGAAGAACGCAAGGCGCGCAAGCCGGATCTGGAAACCCTGATGCAGGTTCCGCCCTGCGCCGGATATCCCCACGGCGCACTGCTCGCGCTGGGGTCCGGCTCCAAGCGCAAACGACGCCGCGGTGCGCTGCTTGTGCTGGATGCGCAGGGACAGGTGCGCGATGCTCCCCGGGTCATTGATCTGTCGGCCCTGTTTCTTGCGCTGGACGACCATGTCAACGGACTCAATATTGAAGGCGGCTTCGTCAATGGCGACGAACTGCAATTGCTGCAGCGGGGCAACAAGCGCGATGGGCGCAATGCGCTGATCCGGTTTTCGCTGTCTGCTCTGTTCGACTTGCTCGCAGCGTCCGACGACAGCGGGCACATAGCGCCCCTTGCCATACATAGCGTCGATCTCGGCAGCATCGCGGGTACGCCATTGTGTTTCACCGATGGTGCGGTTCTGCCCAACGGCGATGTCGTCTTCAGCGCAGTCGCCGAGAGCACTGATGACACCTACAGCGACGGCCCCTGCCTGGGCGCGGCGATTGGTATGCTGGATCGAGAGGGGAAACTGCTTTGCCTGCACCGGCTCGATCGGCGGCACAAGATCGAAGGCATCGATGCGAGGCTGGAGGGCGATCTGATTCGACTGCATCTGGTGACGGACGGCGACGACGCCAATGTTTCCGCCAGCCTTTTTGGCGCTACTTTCCCCCGGCCGTGATCTGCCGGCGGCTCTGGCTCGTTATTGCGGCGCCGTGATGGTCGGGCGCAGCTGCGGATCTAGCGAACCGCGCTCGTCGAATACCACGCAATTGCCCTTCCAGTGCGCTCCGCCGCATTCTTCGAAGTATTTGAGGATGCCGCCCTGCAATTGGTAGACGTCGCTGAAGCCCTGCTGCTGCAGCAAAGGTGCGGCCTTTTCACAGCGAATGCCGCCGGTACAGAAAGTGACGACCGTCTTCTGCTTCAATTCGTCGAGGTTTTCGGTCGCCTTCGGGAATTCGCAAAAGTTGTTGAGTTGCGGGTTGATCGCGTTCTTGAACGTGCCTTCGCGATACTCCCAGTCGTTGCGCGTGTCGAGAATCACGAAATCCCGTCCCTCGTCGTACCAGCGTCTCAGCTCGGCGGCGCTCAGGAGCGGTGCCGGGGCGCCAACCGGATCAAGTCCGGGAGTGCGGAAGGTGACGATTTCCTTCTTGAGTTTTACACGCAGACGCTTGAAGGGCACAAAGTCCGACCAGCTCCACTTGGGTTCAAGATCGGCAAAGCGGGCATCAGTTTTCAGCAGGGAAAGAAAGACCTCGATACCAGTTTTTTCGCCAGCCAGAAACATATTGATGCCTTCCGGGGCCAGCAGGATCGTTCCTTTGAGTCCGTTTTCGCTGCAGGACTGACGCAACAGTGCCTCCAGCGTTTCACGGTCGGGCAGGGTGACGAATTTGTAGGCAGCGATATTGGCGATCATGTGGGGGTGAATGCGTACTGGAAAATCCTGCGTATTATCGGCGATCCAGTCCTTTACCGTGATATTCGCCATTTTTTTGCGGCGTATGGCCGCGTAAACTCGGTCTTTTGAACTGCTGGCAATCCTGGATGCTGCGTGAACTGCCCAAAAGATCGCAACCGAACGGCGAACCCGAGCGCCGCTGGTTTTTCTCGCATGAGATGGATTTGATCGTCTGGGTGGGACCTGATGGCCTTCCGACCGCTTTTCAGCTGGCCTACGACAAGTATCGTGGCGAACATCTGGTTTCCTGGAGTGCCACCAAGGGCCTGATCCACTATGCCGTGGATGATGGCGAGCAGGCGTGGGGAATGGGGCAAACGCCGTTGCTTCACGCCAATGGCGCCATCAACCCTGAATCGTTGCTGGCCAGCTTCCGGGCCGAGGCGATAAACGTCCCCACGGTGCTGCGGGAGTTTGTGGAGGCCCGGCTGCGCCAGATCGGTGCGGATTGAGGCTGGATCGCCCGTCGATGATGCAAATCCCGATGCCGGCGTGTCAACCTGGTGCCTGCCGGCGGCGTTAATGCACCCAATGGGCACATTTGCGCCCCAAGTGGAGAATGTGATGGGCAGTCAGAGCAACGAGTCTTTTGCTGAATTTCTGGAGTCATTGAAGCAGGCCGGGGTCGCGATCACCAATGAGCCCGAATTGCGGGAGCGTCTGGCAGAAGCACAGCGCTGGCGCTTTGCCTTCATGACGCTGGCGGCCAATGGCCGTATCATCGGCATCCGTTTTGAAGACCGTGGCGCGACCCAGCACCCGGAACGCATCAGCCAGACACTGGCCCAGTTTCAGTTTCCCGAAGGTAGCCACGCAATCCTGGAGGCCAGCCTCAGGGCCCAGCATTGAAAATCGCTTTCTCCAGTAAAAAGCCCGCCAGATGGCGGGCTTTTTTATTGCGGGTGTTAAGGCGAAACCTGGCGGCAAACCCTAGCGGCTGATCGGCTTGTAGCGGATGCGTTTCGGCTTGGCGCCTTCTTCACCCAGACGCTTTTTCTTGTCCTCTTCGTATTCGTTGTAGTTGCCATTGAAGAAGGTCCATTGAGAATTGCCTTCGCAGGCGAGGATGTGGGTCGCGATACGGTCAAGGAACCACCGATCGTGGCTGATCACCATCACGCAGCCGGAGAACTCAAGCAGCGCATCTTCCAGCGCGCGCAGGGTTTCCACATCGAGATCGTTCGACGGTTCGTCAAGCAACAGCACGTTGCCGCCGGCGATCAGCGTCTTGGCCAGATGCAAACGGCCGCGTTCGCCGCCGGAGAGATTGCCGACGATCTTGCCCTGGTCTGCGCCCTTGAAATTGAAGCGGCCGATGTAGGCACGGCTCGGCATTTCGAATTTGCCGACGGTGAGGATGTCGGCGCCGTCGGAGATGACGTCGAATACGGTCTTGGTCCCATCAAGACCTTCGCGTGACTGGTCGACCGATGCGATCTTGACCGTGGTGCCCATCTCCACTTCGCCGCTGTCTGGAGTTTCGAGGCCGCGAATCATCTTGAACAGGGTTGATTTGCCTGCACCGTTGGGGCCGATTACGCCGACGATGGCGCCGGGCGGCACCGTGAAGCTGAGGTTGTCGATCAGCAGGCGATCGCCGAAGGCCTTGCTCACATTCTTGAACTCGATCACCTTGTCGCCGAGACGTTCGCCGGGCGGGATGAAGATTTCCTGGGTTTCGTTGCGCTTCTGGTATTCGACGCTGGCCATTTCTTCGTAGCGGGCGAGACGCGCCTTGCTCTTGGACTGGCGTGCCTTGGCACCCTGGCGCACCCATTCCAGTTCCTGCTTCATCGCCTTCTGGTGTGAGTCGATCTGTTTGGATTCGGTTTCGAGGCGCGCCTGTTTCTGTTCCAGCCAACTGGAGTAGTTGCCCTTCCACGGGATGCCATGACCGCGGTCGAGTTCCAGAATCCATTCGGCCGCATTGTCGAGGAAGTAGCGGTCGTGGGTCACCGCCACCACAGTGCCGGGGAAGCGGACGAGAAACTGTTCCAGCCATTCCACCGATTCGGCATCGAGGTGGTTGGTCGGCTCATCCAGCAACAGCATGTCCGGCTTCGACAGCAGCAGCTTGCACAGCGCGACGCGGCGTTTTTCGCCGCCGGAAAGGTTCTTGATCACGGCGTCCCACGCCGGCAGGCCCAACGCATCGGCGGCGATTTCAAGTTGGGTTTCGGCGTCGGAGCCAGATGCAGAAATGATGGCTTCGAGCCGCGCCTGCTCTTCCGCCAGCTTGTCGAAGTCAGCGCCTTCCTCGGCGTACGCGGCATAGACCTCTTCGAGTTTTTGCTGCGCCTGCATCACTTCGCCCATACCGGACTCGACTTCCTGGCGCACGGTCTTTTCCGGATCCAGTGCCGGTTCCTGAGGCAGGTAGCCGATGTTGAGGTTGGGCTGGTGCTGCACTTCGCCGTCGAACTCCTTGTCCGTAAGCGACATGATGCGCAGTACCGTCGATTTTCCCGAACCATTCAAGCCGAGCAGGCCGATCTTGGCGCCGGGGAAAAAGCTGAGCGAGATGTCCTTGATGATCTGGCGTTTGGGGGGAACGGTCTTGCTCACTTTGAGCATCGACATTACATATTGGGCCACGGGTTTCTTTCGGTAGTTGCAGGGCAGGGGCGCAGTTTACCTGCGACATCGTCAATCTGTGGCAAAAAATGATGCGGAGGCGCGTCGCGTGCCGAGTGCCAGGTGCCGCCAACGCGGCAATCAGTTGGAGGCCAGTACCCGGGCAGCTAGCGCGTCAATGGCGGCAGGCGACAGGTCGTCGGTGGCGTGTACGGCTGCCGTGCCGAGTTGCGAGAAGCTGCGTTGTTGCGAGCGACCATAAAGCGGATCGTAATGCTGGACCAGCAGCTCGGCGACCAGGGAGCGGAAGTCTCCTTCCTCGGCCAAGCCCTGCCAGCGCTCGATGCGTTCCTTGCCCTGTATCTCTTTCAAGCGCGGCAGTATTTCGGCCAGAGCGCCGGTATTGCAAAGGTAGTCGTAGTCGCGCAGCAGAAAATCAACGCGTGACTCAAGGCTCGCCTCAACGCGCATGCAGGCCGAAGAGTGAATGGCGAGATTGATGGCGTCAGGCAGGTTCAACAGCCCGATGCGGCGGCTTTCGGCTTCCACATACACGGGCCTTGCCTGATCAAGCGACGCCAGCACCGAATGCAGACGAGTCTCGAACATCTTCTGCGAGGGCTGGGGTTCATCCGGCAGGCCGCCCAGCACCGATCCCTTGTGCGCGGCAAGCTGCTCAAGATGCAATACTTGCGCGCCTTGCGTGGCAAGAGCCTCCAGCAGGCGGCTCTTGCCGCTGCCGGTAGGACCGGTGATGACCGTAAACCTGAGCTTGGCAGGCAGGGCAGCCAGGTCCTCGATCACGTGATGACGCCATGATTTATAGCCGCCATCCAGTCGCCGCGCCGACCAGCCAACTTCGCGCAGGATGTGCGTGAAGGCGCCGCTGCGCTGTCCACCGCGCCAGCAATAGACCAGCGGCCGCCATGATTTCGGATGTTGCAGGAACTGTTCCTCGATGTGGCGGGCGATATTGCGCGCGACCAGGGTTGCGCCGACCTTGCGCGCTTCGAATGGTGATACTTGCTTGTACAGCGTGCCGACGCGGACACGTTCGTCGTTGTCCAGCACCGGGCAATTGATCGCTCCCGGGATATGATCTTCGGCAAATTCGGCGGGCGAACGCACGTCGATCACGGTATCGCAATCGACAAGTTGTGCTACGGTGGCGCGCGAATAATCCGTCACGATCTGTTTTCAATCCGGCAGGCAAATCAGGTTCCGCATATTAACGACATCCACCCAACATGAACGATCCGAAAAACCAGCCGATCCGGCTTACCCAATTCAGTCACGGCGGCGGCTGCGGTTGCAAGATCGCACCTGCGGTACTTTCGCGCCTGCTGGCCGAATCGCCCTTCAAGTCCATGCACGCAGATCTGCTGGTCGGCACGGCGACCAGCGACGATGCTGCGGTTTATCGCCTGAACGATGAACAGGCCATTGTCGCCACGACGGACTTTTTCACGCCCATCGTCGACGACCCCCACGATTTCGGCCGCATTGCCGCAAGCAATGCGCTTTCCGACATCTATGCCATGGGCGGCAAGCCACTGTTTGCGCTGGCCTTGGTGGGCATGCCACTGGACAAGCTACCGGAGGACGTGATTCGCCGCATCCTCGCCGGCGGCGAATCAGTGTGTGCCGAGGCCGGCATCCCGATCGCCGGTGGCCACAGCATCGATGTGCTGGAACCGATCTATGGCCTGGTCGCCTTGGGCGTGGTGCATCCTGACCGGATCAAACGCAACAGTTCGGCGCGTGCCGGTGACAGCCTGATCCTGAGCAAGCCCTTGGGCGTCGGCATGCTCTCGGCGGCGCTCAAGAAAGGCGTGCTCTCGGCAGATGGCTACGTCCAGATGATCAAATGGACCACGCGCCTGAATACACCGGGCATGGCGCTTGGCGCCATGGACGCGGTGCATGCCATGACCGATGTCACCGGCTTCGGATTGGCCGGTCATCTGCTGGAGATATGTCGTGGCTCGGGTCTGGGCGCACAGGTTGATTTCAGCCGGCTACCATTGATCGCCGAGGCGGTGACCCACAGCCGTAACGGCATTTCCACCGGTGCCTCGGGCCGCAACTGGTCCGGCTATGGCTGCGAGATGACACTGCCTGAGGGGTTCTCCGATTGGCAGCGCAATCTGCTGTCGGACCCGCAGACCAGTGGCGGACTGCTTGTTTCTTGTGATCCAGACGGTGTCGATGACGTACTCAAACTGCTGCGAGACAGCAGCTTTGCTGAAGCTGCCGTCGTTGGCACCATGACGTCGGGCTTGCCGCGGCTTGAAATCTGCTGACCTGACGCTTCCGGAGTCTGGTCAATCGCCAGCCGCTGCAACATGGTGCAAATAAAAAGTGAAATGCCTCAAGGTTTGGTCTGTTTGCACGTAAATGGTGCTGACCAAGTAATTTTCATGACCGTCAGCCGTCAAGCAATTTATGGATGCCCAGAAAATATTCAGTTCCATGGTGGACGAGATCAGCAGCGGCGGAGTTCACTTTTCCGCCCATGCCCGCGTCGCATTGCAGGTCAACAAGGCCCTCGATGCCGATGACTGCGACATCGCCCACGCTGCCCGTTTGATACAGGCAGAGCCAATCCTTTCTGCCAAGGTGGTGGCCGTCTCGAATTCGGTCATCTACAACCGTGCCGGCAAGGTCACGACCGACGTCAAGACCGCCATTCAACGCATCGGGTTTCGTACAGTGAAGAGCCTGGCGACTTCCGTCGCAACGCGTGAGCTCGCGGCCAGAACCAGTGACCCGGTCAGCGCCAGGTTATCCGAGCAGCTATGGGTGCACACGGCTCATGTGGCCTCGCTGGCGCAGTTGATCGCCCGTCGCGTCACGCATCAAGATCCGGATACCGCGATGTTTGCAGCGATCGTCCATGAGATTGGCGGTTTTTATCTGATCTCGCGAGCAAAGGACTTTCCCGGCATCCTGCAGGAGGGCCACGAGTTCTGGATCGAATATGGCGAGGCAGGCATTGGCCGCGAAGTCCTCAAGGCGCTTGAAGTCCCTGACGCAGTGATGGCGGCCATTGAAGAGTTCTGGGAAGGCTTTCTCACCATACCGTCGACCTCTCTGGCAGACACGTTGGTGCTGGCCGACCAGTTGGCGCCCGTCGTCTCGCCGCTTCACTCGCTGGGTGATGCATCACAGGTGCAGGAAATGAAGGCGAATATCGACATGGCCATTGGCAACGACACCCTGTCCGGCATCCTCAAGGACTCAGCCGAGGAAATCGAGTCCCTGACCGCCGCACTGACGCCCTGAGCACCTTCGGCGCCGCCCGGCGCTGGAAGTGCGTACCACGGTTTTATTCGCTATCCGCCTGGGGATCGGGCAGGAAGCCGTAGCGCCCGGCCACTTCGCTGCTGAAAATCGTGCTTATTGCGATGCGGGCAGCTTTCAGTTGCAGCCAGGCCGCAGATTTCGTGCCTTGCATCAGCGCGGCCAGCGCGTCGTCGTCCAGGCTGTTTCCCTTGTCATCGACCATGGCATTGATCATGGCCGGCAGGTCGCGGTCTTCAATGAGGCCAACGGTGTTGCCAAAGGCGACCAGAAGGTCGCCGTTCTCGTCGATCAAGGCGGAGCGGATGTCGTCGACGGCCTTCCCCGTATGCGTCGCCAGTTCCTGTTGATTGCCGATACGGAGTATCCATGGCGTGTAATCGAGCTGGACATACACCCGCTGTGGACCATTCTGGAAAAACCAGGCACCCCGTGCATCGCACTCGTAGTTTCGGCCGATGAAGCCGTTCACCTGGGCATTGTCGATCGGACTGCCCTGCAGACGCCACTTGCCACGCCGGTCAAGCGACAGCCAACCGTAAACATGCGGCACGTTAGGCCAGCGGGCGATGGCAGCAATGACGGCGTTGTCCATGTCAGTGGGTAAATTGCAGTCTGGCGAGATGGGCATACAGGCCATCGCTGACAATCAGCTCGGCGTGGGTGCCCGTTTCGATGATACGACCATGTTCCATTACCACGATGCGGTCGGCTTTCTGGACCGTGGCGAGGCGATGTGCAATGACCAGCGTGGTGCGGTTTCGCATCAATCCATCCAGCGCGGCCTGCACCAGGCGCTCGCTCTCGGCATCCAGCGCCGATGTCGCCTCGTCAAGCAATAGAACCGGCCGATCGGCCAGTATGGCGCGGGCGATGGCAATACGCTGTCGTTGCCCACCAGACAGGCGCACACCGCGTTCGCCCAGCCAGGTGTCGTAACCTTGCGGCAGCTTGCGGATGAACTCGTCCGCATAGGCGGCAGTGGCGGCGGCCAGTACATCGGCTGACGTGGCATCAGGGCGGGCATAGCGAATGTTTTCGGTAACGCTGGCGGCGAAGACAACCGGCTCCTGCGGTACCAGTGCGAGGCATTGACGCAAGGCGCGAGGATCGGTTTCCGACAGCGAAATGCCGTCGAGGCTTACCAAACCCTGCTGCGGATCATAAAAACGCAGCATGAGCTGGAATACGGTGGTCTTTCCCGCGCCGGAAGGGCCAACGAGTGCAACGGTTTCGCCCGTGGATACCGTCAGCGAGAAATCATCCAGCGCGGCAATATCCGGCCGGGTTGGATAGTGAAACGTGACATGATCGAAATGAATGTTGCCGCGAACCGGCAAGGGGATCGCCACCGGATTGGCTGGCAGGGACAACTCGGCCTCGGTCGCGAGAATCTCCATCAGTCTCTCGGTGGCGCCGGCGGTGCGCTGCAGGTCACCCCAGGCTTCGGAAAGCGCCGCGACGGCGCCAGCCACAACGCTGGCATAAAAGACGAAGGCCGAAAGTTGCCCGGCAGTGATGCGACCTTCCAGAACATCATGGCCGCCCACCCACAGAATCAGTGCGATGGCGCCAAACACCAGCACCATGACGCACACGATCAACATGGCGCGACTCCGGATGCGGGTTCGGGCGACGTCGAAGCCATGTTCGACCAAGGTGGCGAACTCGTGACGGTCGGCATCTTCGTGGCCATAAGCCTGCACGATGCGAATCTCGTGGATGGTTTCATCAATGCGGCTGCCGAGATCGGCAACGCGGTCCTGGCTTTGGCGCGCGAGCCTGCGAACGCGTCTGCCAAAGAACAGGATAGGGGCAACCACGAGCGGCACGCCCGCCAGGACCATCAGCGTCAGTTTGAGGCTGGTCGTAAACAGCATGGCGAGGCCGCCCAGCAACAGAAGCGAGTTGCGCAGTGCAATCGAGAGGCTGGAGCCGATGCTGCCTTCAATCTGCGTCGTATCGGCGGTGACTCGTGAAATCACGTCGCCGGTGCGCCCTGACTCGAACCAGGAGGGTGGCAGCGTCAGCAGATGGTCGAAAAGCTTGCGCCGGAGGTCGGCGGTGATGCGTTCACCCAGCCAGGCAACATTGAAGTAGCGGGTATAGGTCGCGGCGGCAAGCAGGGCGATGATGCCGAACATGGCCGCCAGCGTGCGGTCGAGCCAGGCCGGGTCGCCTGCAGAAAAGCCTTTGTCGATGACGGCACGGAGGCCTTGTCCAACCCCCAGCATCGCGCCGGCGGCCACTACCAGTGCAATGCCGGCCAGCGCCGCGCGTCCTCGATAGGGGCGCAGCAAGGACAGAATGACGGCTACAGGTGAGCCGGAGCGGAGCATCGGGAAAAGGAGACTTTGGTGATGCCGGTTTCAGACGTTCTCGATGATCGAAATGTCGACCATCAAATCGTCGGAGAGCTTTTCGAGTTCGGCTTTCAGCAGACGGGCGTCAAGCGAGGGATTGGCCAGCAGCTCGGCGCTGGCGTGGAACAGCATCTCGGCCGACATCGGTGCGCTGGCAGCGTAGGTCGTGAGCTTTTCGACATTCACCTCATGCCTTGCCAGCACTTGCGCCACTTCGCTGACGATGCCGATGCGATCGTGTCCCACCAGAGACAAATGCAGTACCTTTCCTTCGCTCTGTGGCTGTGGCGAAGAAATGGCGGTCGTGATTTCCAGTCCCTTGATATTGCGCAGTGCGCCCTGCAGCTGCGCAATGTTTTCGTCCGGCAGTGCCACGCGCACGATGCCGGCGAACTGACCAGCCAGACGCGACATCGAGGCTTCCAGCCAATTGCCCTTGTGAGCGCTGATGGCGGAAGAGAGCGCTTCCACAAGCCCCGGACGATCATTGCCGATGACGGTTAGAACAAGATTGGTTGACATGCGTGCGTGACCCGGAATGACGGTTGAGTCAGCATTCTAGCGAAGCACCGAGTCAGGGCGCTGCGGGCAGTGAAAAAAGCGCTACGGGCTGAAAGTGGGGGAGGGAGGAGAGTGCCCGTAGCGCAGGGGGATGGTTGAACCTGTCCGGTCGTTCCTGCTGCGGCAGCAACGACCGGAGGGTTCAGTTCACGGAGGCCACCGGTTTGGGTTTCAGTGTTGACAGCAGCGTTGCTTCATTCGATGCGATGGCTTGAATGTCGCCGGATATCTGGCCACCTTCCTCGATCAGTATCTTTCCATAACGGATCTTGCCGCTGACGTGGCCGGTGGCGTGGATGAACAACTGGTTGCGAACGGTCAGTTCGCCGTCGAAGTGGCCATGGATTTCGGCAGTGTCGATTCCGACAGTACCGCTAAACGAGCCTTTCTCGGCGATACGGATGATCCGGCTGTCGAGAGTGGCCTCGACGCGTCCTTCAACGATCAGGGTGTCGCAATCAACGATTTCGGCGCCCTTCAACTTGACGTCGGGACCGACGATCAGGCGGTTGCCGATGCTCTGGTCATTGGCCGGCATCAGGTCTTTGGTCACGGCACCATTGCTGCTGGCAATATGTTGCAACGACGGGTTGGGCGCGGGTTGCGGTGCGATGGCCGGTTTGATGGGGTTGAGCTTGGCATCTCGTGCCGCGTCTTCGCTGCGGCCAAAAAATCCACCAGACTTTTGCATGGGAGTTCCTTATCTGAACCGAGGCGGCGCAACACGGCTACCCTGGATGCCCTGCCTTTCGCAAGCCCCATGCCAGTCGCAGAGTATTGGCAATTAGCGATGTACATTCATCGGCTTATGACGGAAACGAGGTGTAAAAGAAAAAGCCCCCTGCGGGCAGCTTTGTCGCCAGGTACAGACGACGGCATGGCTTTATCCCGGCAACTGCCTGTTTTGCCTGCACATGTGCTGTCGCCGATTGACGACGTTTTTTTGGCGTTGCAAAAAATGAACAACCGGGCACACTGACGTCCGATATGGATATCCTTCTCGAACAACTTTGCGCTGATGCCAGCCAGGCGGTCAGGCACGATATCGACCCCTTGCATGCCTTGATCTCGGAGCTGCGGCCGAAGCGTGCGACGGACATTTCCGAGGCCACCCGCAACATTCGTGCGCTTACCTACCTGCTGGAGAGCAGGCCCGAACTGGCCGTAGCCTTGCGCGACCATGTGGTTGCGGTGATCGGGACGCGCAAGCTGGTGCATTTGTGCACGGATATCGGCATCCTCGAGAATCAGGGTTTCTTTGCCGAGCTTTGGCAAAGGCTCAATCACAAGTGGTTGCCACCGACCGTCAACGACAGCTACATGAAAGACGTGCTGGGGCAGTTGTTTGAGAGAACTAGCGACCGGCACTGGGTATGCGGCGTCGAAAACGACGTGTGGGATGCCCTGGTGAAGGCGCTAGGTTTTCATTGGCGAAATTCTCAGGCGTTTCATGCGGCTGTAATGGGCGAGCTGCTGGAGGCCGTGCAGGTACTTTCATACCGGATCACGGCAATCGGGTTGGAGCCGGAACTCGTGCGCAACCATCCTGATATCGAAAATTTCGAATCACCATTTTTACGGCAGAACACAGAGGTGGTTGCTTTTGTCGAAAGCCTTCAGCGCTGGCTGCTTGATCACCATCAGCCCTTTGAAGACCACCGGCACATCGAAGTGCTGCTTGGCCAATGCGAGGAAATTGTCACCCGGATTCGTCGCCAGGCAGCGGTGAGTGGCGTTTCAGTCAGCCTGACACGGTTGTTGCTGCGATTGACCCAGAGCATTGACCGATTGCGCATGTTGCTGACCCTGATTGATCCGGCGTCGCTGGATGCTGCCCGCGATAACGGTATCGATCTGTTCAAGCAATTGGTAGCAGCAAATGCAACCAAGCTCAGCATAAGGCGATTGTTCCAGACCAATACGGAATTGCTGGCTTTGCAGGTCACGGAAAGGGCAAGCCGCACTGGCGAGCACTATGTGACCAGAACCGTAGCGGAGTGGAAGGAAATGTTCGGGTCTGCCGCCGGGGCAGGATTCATTGTCGGCTTCATGGCCATGATCAAGGTCCTGTTTTCAAAACTGATACTGGCGCCTTTCGGCTACCTGTTTTTTTACAGCCTCAATTATTCGTTTGGCTTCATGCTGATCCATGTGCTGCACTACACGGTCGCTACCAAGCAACCGGCAATGACGGCGGCCGCAATTGCCGCCTCCATCGACAAGGGCGAACAGAAACTGCACGAGCTGGCCGAACTCGTCGTGTGCGTGGCGCGTTCCCAGTTCATTGCGATTGTCGGCAACATCATGGTTGCCATGCCGACGGCTCTTGCCATTGCGGTAGTGTGGAAATTTTTCCATGGGCAACATCTGGCCGATCCGGAAAAGGTGCAGCATCTGCTTCACGATATCGATCCCTTCCGTAGCCTCGCCTTGCCGCATGCGGCAATAGCCGGCATCTGCCTGTTTCTTTCCGGGCTCATTGCCGGCTATTACGACAACAAGGCAGCCTACAACGAGATTCCGGCACGGCTGCGTCAGTTACGCTGGCTGCGTCGACTGCTCGGCGAGGAGCGTCTGCAGCGAATGACGGAATACATCGCCGACAACCTCGGCGCCCTTGCCGGTAACTTCTTCTTCGGCATCATGCTCGGCAGCGTGGGAATCCTTGGCTTTATCTTCGGGCTGCCCATCGACATACGGCACATTACCTTCTCCAGTGCCAATTTCGCCTTTGCGCTCGCGGGTTCCGGTTATCAACTGACGATGGAGCAGTGGCTGCTGTCCCTGCTGGGTATTGTCCTGATCGGGGCAACCAATCTCATGGTGAGTTTTTCGCTGGCGCTGGGCGTGGCCTTGCGCTCGCGCCGCGTCGAGTTCAGCCAGGGCTGGGCCTTGTTTGTGCTGGTGCTGAAGCGCTTCTGGTACACGCCACGCGAGTTCTTCTGGCCACCGGCAGCCTGAGCGGAATGTGATAGCCTGAATTTTCTTATACCAACGAGGGGAGTGCAGCAATGAATGCGAGAAGCCAGATCATTTGTGCGTGGTGCGGGTACCTGTGCCCGGTCTTCATGTTTGCCGGTTTGTGGCCAGCCGCCGGGTTTTTCCCGCCGACGCTGCCGACTTCCGGCGCGCAGGAAATTGCCGCGCTTTATCAACAGAATCTGTTCGGCATTCGACTTGCCTCGATTCTGTTCATCATCACTGGCGCGCTTGCCGGCGCCTTCGGTGCTGCAATTGCAGCGCAAATGCGCCGCATGGAAAATCGTGAAACGCCAGTCCTGACTTATGCCCAGCTGGCGGGCTCGATTCCGCAGACCCTGTTTTTCATCCTGCCGGCGCTGCTGTGGACCGTGGCGGCGTTCCGTCCCGATCGCAACCCCGAAATCACCCAGGCGTTGAACGACCTCGGCTGGTTCATTTTCGTGATGCCCTTCACCTTGCCGTTTCTGCAGAATGTATCGCTCGGTGCCGCCATCATCGGCGACAAGCGCCCGAACCCGATCATGCCGCGTTGGGTGGGCTTCTTCAATTTCTGGCTGGCGCTGCTGTACGTGCCGGGCGGATTCATCACCATGTTCAAGACCGGGCCCTTTGCATGGAATGGTTTGCTCGCCTTCTGGATTCCGGGTGGCCTCTTCAGCATCTGGTTTTATGTGATGGGTTACCAGCTGATCAACGCGGCAAAAAGGCAGGCCGCCGAGTCGGCATAGTCGTTTCTCTGGATGCGGCACGGTGAAAGCTGTGCGGTATCCAGATATCCGATAGTACCGCCTTGGCAGCGTTGCCGCGAAGGGGTGTGGGTAAGTTGACGCGTCAGGCTTCGAGCTGCTTTAGTCCGGGATCAGCGAATATCATTCGTTGCACATTTGGTGCTGCCGGTATGAGGCAAGCGGGTGATTATCAGCTTCACTATGCGCTAATCAAGAATTTCGCGATACTGCTTCTGGTCACGGGCGAATCTTGGCCACTTCGACAGTCTGCGCAGGCTGTTCTAATAAATGTTGCTGGCTTAAGTCAAGTGACTCGCCTCACAATTTGTGCCTGCGATCGAACTGACAGAGTCAGTTCATTTTCGCGGCGGGATGGGCAGGAAGCTGTTGGTCTTCGCCATCAGTTCGCGGTACTCCGGTCGTCCGCCCATGAAATTGTCCTGGAAGGCACGGCCGACGATGCCGGTAAGCAGGATGGTGTTCACGATCGGTCCGGCGATGATCCACCAGTAGTCAGGATTGCCGGCCACCGCGACAATGTAGATTCCCCACCACACGGTGACGTTGCCGAAATAGTTCGGATGCCGGGTATAGGTCCAGACACCCGTGTTCAGGTAACGCCCCTTGTTGTGCGGGTCGGCCTTGAAGGCTTGGAGCTGGCCGTCGGCGACGGTCTCGTAGTAATAGCCGATGCCGAAGACGGCGATACCAATGATGGAGAAGATATTCAGCGGCGCAATATTGTGTGCATTGGCCAGGATGCCCCAGGTCGCTGCCATACAGCCGAAGGTGATCATCGCGGTCTGTGGCTGCAACACTAGGAGCAGACTCTTCCACCAGTAACCGGGCGACAGCTTTGGCACGAAGCCCATGTAACGCTGGTCGCCGGTGCCTTTCCGTCGATAGCCCAGCCAGCGCCGGGACAGGTAGATGCCGAGCCGGCAACTGTGCAGCGAGCCCATGATCAATAGCGCCGTCGCAATGGACGAGTTGGCGCCGGAGAAGTAATAGGCGATCCAGATCTGCATCGCGAAGCCGTAGCCGTAGAAAGCGTCGATCATGCCGTGGTGGCCTTCAAGTGCGTAGCCGACGATCCATATCACCGTGATGATGAAAGCGGTCCAGGCGACACCGAACCAGAAAATGCCGCTGTTCGTGCCCATGTCGAAGCCGAGAGCGGCGAGCAATTCCGTCATGCAGTCCTCCTTGAGATTTATTTTTTTCGATGAAGCGGGGATTACCAGCGCCGCCGCATCTGCACCGCCTTGCGCCGGGCGCGGATGGAGTCATCGCGAGCCTGCGCCGTCACTGTCGGCGTGTCGGCAGGGAGTTGCTTGCGGACGTCGCCGATCGCGACCTTGGTGACCACCGGTGTCGGCGCGCTGTCGCAGGTATTCCAGCGGCCGAGGATTTCGCCCTTGCGATAACCTGCGGTGTCGAGCCAGTTCGGTACGCCGGGGTCCTCGGCCGAGATGACGGCGCGGAACTTGCCGTCGCGGTCCAGGCGGGCGCTGCGTCCGTTGAGCCAGGTCTGCCGGTTGATGATGTCGACGGCGGAGAATTTTTCATCTGTGAGCTGGATGTTCCAGTAACGGCATTTCTTCGGAATCACGGTTTCGAAAATCAGCGCCTCGCCCGGCGCCAGGTCGAAAGTGCCTTCGACGTAGATCTGCGTCGTAAATCCGCCGACGTCATTGATGTTGCGCGCGACCACCTTGTTCACCAGGCCCTGGTCAACAAGGCGCTTCTGCCAGTCAAAGCCGAAATTTACCCAGTTCTCGGTCCATGTCGACAGCAGCGCGAGGTTTTCCGCGAGGCGCTGGGCACTCGGCCGCGGCTTGATCGCGGCGCGGTCGAGGCGCTCGATGGCGATGCGGCCGTCAAGCTCCTTTGCCGCGTCATAGGAAAGTTGACGCAGGAAAAGCACCGTCGTGCCAGGTTCGAGCTTCCACCAGTCGCCCTTGTAGCCCTGGGGGCGCTCCGGGCTCATGATGATGTCGAAGGTGCCGTCCTTGCGCACCTTGGCATTGAGGTCGATGTCGTAGTTGGCCTTGGTTTTTTCGAGCCGACCGGTGCCGTTCGCCAGCAGCATTCCGCTGCCAAGGTTGAAGTCGATGATATGAACGGTCCCGCGCGTGCCGCTGATCCGGTAGACACCCTTGTCTTCGACTGGCGTCATGTAATACACGTTGTCCGGATTGGGCCCCATGAAATTGTAGGCGGGAGCAAAGGCGGGATAGAAATCGGGATGGTCGATGTCGGCATAGAGCAGGCCAAGATAGCCCTGCGCGGCGGCGGAAACCATGAATTTGTAGAACTCCTCGCGCAGCTGCGGGTCCTGCGGATCGGACAGACGCCCGGTCAGCGCACCGAGGTGTGCGAAGCCATTGACAATCTTGGACCACTCGTCGGGCACCGCGCCGTCATCCGCGAATGCCGGAGGGGTCACGCACAGCGCGGCGAGAAGGGTAAGTGTGGACAGCAGCCTTGTTTTCATTTTGCGTCTCCTCGCGTGTACTCATTTTGCAGCTTTGGGCTGCCTTATTCAATCGATCAGCCGGCGATTGTCCGGTGCCTCCATTCGCATCAAGCCGGCGCCGAGCGTGCCGCCTCGACTTGCAGGTAACGATCGTAACACCGGCCGGCACAGCGCCGGATGCCTTCCTTCGTCAGCCCGAAATCTTCGGGCCGATAGTGATGCGTGGCGTGGCCGCCCTTAGGGTCTTCGCGCACCTGCTGCTGCCACGCCGTGCGCGCGGCCTCGCTGACGGGAATGTCGAAATGGCGGTAGATACGCTCGATCGATCCGATCGGATCGGTCCGGATGTCGTCAAAATGGATGTCGAAAATGCGCGCCGGGTCGATGGCTTCGCGATCACGTTCGGCCTTGTTCAGCACCCAGCCCCAGGTGTCGCTGTGTTCGCGCGCAAAATCCTGCGGGCTGATCGACGGTGCAGCCATACGGATCAACTCATACACCAGGCTGACGATCGACGTTATCGAGTCGACCGGGTCGCGATGGGTCATGATGATGCAGGCGTCGGGAAAGATGTCGAGCAGGGCAGGGAGGTTCCACAGGTGCGTCGGGCACTTGAGCAGCCAGCGCCTGTCGGTGTTGCCACCGATCACGCCCAGGGTCTTGTGATAGCGACGGTACTTGCCAAAGCCGGAATCGGCCTTGAGCATTTCGGTGTATTCGGGAACATGGGCGGTCGCCGAATAGGTAGGCGAGATGAAACTGTGGTTGAAGATGAAACGGCATTCGTCCGCCGCTTCCGCACTCTGGGGGTGCATCTGCTTGAACTTCGGCGACAGTTGCTGGATCTGCTCGATCCCCTGCTGTACCTGTTTGAAGACGGGATTCGACTCCCAGGTTTCACGAAGTGGACGTGGCATTGGTGCGCAAGCCAGCCACATCGGCAAGGTCTGCAGGGCAGGGTCGAGGCCGATGAGCCGGTGCAGCACCGTCGTCCCCGTTCGGGCCATGCCGATGATGATCAGCGGCTTCTCGATAGGGGCTTCGACGAATTGCGGAAAGGACTTGTAGCCCTGTTCCTCCAGCAGGCGCGCGATCAGGTCTCCGACGATATTGCCGGCGATGATCTGCTCACCCAGTTTGCTGAGCCTGGCATTGCAATCGAGATCCTTCGCCAGCAGGCGCAAGGGGTCGAGGTAGCCAGGGTCGCCGAAGTCGGCAAGCCCCCCGGCCGCGGCCATGGCCTGCTCGTGAAATGCGTCGAGGCGTGCAGCGAAACTCATCGTGGTATCTCCTCATGCCTGCAGCTTTGGCGAGTGCAGGTCGTTTTTATCCGGATAGCCGCACATCGAATGCGTAGTGTTCGGGCGCGAAAATCGTAGCAGAAAATGCCCGCCATCCGCGGAATTGTTGCGCGCACAGGTCGCGAGCAGATTGATGCGGGAATACAGTAGCATCGGGAACCTGAGAGACGTCTTCGGTGTGGCAACCGCTTGCCGGATTCCGTCTCGAACGCCATAGACAATTAATACTGGAGAGCCCGATGTCAGACCACGCTGACTATTCGACGTACACGACCCTGCAGGTATCGATCGAGGAACGCGTTGCTACGGTGGCGATCAACCGTCCCGCCTCGCTGAACTCGATCAACGCCGAACTGCACCACGAACTGTCGACCATCTTCGACCGGCTCACTGACGACGAACGCGTGTCCGTCATCTTGTTCACCGGCAATGGCAAGGCCTTTTGTGCCGGCGGTGATCTGCCCTGGCTTTCCGGACTGGCAGAGTCGCTGCCGCTGCACCTGGACAATATGCGGGTCGGGCAGCGCATCGTCAAAGGCATTCTGGAATGCCCCAAGCCGATCATCTGCCGCCTGAATGGCGACGCCATCGGCCTTGGCGCCAGCATCGCCCTGATGTGCGACATGATCATCGCCTGCGATACCGCGCGCATCGCCGACCCGCACGTGAAGATCGGCCTCGTCGCCGGCGATGGCGGCGCCCTGATCTGGCCGCAGCTCATCGGCTATGCAAAGGCCAAGGAATACCTGCTCACCGGCAGTGCGATTTCGGCACCCGAGGCGGCACAGATCGGGCTGATCAATTACGCGGTCAAGGCAGAAGAACTCGATGCCGCGGTGCGGAAGTTCGTCGACAAGCTGCTGGCGAACTCTTATGCCGCAGTGGCCTATACCAAACTGGCGGTCAACCTGCCCTTGCGCCAGGCCGTCCACAGCGTGCTGGAAACGTCGCTGGCCTATGAAGGGCTTACCATGCTGCAGAATGCGGATCTCAAGGAGGGGATTCGCGCATTCGGTGAGCGACGAGCGCCGAATTTCACCAAACGCTGACGCCGGCCAAGAGACACAAGGGTTTCTGCCCGGTTTGAGCGCCGGGGCAGCGTTGAGCAAAACCAAAACAAGAGGAGGAGCATTCAATGGGTACTGATTTCACAGGAAAGGTTGCCGTGGTGCTGGGGGCCTCGTCGGCCCGTGGTACGGGCTGGGCCATTGCCGAAGCACTGGCAGCGCAGGGCGCAAAGGTGGTGGTCGGTGCGCGAACGCTGGCGCCGCTGCAGGAGTTGGCCAAAAAGACCGGAGGCATCGCGGTGCGCTGTGACGCCACCAGCGAGGACGACATCAAGCTGCTGATCGCGACGGCGCTCAAGGAATACGGGCAGCTCGACATTGCAGTGAATGCCGCCGGCTCGGCGCTGATGGGCCCGATCGAGACAGCCGAAACCGCGACCTTGCAATCGTCGCTCGACACCAACTACCTTGCCAACGTCTATTTCGTCAAACACGCTGCCGCCGCGATGGGCAATGGCGGATCGATTGTCATCATTTCGACCATGGCAACGACCAATGTCATGGGCCCGCTGTTCCCCTATGCCTGTGCCAAGGCAGCGACCGATTGCCTGGTGCGCTATGCGGCCGTGGAATACGGCGGGCGCAACATCCGGGTGAATTCCGTACAGCCTGGTCCGATATTGTCCGACCTGACCTGGGACCTGCTGACCAACCCGCAGGTGAAGGAGCGCATGGAATACGAGATACCGCTCAAGCGCATAGGCGTGCCCAGCGATTTTGCCAACGCCGTGCTGTGGCTGGCCGGGCCCTGCTACGCCACCGGGATCAATCTGCAGTTGAACGGCGGGCATTTCCTGCAGCGCTTCCCGCGCCCCGAAGAACTGGCCGCAAAGGTCGAAGATGCCGGCCGGCCGCAGCACGACCGCGAGCAGGGTGCCACGTAGTTTTTGCATAGGGAATCGCCGACCAAGCCTTCCGTTCGCCCTGAGCTTGTCGAAGGGCAAGCGTCAGACAGTATAAATTGCTGTGGTTTAGTTGGCATGTGGTTCGACAGGCTCACCACGAACGGACTTGTTCGGTGTTTCATAGACGACTGGTGCATCGAGGCGCCCGATGATTGAAACAAGGCTTACAACAAGGAGGAGCAATCATGAAAACAGCTGCTGAAGTGGTTGGTGCAATGCTCGAAGCCGTCAAGCGCGAAGATGCCGCAGGCGTGATGGCCTGCATCGATCAGGACATGAAGTGTATTGAGCCGCCGTCGCTACCGTACGGCGGGACGCACCTTGGATCCGAGGCGTTCAAAAAGGATGTTCTGGGGGTCCTGATGGGGCGGCTGATCATCAAGTTCGGCCGCTGCGAACTGCTCGGAACGGGCGACAAGGTCGCCGCCTCGATGGACCTGACCTTCACCTCGCGCAAGACCGGCAAGAGCATCATGATGCCGTATGTCGAGGTCTATACCTGTCGCAACGACAAGGTGGTGCACCTCGATGTCTATCCGCAGGACACGCAGCTGCTGGTCCAGTTTCTGAGCGATAACTGACGCCGACCGGGCATTGTCGGGGGTTACGCTTATATTGAAGCCAGAGAGTTCACAGAGGGCACAGAGAAAGGCACGTCGATTGAACGCGAATATTTGTCTTTACAGCGTGGAATCGCTTTCCCATGGGTTTGGCTTTTCCTCTGTGATCTCTGTGTCCTCTGTGGCAAACGTTTTTTATTGATACCCCACCATGATTGAACGCACCTTATTCCGTGAAGAGCACCACCAGTTTCGCGACACCGTTCGCAAGTTCATCGAAAAGGAAATCGCGCCCTACCACGCCCAGTGGGAGAAGGACGGCATCTGCCCGCGCGAGCTGTGGCACAAGGCCGGCGCCGCCGGCATGCTCTGCTGTACCATCCCCGAAGAATACGGCGGCCTCGGCCTCGACTATCTGTTCGATGTGGTCGTGTTCGAAGAAATCGCCCGCTGCGGCTATACCGGCCCCGGCTTCCTGATCCACTGCGACCTCGTCGCCACCTACGTCAAGTCCTTCGGCAGCGAGGAGCAGAAGCGGCAGTGGCTGCCGAAGATGGTCAGTGGCGAAGCCATCGGCGCGCTGGGCATGACCGAGCCCCACGCCGGCTCCGACCTCAAGGCCATCCGCACCCGTGCCGTCCGGGACGGCGACGACTTCATCATCAACGGGCAGAAGGTCTTCATCTCCAACGGCCAGATGTGCGACGTCATCGTGCTGGCCACCAAGACCGACAGTGCCGCCGGGGCCAAGGGTGTCACCCTGTTCCTGGTCGATACCAGCCTGCCGGGCTTCATGCGCGGCAAGAACCTCGAGAAGCTGGGATTGCGTGCCCAGGACACCTCGGAACTCTTTTTCGAAAACCTGCGCGTGCCCGCCAGCGCCATGCTCGGCAAGGAGGGGCAGGGGTTCGAGCTCATGATGACTAAACTGCCGCAGGAGCGTCTGGCCCAAACCATACGCTCCGCCGTCGTCGCCGAAGAGGTGATCGAATACACCATCGACTACACCTTGCAGCGCGAAGCCTTCGGCAAGACCATTGCCGACTTCCAGAACACCCAGTTCAAGCTCGCCGAACTCAAGACCGAGGCCACCATCGGCCGCGTGTTCACCGACAAGTGCATCGAGCTCTTCATGAGCGATCAGCTCGACGCCATCGACGCCGCCATGGGCAAGATGTGGCTGTCGACCCTGCACTGCAAGGTGGTGGACGAATGCCTGCAGCTCTTCGGCGGCTGGGGCTATATGTGGGAATACCCGATCGCCCGCGCCTATGCCGACGCCCGCATCGTCAAGATCGCCGGTGGCTCAATCGAGATCATGAAATACATCATCGGCAGGAGCCTGTTCGACGGCAAGCTACTACGGACGAAGTCGGCCTAGCGACTGGAAGTATTTCACTACGCGACGAAAAACTTTGTCCTTTTTAGTGCCTATCTCCGCAAGCAGCGAGCACTTTTCCAGGGGGGGAAGTTGAGATGTCGCCGTTGCGCTAGCGATGTTCCTGCTTCGATCGTTACTTTTCTTGCACGGCCACGTCGGCTATTGGACGTGCAGCCAAATCGTAGGTCTTCACCGCTATCTGGGCTGGGTGCGGCATGTGTTCGGTTAAAGCAATTGCCGGAATCCTGACATTGGCACAAGCATCGCATCTGGCCAAGTATTGAAGTGTGCCGGCGACCAATAAATTGAGCATATGGATCCCAGCGGCCTTTTCTGCATTTGTTTCTACACAATGGATTACCAATTGAGCACGAACGCGAGCGTACAGGCAACCGAGTCAGTTTAGATGTTTCTTGGATGTGGCAGAGTGAAAGCTGTTTGGTATCCAGTGCAGGATAGAGCTTGATTTTCAGGGGTGTGGCTTCAGTCATGTTCTGCAAGACGCGGAAAGCGGCGCAGGTAATCTGCGAATGCGGCTTCAATCTCGGCCCGATCCACACCGATCCGTTCTGCCTCATTGCGATACTTGCCCTTGTAGCCTTCGGGTCGGCTTTCGTTCCATTCCGTCAAGGCGCTTTTTGCTTCGGGCGTCAGGCGACGTCCCCAACGATCGTAAATGTCGCTGATGATATCCAGCGGTCGGTCGCGGATGTCGTCGTAATAGACATCCACGATGCGTGACTCGCCGAGGGTTTGCCGCGCAGAGAAATTGCGTTCGAGTTGTTTGGTGAAGAAGTCGATAAAACCCATTGCAATCACACGCAGGTCGAGGTGCTTGCAGTAGATGCCGTGTCCGGCTTCGAGTAGCGACACCGCCGAGGCGACCACAGAATTCGGATGACGATGGCAATGCACCAGGGTAGCATCGTGGAAAACCTCGAACAGCTCCAGCAGGTTGCCAAGATGAGCAGGTGTCTTGAGCACCCACGGCCGGCCACGGCCACCGCCGTCTTGCCATTGCAGGTACTGCAGGATTCTGCGCAGATACTCATACACCGGCACCTGCGACCGGCTTTCCATCCACGCCCGATGCCTTGGCGCAGGTGTTCTGATCGAGGAGAACGAGGAGGCGAAGGTCATTTCCATCAGGTACCACTCTTCGTCCGGCTCGCGCGCTTCGACGGGGTGGCGCGCCATCATTTCCGGGTACTGTGTTTTCAGCACACTCTCGATCTGTTCCATCAGCACAATCCGCGGATCCGGTCTGATGACAGCGCTGTCGGGAAATGGAGCAGGAAAGTTGACGCGCCATGCTTCGAGCCGCTGCACTCCCGGGTCGGCGGAAATCATTCGCTGCAGCTTGGTGGTTCCAGTGCGCGGCAAGCCGGTGATGATGATTGGTCGTTCGATGGCTTCATCGAGAATTTCGGGGTGCTGCGTCAGATCACGCACGAATCCAAGCCGGTTGGACAGCATGCGCAGGATATCCTGACGAATGTTGCCGACGCCGCTCTCGCTCAGCCCGGCGTCGGTGCGCAGATCCTCAAGGTAGAGGGTGAAACCTTCGAGAAAATCCATGTCGCCGTAATCAGCGAGGCCGGTTGCTTTTGATGCGGCGGCAAGCAGAAGATCGGGATGCAGATCTTCAATCCCGATTACCGGCATTGTAATGGTGCTGGCTTCAGCCATGTGGCTCTCCTCACAATTTGCGCTTGAGTTCGATGCGACTCATTGCTTTGCGCTATCTTACCTGCACATCATGATGGGCTGCGGCTGCAAACCGGGTAAGATAAAACCGAGGAGGAAGAAAATGACGTCAAACACGATTCAGACCTCATTGATGCTCAATGCCGATCGCAGTCTTCCGGCAGCTGCCCTGACACAGATTGCCAGTGCGATCCACGCCAATGGGAGCGTCGACTACCTGCACGTCGCCGACCAGATGAACGGCTGGTGGCCGCCGCACTTGTGGTCGCCACAAAACAGTCCGTTGGCGACGATGATCCCCGACCTTGATTCGACAGCCGATCCTGCTGTCCTCGCCGCTTATGCTTCTGCCGCGGCGCCGGGTATCGGCATCACCATCAGTACCGATGCGATTCGGCGTGGCCCGGCGGAAATGATGCAGACCATGCTGACGCTTGCCAATCTTAGCGGTGGCCGCGCGATGCTTCAGATCGGTGCCGGTGAATTGAAGCAGACGCAGCCCTATGGCTGGAAACGCTCGGAGGGGCTCAAGCGCCAGGAGGACCATCTGCGCTATTACGACGAGTTCTGGAAAGGTGACGGCATGGTGAGCATGCAGGGCCATTGCTGGAATTTCGACAAGGCATGGATTGGCGGCGTGCGCCCGAACAGACCGCAGATCTATGCGCTTGGGGGTGGTCCCAAATTGATCGACTTGGCGACAAGCCATGCAGATGGCTTTGCCACGGTCGCCCCCAATGTAGTGGCGACCCCGGAGAAATTTGCGGACATGGTTCGCTCAATGCGCAACGACGTGGCAGCCAAGGGGCGCGATCCGGAGAAATTCGGTTTTTGTCTCTGGGTATTCACCTTGATTCATGATGACCCGGAGGTCATCCGCAAGGCGCTTGACAACCCCTTGCTCCGCTGGCTGGTGGCGATATACGGCCGCATGAACATGGCGGACTGGCACGCCTACGGCGAGATGCCTGCGTTTCCGGTTGATTGGCACTATTCCATGAAGCTTGTTCCGTACCAGTACACCGATCGTGCCGAGGTTGACCGGATATTGGGGCAGGTCACGCGCAAGATGTCGGAGCTGGGTTTTATCTGGGGCAATGCGGAACAGGTGGCGGCGCAGATTCAGCCCTTTGTCGATGCAGGTGCAACCTGCATCGATCTGGTTGAATTATTGCCCTTGCTGCTGGATCCCGCTGATGCCCAGGCGTCCATTGGACGCCAGCTGGATGTTTGTGCCCGCATCAAGAAAAACAATCTTGGCTAAGTTCGGCTGTTTCCTCTGCGGAATCGGTAAGAAGCTGTTGGTCTTCGACATCAGCTTCTGATATCCGGATCGAGACCCCATGGCGTTATAACCCGCTCAGTTCGCTGGGCATCTCGCGCATTTGACATGGCGCCATATGCTGCCAAACGCCAGTGAACCGACGCCAAGCCCGATGCCTGTCAGTACAATGGCATTCATATGGTCGCGGATGATCGGCACATTGCCGAAGTAATAACCGGCAATCACAAGCCCACCTGTCCAGAGCGCTGCGCCAGCAATCACTGAGAGCAGGAACTTCGGGTACGCCATCGCCGAGACACCGGCGACAAAGGGAGCAAACGTTCGCACCACGGCGATATAAGGGGACAGGAGGAAGGTGATGTGCCCGTGGCGTTCATAAAAGTCCTTGCTGCGATGGAGCGCCTGCTGGTCCAGCCAACGGTAATTCAGGCTGAAGACCTTCACGCCGACGCGCTTGCCAATCGCGTAACTTAACGTGCTGCCACCGATAGTGGCAGCAAACAAGACCGGCATCAGCACCCAGATGCTGATTGCACCGGTAGCACAGTAGGCGCCGCACAGAAACAACAGTGGATCTCCGGGTAGAAAGAAAAAGGGAATCAGGCCGATCTCGGCAAATACTATCGCGAACAGCATCGCGTAGATTGCGGTACCGTGCTGCACGGCAAAGCTGCCAACATGCTGGTCAAAGTGAATGACGAGTTGCGATAACCCGGCGATATCCATCTCAGTGGATGACCCGCTTTTCATCAGGGAAGAGGCGATCCAGCAGATCCGGCCCGAAACGGTATTCATGGTTGCAGATTTCGTCGTGAATCACGATTTCCCCGCGTTCGGCAAAGATCGAAGCCAGTTCTTCGCGGCCGAGCGAGCGCAGCATCTCGGTCACCTTGTCTTCGTCTCGCAGGCAGACGTGACTGGCCTCACGCGCCGGGAAAAGGCGTACGTTTTCTTCCGGGAAAAGGCGGCCCAGCAATGTTTCAGCCGGCAAAGTGAGTTCGCCCGGCGTCACGGTTCCCGCCAGTATCTGAACCCTGTTCCATCCATCGGCATCCTTTTTGTCCGCATCCGGAAGCTTCTGCAAGAACAGGCCGCAGGCATAGGCGGTGTCGGCGGTCAGCCAAAGTCGCGACGGTGCCTGCTCCGAAAGCGCGAGATAGCTTTCGAAGATGGTTGCGACGCTGTCGCCCTGCAACGGCACGATGCTCTGGTAAGGCCAGTCGTCCGGATTGCTGTTCTGCAGGGTGAGTACCAGGTTGCCATCACCAAACAGCGCCGATATCGGGGCCGGGGCCAGGTCGGCAGGAGCACGCGCCATGCCGCGCAGATGCAATTGTTCATTGCAATCCACTACCATCAGACTGATCGCACCATGCCCCTGCACCTGAAAGCTGATTTTCCCAGGTGTCTTGATGTTGCTGCCGATCAGCGCCGTTACAGCAGTCATTTCGCCCAGCAACGCACTGGCGGCATCGGCATAGTGACGACCGGCTTGCATCGATCGCCAAGCGGTACCGAGGTGGACGATGGCACCCCGTATATCAAGGTC
>CANJXH010000004.1 GCA_947478755.1 Betaproteobacteria bacterium | reverse complement strand
CATTAGTCACATCAAAAGGAGGAGAAGATGCAAGCAAAAATCATCTGTGCAATGGCCTGCCTGTGGGCGATCAATGCACCAGCCGCGATGTCTGACGAAGATCAGATCAAGGCGGCGCTGAATGACGGTTGCAAGGCCTTTGTCGCCGGAGATGCGGAGGCCATGATGGCGCCGCTGTGGAATGATCCGCGTTTCGTGGACTTCGACTTCTCGCCACCGCGCGCGAAGAACTTCGAACAGCTGAAAAAGGACAACTCGGCAGTGAAGGACATGTTCGAGGGCACGCCGATCTGCGAGTACCTTGAAATCAAGCCGGTGCTGCTGGGCAAGAACGCGGCCTATTCGATGGCGATCATGCGTGCCGGGGGCCAGTTGAAAGGCGGACCGAAAATGGAGTTCACCATCCGCAGCACGGATGTCTGGCGCAAGATCAAGGGCAAGTGGATCATCGTCCATGAGCACAACTCCTTCCCCGCCAATCCGGTGACAGGGCAGGCCGATTTGAAGTCGGCACCTTGAAGTGTATTTCGAGTGACGACAAGTCGCGACACAACTACAAACGCATTCAGGAGGAGTGACATATGGATCTGCAATTGAAAGGCAAGGCCTGCCTGGTGACCGGGAGCAATACCGGCATCGGCGAAGTGGTTGCGAAGACGCTGGCAAGGGAAGGCGCCCGTGTTGCTGTGCATGGGCGTGATGCAGTCCGCACCAGGGCAGTTGCAGATGAAATTTGTCGTGCGGGTGGTGAAGCGGTCGCGACGGTCGGTGACCTGTCCAGTCGAGCCGATGCCGACCGCGTTGCCGAGACCGCGCTGGCTGCGTTCGGTGCCATCGACGTTCTCGTGAACAACGCCGGACATGGAAATCCGCGCGGGCCAGTGGAATGGATGGATACGACGGAAGAGGACTTCCTCAAGATCTACGATGACAATGTGGTGTCCGGCGTACGCATGATCCACCGGCTGGTGCCGCAAATGAAGCAGCGCAAGTGGGGCCGGATCATCATGATCTCAAGTGCCGCCGGCGCGCAGCCCATTGCGCAGATGCCTGACTATGGCGCGACCAAGGCCGCCATCATCAATTACACGGTCAGTCTGTCCAAGGCGCTGGCGAGGACGGGCGTCACCGCCAATTGCGTATCGCCCGGCCCGATCAAGACGGCATTGCTGAAGCGCGAACTGGTCGACGGACTCGCTGCACAATTTGGCTGGGGTACCGACGAAGCCGTGGTCGACCAGCGCTGCGCCGAATTTTTCGACCTGCCGGCGGGAAGGCTCGGTAGTTGCGAAGATGTCGGCAATCTGGTGGCATTCCTCGCCAGCCCGCTGACCGACTTCATCACCGGATCGAATTACCGGGTTGATGGCGGAATGGTCAAGTCTGTGAACTAAGCGCAGCGTAGCTGTCGGGCGCCCAAAAAAGCCGGGTTGCCCCGGCTTTTTGCTTTCAGCGTCAATTCAGGGTCAACTGCTTACCTGCGAGCGAAAGCCCTGATCGTATTGCGGATGGCGTCTTCGCTGTCGGCCTGCGCGATCGGCGGCACATAGGGCGTGTGCAGCACGACGTGGTCGAGCACTTCCTTGTATTGCTGGTATTGCTCGTGGCACTCGGCCGGGGTGCCGGCAATGCTGAAGGCCTTGACCAGCGCATCCGAGGTCACGCGTTCGAGCGCGGCGGGGCCTTCGGTCATCAGCGCCTGCAACACGGCGTTGCGTTCATCCTGCAGGCCCATGTGGTTGATGACCACTTCACCGACCGGATAGCAGACGTAGAGGCCGACATTGATGCGGGCACGGCGCAGCGCCTCCTTGCGATCGTCCGATACGCTGCACAGCACCAGCGCGGTGGTCTCTACGTCCTTGCGTTGACGCCCGGCCTTCTGGATGCCGGCAACCACATTGGGTTCCCATACTTCCTTGATGAACTTCGGTGTCATCAGGAAGCCAAGGAAACCATTGGCCTTTTCGCCGGCGAGCTGGGCCATCTTGGGACGAAGGCCGGAAACATAGATCGGGACATCGGTACGCACGATGTCGCGGCGCAGGCCGAAGATATTCATCGGCGGATTGTCGAAGCGATAGAACTTGCCCTTGTACGAAGCAGGTTCGCCGGTGGCGAGATGCTTCCAGGCAAGGCGCAGGATGTCGATGTATTCGCTGATGCGGGTGACCGGGTGATCGATGTCGTTGCCGTTGAAATATTCGGCCCAGTCGCCACCACCGGTGCCGAGGCCGAGGATCAGGCGGCCCTTGGAAAGTTCCTCGACGTCGAGCGCTGCGTTTGCCATCTCGAAGGGCGAGCGGCCGACAGCGGCGGCGAGGCCGGTGGCGAGCTTGATGTTCTTGGTCACCTGGGCACACAGGGCGTGGATGATGAAGGGGTTGCGATAGAACTCGTAGTCCCACACCGAATCGAAGCCGGCTTCGTCGGCCAGATTGGCGAAGATGGGGAAGTTCGAATACGGCTGGTTGAGGATGGGCATGGTGAGGCCAAGGCGGCTCATGGTTTTCTCCTTTGAGATCGAGCAATTTTGCATCAGATGGGTGGGCGAAATATACCCGTGAAACCCCGAAAATGCCGCGTGAAGATTGACTTTTCGGGTCCTGTCGCGTATCGTCAGCACTGAATTTTGCAGGAAGCGCCGATTTGAATCTCAGCTTGCGGGCGCGCAAAAAATACGGCTAAAGCGGGCGAGTTGATTTACCCAAACCCGTTCGTTATTGCACCGAACGGGTTTTTGTTTTTTGGAACGTGAAACGTCATGCAACCAGATCGCAGCGAAGAACTAGCCGAGCTCCTCTCCCAACGCATCCTGATCCTCGACGGCGCGATGGGTACCATGGTGCAGCAGCACAAACTGGTCGAGGCCGATTTTCGTGGCACGCGATTCGTCGCACATGGCAAGGATCTCAAGGGTAACAACGACCTGCTGCTGTTGACGCGGCCGGATGTAATTGGCGGCATTCATGAAGCCTATCTTGCGGCCGGTGCCGACATCCTCGAAACCAACACCTTCAACTCGACGCGCGTATCGCAGGCCGACTATGGCCTCGAAGCGCTGGTCTACGAATTGAACTTTGCCGGCGCGCAACTGGCGCGGCAGGCGGCAGACAAGTTTTCGAGCCGGGACAAGCCGCGATTCGTCGCTGGCGTGCTTGGTCCCACGTCGCGCACTGCATCGTTGTCGCCCGACGTCAACGACCCCGGCTATCGCAATGTCACCTTTGATGAGCTGGTCGACAATTATGTCGAAGCGGCACGGGGCCTGACCGAAGGCGGCGCCGACATCCTGCTGGTGGAAACCATCTTCGATACGCTCAATGCCAAGGCAGCGCTGTTCGGCATTGAGAAGTATTTTGATGAAGTCGGCCGTCGTTGGCCAATCATGATCTCCGGCACCATCACCGATGCTTCTGGCCGCACCCTGTCTGGCCAGACTACGGAGTCCTTCTGGAACTCGCTGCGTCACTCACAGCCCTTGAGCTTCGGCCTCAATTGCGCGCTGGGGGCAAAGGAACTGCGCCAGTACGTGGAGGAACTGTCGCGGGTCAGTGATTGCTTTGTCTCGGCGCACCCGAATGCAGGACTGCCCAACCCGCTGTCGCCCACCGGCTACGACGAGACGCCGGAAATGCTGGCGGGTGAACTGGTCGAATGGGCACGATCCGGACTGGTGAACATCATCGGCGGTTGCTGCGGCACCTCGCCGGCACATATCGCGGCGCTGGCAAAAGCCGTGGCCGACATCGCGCCGCGCAGAGTACCGGTGCTGGAGTCAAAACTGCGTCTTTCGGGGCTCGAACCGTTCAATGTTGGTGCCGATTCGCTGTTCGTCAATGTCGGCGAGCGCACCAATGTCACCGGCTCCAAGGCATTCTCGCGCATGATCCTCGAAGGGCGTTTCGACGATGCACTGGCAGTCGCGCGCGCGCAGGTGGAAGCCGGCGCGCAGGTGATCGACATCAACATGGACGAGGCGATGCTTGATTCGCAGGCGGCGATGGTGCGCTTCCTGCATTTGATCGGCTCCGAGCCGGACATCTGCAAGGTGCCGATCATGCTCGACTCGTCGAAGTGGAGTGTGATCGAAGCGGGCCTGAAATGCATCCAGGGCAAGGGCATCGTCAATTCGATCTCGATGAAGGAAGGCGAAGCCAAGTTCATCGAGCAGGCGCGCCTCGCCCGTCGTTACGGCGCTGCCGTCATCGTGATGGCCTTCGACGAACAGGGGCAGGCCGACACGCGTGAGCGCAAGACCTCGATCTGCAAGCGCGCCTATGACCTGCTGGTGGCGGACGGTTTTCCCGCCGAGGACATCATTTTTGATGCCAACATTTTCGCCATCGCCACGGGCATTCCCGAGCATGACAACTACGCGGTCGATTTCATCGAGGCGGTACAGTGGATCCAGCAGAACCTGCCACATGCGAAGACCTCGGGTGGCGTGTCGAATGTCTCGTTCTCCTTCCGCGGCAATGACCCGGTACGCGAGGCGATCCACACCGTGTTCCTGTATCACGCGATCAAGGCAGGCCTGACGATGGGTATCGTCAACGCCGGACAGCTTGGCGTTTATGATGATCTTGAGCCGGTACTGAAACAGAAGGTCGAGGATGTGGTGCTCAATCGTGTTGCCAACGCGGGCGAAGCACTGGTCGAATTCGCGCAGACAGTCAAGGGTTCAGCCAAGGAGCAGGTGCAGGATCTGGCCTGGCGAGAGTGGACTGTCGACAAGCGCCTCGAACACGCCATGGTCAAGGGCATCACCGATTACGTGGTGGAAGATACTGAGGAGTGTCGTGCCGCCCTGTTCGCCTCCGGCAAGCCGCCGCTCGCGGTCATTGAAGGCCCGCTGATGTCCGGCATGAACGTGGTCGGTGATCTGTTCGGCGCGGGCAAGATGTTCCTGCCGCAGGTGGTGAAGTCGGCGCGGGTGATGAAGTCTGCCGTGGCGCATCTGATTCCCTTCATCGAAGCAGAAAAGCTGCGCACGGGCTCAACTTCGAAAGGCAAGATCGTCATCGCCACCGTCAAGGGCGATGTACACGACATCGGCAAGAACATTGTCGGCGTGGTGCTGGGTTGCAACGGCTACGACGTTGTCGATCTCGGCGTAATGGTGCCGGCAGACAAGATATTGCATGCTGCAAAGGAACATGGCGCACAGGCGATCGGCCTTTCCGGCCTGATCACGCCTTCGCTGGAGGAAATGGCGCACTTCGCTTCCGAGCTGGAGCGCCTTGGCTACGGCGCAGAGGGCAGCAATGCTGTGCCCCTGCTGATCGGCGGTGCCACGACCAGCCGCGCGCATACGGCGATCAAGATTGCGCCGCACTACAGCGGGCCGGTGGTGTATGTGCCCGACGCCTCGCGCGCTGTCGGTGTCGTCACGCGACTGTTGTCAGAAGATTATCGTGCCGACTTCATCAAGGAGACGGCAGCGGATTACGCCAAGGTGCGTAGCCAGCACGCCAACAAGAAAGGGGTGACGCTGGTGCCGCTGGCCACCGCCCGCGCCAACAGGATCAAGCTGCAATATGCGCCGGTGACACCGGCGAAGCTCGGTATCACCGCCTTGAGGGATATCGACCTGGCGACACTGGCGAAGTACATCGACTGGTCACCGTTCTTCCAGACCTGGGATCTGGCGGGTTCCTATCCGAAGATTCTGCAGGATGAAGTGGTTGGCGAAGCGGCGCGCAATGTGTTCAAGGACGCGAAAGCAATGCTTGAACTGGTGGTCCGCGAGAAGTGGCTGACTGCAAATGCCGTGTTCGGACTGTTCCCTGCCAATTCGGTGAATGAAGACATTGTCCTGTACAAGGACGAGTCGCGCAGCGATGTCGCCGCGACATGGTTCGGCCTGCGTCAGCAGCACGAGCGCCCTGATGGCAAGCCGCACGAGTGCCTGGCGGATTTTGTCGCGCCCCGCGTGGAACAAGGCGGAACGAACGATTACGCCGGTGCCTTTGCCGTCACCGCAGGCATCGGCATCGAAAGGAAGCTCGCCGAATTTGAAGCCGCGCACGATGACTATCGCAGCATCATGCTCAAGTCGATTGCTGATCGCCTGGCCGAAGCCTGTGCCGAATGGCTGCACGAACGCGTGCGCAAGGAGTATTGGGGTTATGCCGGCGACGAGCATTTGAACAACGACGATCTCGTTGCCGAAAAGTATCGCGGCATCCGTCCCGCACCCGGTTATCCCTCCTGCCCTGATCACACGGCCAAGGCCGAGTTGTTCAAGCTGCTGGATGTGACCGCCAACACCAGCATGACCATTACCGAAAACTTCGCCATGTCGCCGGCCGCTGCCGTGGCGGGCTTCTATCTTGCCCACCGTGAGTCGCACTACTTCGCGATCAGCAAAATCGGTAGCGATCAGGTCAAGGACTGGGCCGATCGCAGCGGCCATACGCTGGCCCAAGCGGAACGCTGGCTGGCGCCGATCCTCTAAGGCCGGCAAGTCGTGGCGGGTCGTGAATTCCAGATAGTCGTGATTCGCCCGAAGGGTTTCATCTACGCGGAGTCCTGGCGCGAGGCCATCGATGCCACGCGCTTCGGCCTCGCCGAGCTTGGCATCAATGCGGTGCTTGTCCAGAATGGTGTGCAACCTGGACCGACACCGATCATTTTCGGGGCACATCATCTCGATCCGGGCATGGAAGACCTCCTGCCTGCCGATACCATCATCTACAACCTTGAGCAGTTGCTGCCGGGCTATCCCTGCCATGTCCCGCGCTATCTCGACCTCTTGCGTCGTTTCCGCGTCTGGGATTTTCACGCGCGCAATGTCGAGTGGCTGCATCGCGAAGGGGTGAGCCATTCCGCGACACATGTGCCGGTTGGCTATATGCCGCAGTTAAGCAATATCGCGTCCGCCGGCGAGGACGTCGATGTGCTTTTCTACGGGCTGCTGACCGAGCGGCGGCAGGCAGTGATCAAGGCGCTCGTAGCGCGTGGGCTGAATGTCATGGCATTGCGTGGTGTCTTCGGTGTCGAGCGGGATAAGTGGATTGCCCGGGCCAAGGTGGTACTCAATATGCATCAGCAGGCAGATGGCTATTTTGAAGCGCTGCGCGTGATGCATCTGATGGCCAATGGCAAGGCTGTCGTCAGCGAGTGCAACGATGAAACCGAGATCGATGCTCGCCTCCTGCCCGGGATCAGGGCCGTCACTTACGACCAACTCGTCGACGCCTGTGAGGCGCTGGTTGGTGATGTCGATGCCCGGCGAAGCCTGGCCGCCAAAGCGTTACACGCGGTTAAAAATCCCAAATTCCGCATGAGCTTCATAATGCGTCAGCAACTGCTCGGATAAAATGCGACAAAACCAGAGGCACCTGTGAGGAGAGGTAAATGCAGTTTACGAATAGCAATGTTGCGGCCTATCTGAGCCACAAACTGGGCAAGCCCTGCGAGGTTGTCGAGATCGAAAAATTCGGCCGCGGCTCTTCGCGCGAAACCTGGTTCATGACCTTCAAGTCCGGCGGCGGTGCCGAGGAGCATCTGGTGTTCCGCCGCGACCCGCCAGCGGGCAGCACCGACCCTTCGCCGCTGTCTCAGGAATACTTTATCTACGAACGCCTGGGCCGCAGCCAGGTGCCGGTCGCCAAGGCGCTGTGGTGGGAAGAAGACCCGAAGTGGACTGACCAGGCCTTTTATGTGCGCCAGCACATCGAAGGGAGCTGGAACGTCGCCAACTATTCCAACCCCTCTCCCGAGTTCGACGACCTGCGCATCCGCATCTCGAAGGAACACATGCGCAAGCTGGCCCTGGTGCACGCGGTTGACTGGAAGGCGCTCGAGCTCGACACGGTACTGACCACCGCGCCCAGTGTCGAAACCAGCGCCGTCAATTACATTGACTCCCTGCAGACGACCTTCGAAGGCTTTCGCGTCGAGCCCATCCCGGTGCTGCTCGAAGCGGTGGAGTGGCTCAAGGCACGGGCGCCAGTGGCGCCCAAAATTTGCCTGTGCAAGGGCACCAACGGCCTCGGCGAAGAAATCTTCCGCGGCGAGGAGCTGGTGGCGATGAGCGACTGGGAAGAAGCCCAGATTGGCGACCCCGCGGCGGACTTCGCCTTCCTGCAGGACTTTGCGCCCACCATCAAGAAGGATGGCGAGGTGGTGTGGAGCCTGCAGCACGCCATCGATTACTACCGCAGCGTCGGCGGTGCCGACGTCACGGTGGCATCGGTGCAGTTCTACGGCTTGGTGCGCGCCCTTAAGATGGTGGTGTTCGCCCACCAAGCTGCGGCCTGCGTACACAGCCCCGACGAGGCGACCATCCGCCAGGCGTGGACCGGCACCGAGGTGTTGCACCTCGGCAAGCACATTCTGGCCTTCGCCATGGGCTGGATGCCGCCGATCGACCCCAACTACATGTCCGAGCTGAATGCCTCGGTCGAGAGTGTCGCAGCCTGAGTTCGCGCTGACTGAGCTCACATGCAATTCACGCCTGACATTGTTGGCCCCTATCTGACGCGCAAGCTCGGGAAGGAATGCGTCGTTACCGCGATCGAAAAATTCGGTCGCGGCACCTCGCGCGAAACCTGGTTCGTCAGCTTCCGCTCGGCTGACGGCGAACAGCGCCTCGTGTTCCGCCGCGACCCGGTATCGGGCAGCGTCGACTACACGCCGCTGTCGCAGGAATTCTTCATGTACCGGCAACTGGGCAAGACCAGCGTGCCGGTGGCGAAGGCCCTGTGGTGGGAGGACGATGCAGCGCTCACCAGCCGGCCCTTCTATGTGCGCGAGCAGGTCGAAGGCAGTTGGAACGTCGCACATTTCAAGGACCCTTCGCCCGAGTTCGACGAGCTGCGCATTCGCATCTCCAGGGAGCACATGCGCAAGCTGGCCCTGGTGCATTCCGTCGACTGGAAGGCACTGAGTTTCGATCAGCACCTGTTCGTGGCGCCGAACCTTGAACAATGCACCGTCGCCTATATTGATTCGATCGCTGCATCGTTCGAGGCCCTGCGCATCGAGCCGCTGCCGATCTTTCTTGAAGCCGTCGAATGGCTGAAGGCGCGTGCACCGGTCGCCCCAAAGATATGCCTGTGCAAGGGCACCAATGGCCTTGGCGAAGAGATCTTCCGTGGCGAGGAGATGGTCGCCATGAGCGACTGGGAAGAGGCGCACATCGGTGACCCGTCGGCCGACTTCGCCTTCATGCAGGAATTCGCACCGACCGTGGTGCGGAATGGCGAAACGGTGTGGAGCATGCAACACGCCATTGACTACTACCGCAGCGTCGGCGGCGCCGACGTGACCCTCGCCTCGGTGCAGTTCTACGGCCTGGTGCGAGCGCTGCGCTCAGTCGTCTACAGCCACCACTCGGTGATCGCGCTGCACGACGACCCGCGCGCCCCTATTCGCTACGGCTGGACGGCAACCGAAGTACTGCACTTCAGCAAACACATACTTGCTTTCGCGATGGGCATGATGCCCTCGCCCGACCCCAATTACATGGCCGAACTCAATACCTCAGTGGAGAACGCAAAATGATCTATCCCACCGCATCCGATATCCTGCGCTGCGTCGAGCGCAATCTTGCCGCCATCTCCGATGACGACACGCCGCGTACGGCCATCAAAAGCACTCTGGCTACCAGCCGTCACTTGCTGCGCCATGTGGATCTGCGCCTGAGTATTGAAAAGCCCATCCTGCTCGACGATATCGACAAGGCCAGCGAGCTGCTCGGCAAGGTCGCGACCTATCTTGCTTCGCAGGGCGGAGAGAGCTCGGCGCTGGCGCACAGCGTGCGTGCGGTGATCGAAGAGGCACCGCAGCTGCTTTCCAAGGCACCGGAAGAAATGGACAACATCGTCCATCGTGCCAAGGCCCTGCGCGAACAGATCTATGTCTCGCTCGCCCACCTGCAGAAGCTGCCCGCCGACGCACAGGCCACCAAGGCCTATGGCGAGATTCGCGATCTGATCCGCGCCTACATGCGCTACCAGATCGAACAGGAAGCCCGCCTCATCGACCCTGCCTTCGCCGGCAAGGGCCCGCGCCGCTAGCCGCCTGCAGCCTGAGGACTGGCGGGAATGCCAATCCTCAGGCGTTTCGACAATCGGCTATTTCTTTTTCTTTTTTTTCTTCGCCGATCCCTTCATCGTGCCCTTGCACTTCGACGCCCCGCAATAGCAGGTGTAATCGGTTGGCGTCGAATCCGGTTCGTCGCCTTCGTCGGTGAGCTGGTAGTCGTAGGTCAGCTCGGTGCCGGGCTCAATTTCCTTGCGTGAATAGATCATGATGCGGCCATCGTCTTCAAGGTAGGCCACGCAATTCGGCTTGCAGGAATGGTTGATGAAGCGGGCTTCGTTGCCGTCCGATAATCCGTCGATGTAGATGTTGTCATCGACCATGAACAGATAGGTACTGGGATTGTCCTGATAACGTTCGTCGGCTTCATCGGCGCTGACCCGCTCGCCGGTGTACTCGATGATCGGTTTGTCCTTCTTGATGCGCTTTGTTGCATAGACGCCCTTGCCGTGGATTCCCGAATCCTTGACTTCGATTCGTGAATCGATGTTGCTCTTTGCCATAAAACCTGCAGCTCCCTGGTTACGCTTGTTGCCCCTGCAAACAAGATCAAAAATCTACACGCCCCACACTACGGGTTTTCCCCGTTTCAGCGAATACTCCAGCAACTCGATCAGCGGGATCGCCCGTTGCGCGAGGGTGACAAAAGGCCGCTTGCTGCCATCTGCCGCCGTTTCGGTTTGTGGCAAGTCCTCCGGCGCAGTCTTGCCATGGCGCGCCCGGTCGGCGGCGACAGCTTCGCGCAGTTTCGCTATGGCATCCGGCAACTGTTCGACGGTGACGATGCCCTTGCTGCCGGCTTCCTTGCCCATGATCTTCATCATTTGCTGTGCCACGTCGCCAAACATGATGACGTCTCCGGCAGCGGCTGACTTGAAAATGACGATCATTTATCTGGTTTGGTCGATGACCATCTTGATGGCGGCGACGCGCGCATCGTGAATGGCTGATGGAATGTGCGCCGGATTTTCGCATTTTTTGGCGATGGCAGCCGCGTCGATGGCGCGAATGGCGGTGCAGAATGTGCGCCATTGATCGGCTGCTTCGAAGCGGCGCGATTCAAAGCCTGTGCGGCCACGATAATCCGATTCGCAGGCGATGAGTATCTGTTCAAAGCGTTCCGGCCGGCGCATCACGTCACAGCTTTCCAGAAGCTTGACGATGGTGGTGGCGCGCAATTCCCTTACCCTGCCAAGGTCACCATGAAAGCGGGCGACCAGCATTGCCACGTCGCGGCAATCGGCGGGCACGCGCAGGCGTTCGCACAAGGGGCCGAGCAGCTTGACGCTTTCCTGCTCGTGACCAACGTGGCGTGGCAGGATATCGGCCGGCGTGACGCCCTTGCCCAGATCGTGGGTCAGGGCGGCGAACCGCGCGGGCAGTTCGGCCTGGAGCGATGCAGCCATGTCGATGACCAGCATCACATGAATGCCGGTATCGACCTCGGGGTGATGGTCGGCACGCTGCGGCACGCCCCACAGGGCGTCAACTTCCGGCAGGATTGTTTTCAGTGCACCGCAGTCCCGGAGGACTTCGAACATGCGGGAAGGTCTTGCTTCCATCAGGCCGCGCGCCAGTTCCTGCCAGACGCGTTCGGCGACCAGATGGTCAACTTCTCCCCCGGTCACCATCTGTGACATCAGGGCAAGGGTCTCGGGTGCGATCGTGAAGTCGGTAAATCGTGCCGCAAACCTGGCCACGCGCAGGATGCGCACCGGATCTTCGCTGAAGGCCGGTGACACGTGGCGCATCACGCGTGCCGCCAGATCGCGCTGTCCGCCGTAGGGGTCGACCAGGGTGCCGTCTTCACGGCGGGCCATGGCATTGATGGTGAGATCACGCCGGGCGAGATCCTGTTCCAGCGTGACATCGGGCGAGGCGTGAAAGGCAAAGCCCTTGTAGCCGGGCGCCGTTTTGCGCTCGGTGCGCGCCAGTGCGTATTCCGCATTGCTTTCCGGATGAAGGAAGACAGGGAAGTCCTTGCCGACAGGACGAAAGCCCTTTGCCACCATCTGTTCCGGTGTGGCACCGACCACCACCCAGTCGCGATCCTTGATCGCCAGCCCGAGCAGCTCGTCACGTACGGCGCCACCGACGCAAAGCACTTCCATCAGGGCGCTGCCTCGTCGGTATCGCTGGCATCTGCCTTGTCGGCCGATGAGGCCGGCTTGATCACGCCGAGTCGCGATTTCAGGGTTTGCGGTTTTTCCTCAAACAGCGCGGAGTAGTAGACCGAGTTGGCCATGACCTTTTTGACGTAGTCGCGGGTTTCCGCGAACGGGATGGTCTCGGCGTAGATCGCGCCTTCGAGCGCCTGGTCGCCGCGCCAGCGCTTGGCGCGGCCGGGGCCGGCGTTATAGGCCGCGCAGGCAAGCACGGGATGGTTGTCGAGGCTTTGCAGTACCATTTTGAGGTAGCTGGTGCCGAGGGTGATGTTGGTATCCATGTCGTCAACATGCCCGGGCCGGTATCCGGTGAGTCCGAGTTTGCGGGCGACAATCTTGGCGGTGGCTGGCATCACCTGCATCAAGCCGCGCGCGCCGACGCCCGATTTGGCCGAGGTCACGAAACGGCTTTCCTGCCGCATCAAACCGTAGACCCAACTGTCGTCAAGCGCCAGCGCCTGTGCCTTGGGCGAAACACTGTCGCGATACGGGGCGAGATAGCGCAGTGAGTAGTCGTGCTCAGCCAGCGTTCGTTCCGCCGTGCTGATGGTGCGATCAAAGACGTTGTTGCGCCGCGCGAGCTCGGCAGCGGCGAGCAGTTCGCGGTCGCTGAGACCACGCACCGTCCAGTTCCATTCGCGCACCGCCTCCGCCCGCATGTCGAGGCGAAACAGTGCCAGCGCCTGACGCAAGCCGGGGTTGGCGGCGGCTTTGGCGTTTTCTTCCGGCGTCGGTGCCGTTGCCCGTGGTGGCATGGTCAAGGGCAGGCCAAGCTCATCGGCCGCCAGCACGCCGTAGAAGCCGGGCAGCGCGCAGATGTTGCGATAGAGTGCCAGCGCTTCTTCAGGGCGACTGGTGGCTGCCAGCGCCCGTGCCCGCCAGTAGATCCAGTCGGGTTTGGCGGCAAGGCTGCCGGACATGCGCGAGATGGCGACCAGGACAGCGGGCCAGTTGCCGGCGCGCAACGCAGCGCGCGCGCGCCACGCCTGCTGGTCTTCGGAGAGCGGCACGTCACCGGCCTGCTCGTACCAGGCCAGGGCTTCGCTCATGTGCAGCATGGCTGCACGGCGGGCGAGCTGGCCCCAGAGGTAGCCACGATCTTCGCTGTCGAAGCGTGATTCGATTTTGCGCCAGTGGGTCGCCGCTTCCGTGGCGTCCTTGCGCGCCAGACGGACCAACGCAAACAGCGTGGCTTCGCGAGTCTGCCGGCTGGCGGCAAAACCATCCGGCAGATGATCAAGATACCTGGCGGGTTTGGCCGCGATACGCTCCAGTGTCTTGGCGTCCGGCAGTTGTTTTCCGGGCAGGTAGGCATCTGCAATCGCCTGTGCCTGACTGTAGCGCGAGCGATCCTGCAGCTCGCGGATGCGGCGCCAGACATCGGTGGCGAGCAGGCGTTTGCTCGCCACCAGCTGCGAGATCAGCGGCATGCAGGAATCGGGAACGTCATCCGACGACAGCCACAAGTCCCGGGCATCTTCCAACACGCCGCGTTCGTTGTTCAATGCCAGCCGCGACTGCCAGTAGTAGCACGTCAGGTCGGTCGTGGTTTCCTGCAACAGCGGATATTGCGCCAGAAAGTCCGACCATTCCGCGCGCTTGCCCAGTGACCGCAACCAGTCAGCACGCAGTTTGTCGGCAAGGTAGGTGCCGCTGTAGCGAGAGAGAAAATCCGGCACACCCTCGAAGCGGTTGTCACTGATGGCCAATGATTGTTGCCAGTATTCGGCCCAGGGTTGCAGCTCGCTCTTGTCAGCCTTGAGTACATCCACCAGCCGCGCCAGCCGTGCCGGCTCGGCAACGCGATACGCTTCGCGCGCGCCCAGAAACGCATCGTCCCCCGGCGCAGCAAGGGCGAGGGCAGGCAGGAACAGCAGCGTGACGAGTGAACGTTTCATCGTGTAGAGTCTGGCGAATCGAATGGCAAGTTAGCACATGAAAGATAGCAATATTTCATCCAGCCAAGGCAGTGAAGATGCAGCCTTTCGCAGCGCTTTGCGTCGCGAACGCATTATCGCGCGCGAGGCATTGCCGACTGATGACCATTTACGTCGTTCCACCGCCGTGCTGGGTCACCTCGACGCTTTGCTGGCCCGGCGCCACCCCGGCATCCTTGCTTGCTACTGGCCAATCCGCGCCGAGGTCGATTGCCGGCCGCTGGCGACGACTTTGATGGATCGGGGCTGGCGCGTTTGCCTGCCCTTCATTGCCGACCGGCATCAAGCGCTGAAGTTTCGTCTCTGGCGACCCGATAGTGAAATGATTGCCGGCGAACATGGCATACCCACAGTCACCAAAGGGCCGCTCTTGCTTCCCGATGTCATTCTGCTGCCGGTCAATGTCTTTGATCTTAAAGGATATCGTCTTGGGTACGGCGCAGGCTATTACGACCGTACGCTTGCTGCCCTGTCCCCTCGCCCCTATGCGATTGGGGTTGGATTCGATCTTGCCCGCGTGAATTCCATCACGCCCCACGCTCAAGACTGTCCGATGGATGCCGTAGTAACCGAAAGTGGTGTCGAAACGATTGCATAAGGGCCGGGCATTTTATTGCCCGGTTTGATTGACCGGACTCGACGCTCAATTTAACCGTGGTTAAAACAAAAGCATCGTCCGGATATGTCCCCAACGACAACACTGTCATTTCCGTCAACTATTGCGCCGGTGCTCGATGCGAACAATCGCTGGGCCGCGATGCGCGTTTTCCCAGCAAGCGAAACAAGGCTTGATGGCGATCTGCTGCAACAGCTTGGGGCCAATGACGGCGACACGCAAAAATTGCCGTTGTTGATCGAGCTCGACAGCATTGAGCAGCTGCCGGGCGAGCCCGTTTCTGTTCGCTTCAACCGTCCCCTCTATCTGGTGCTGTCTCCGGCCATGCTGGCTGCCCATGCTGTCCACGACCGGCTGACGTCACTGCGCAATCAGGGTGCCAGATTGATGGCGAGAGATTTGCCGCCCTTTGCACTGTCTTCCGAGGTGAGTTCGTTTGCCACCGACTGCAATGCCGCCAATGTTGGCGGCATCGAATCGCTGCTTGGTCAGACGGCCGGCCCGCACATGGCCAGCCGGGTTGACAGCCATGCAGCGCACAGGCATTGCGTCGGTGCCGGCTTCAACTGGTTCAGTGGTGACTGGGCGTTGCGCAACGATGCAGAACAGCCGGCGCAGAAAACGACCACGCGTAGCAATTTGCTCAATCTTCTCGCGCTGGTAGCGACCGATGCCGATTCGCATCAGATCGAAGCCCTTCTCAAACGTGACCCCAATCTGTCCTACCAATTGTTGAAACTGGTGAATTCGGTCAGCTTTTCATTGACGCACAGGATCGACAGCTTCAGCCAGGCCATTACCATCCTCGGCCGGCGCCAGTTGCAGCGCTGGCTGCAATTGCTGATGTATGCCGGCGAACACGCTGATGGCTTGGTCAGTCCTCTGCTGGGCCTTGCAGCGATGCGTGCCGCCTTGATGGAAGAGCTTGCCGCCATTCTGGGCCGCAATCAGCACGAGCAGGACCGCGCCTATATGGTGGGCATGTTTTCACTGCTGGATGTTCTGTTCAAGGCGCCGCTGGACAGCCTGCTGGCGCCACTCAATCTTGAAGAGGACATCGCGAAAGCCCTGCTCAAACACACCGGCACGCTGGGGAAAATGCTGGAAGTGGTGGTCGCCAGCACTGCGGCGTCCGGTGCTGTGCTGGCCGAGCGCCTTGCCGAATTGAACATTTCTGCCGAAGCCTATCTTGCGGCGCAATTGCGCGCGCACGCCTGGGCAGCCGAAGTCAGCCGCGAGATTTGACATGAGCGACGACAACAGTATCAGCAGGGTTTTGTCCTTTCCCGGCGACGATATCGCGCTGTGCACCGAGTTGATGCTCGCCATTCGCGCAGCGGGCGACGACGAATTACCCGCACGGCTGACATCAATCGCAGCCAGCGCATTGGGCCAGGTCGAGGGCGGCTTCTATCCCCCGGGCGCCATGCCGCCTGCCCACTATCAGCTGGTGGAAAATATATTCTGTGAAGGGGTGCCCAACGGCTGCTATGCCTTTGACGCAACGCCCGATCAGCGCCAGCGTCTCATCGGGCTGGCAAGATATACGGCAGCCGCTCTGGTGCAACGCAAGCAGGAAGCCTACTACCGGCAGATCATCAACCAGATCTACGATTCCGTGATCGTGATGGACATGTCTGGTTTCATCACCGGCTGGAACAGCGGCGCGGAGCGCATGTTCGGCTATACCGCAGAGGAGGCGGTCGGCCGCAACATCTTGTTCCTCTACACCGGCGAAGACGATGAAAGCCTTGCCGATGAATTCCTCACGCATGGTGGACGTGAGATGGAGGTCCGCCGGCGCAGGAAGTCTGGCGAAGTTTTCTGGGCCAGACTGGCGCTATCGAAGATGTGCGACATGCAGGGCAAGGTGTTCGGCATCATCGGTTACCTGACCGACATATCGGAACGCGTCGAATTTCGTCACCGCCTGTCGCTGCATGCAAAGATATTCGATCAAAGCGATGAGGCCATCGTCATTGCCGACAAGGACTGGAAGATCGTTCTTGCCAATCCCGCATTTGAAAAAATGGCCGGTTATCGCAGCGTTGATGTGGTTGGACAATCGATCGAATTCCTCAGTGCCGGCTCGGCGCAAACGCAGCTGGCCGCCATGAAGAACATCATGCGCCAGAGCGGCCGCTGGGAAGGCGAGACACTGGGCAAGCGAAAGGGCGGCGAGGAATACCCCGTCCATGTGAGTGTCAGCATGCTGTTTGCCGGCAATGGCGAGATGAGCAACACCATCTGGATCATTTCCGACATTACCGAACGCAAGCTGACGGCGGAGCGCATCCATCATCTCGCCTACTACGACGCCATCACCGGGCTTCCCAATCGATCACTGCTGATCAAGCTCACCGAACAAGCACTGGCCGAAGCGCGCCGCGACAAGAGCAGCGGCGCATTGATGTTCATTGACCTCAATCGCTTCAAGCCGATCAACGACACGCTCGGGCATGCCGCTGGCAATGCCTTGCTGCGCGGCGTCGGCGAGCGGTTCCGTGACGTGATGCGCGATGCCGACGTCGTGGCACGCATTGGTGACGATGAGTTCGTTGTGGCGTTGTTCGACAATGCCCACAATGAAAAGGCCGCCGTAGTTGCGCAACGCCTGCTCGCATCGCTCGACAAGCCCTTCATGATCGAGGGGCATGCGCTGACGATCGGCGCTTCGGTCGGCATCAGCGTCTACCCGGAGGATGGCAACACCGTGGAGGCGCTGCTGCATAACGCCGCGATCGCCCTTGACCGCGCAAAGCAGGGTGGTGTCAGCACCTGCGTCTTTTTCAGCCACGAGATGAATCAACGCTCGGTCGAGAAATTGCAACTTGAAGCCGGCCTGCGCCAGGCGCTGATCAACAATGAGCTGGTGCTCCACTATCAGCCCAAGGTTGACCTCCTTGACGGCAGCATCATTGGCGCTGAAGTACTGGTGCGCTGGCAGCACCCCGAGCGCGGCCTGGTGCCACCGGCCGAGTTCATTCCGGTGGCCGAAGAGTCCGGGTTGATAGTGGCCATTGGCAACTGGGTGCTGGAGCATACCTGCGCCCAGGCTCGGCTGTGGCATGAAGCCGGTATGGCACCCATCCGCGTCGCCGCCAACCTGTCGGCGCGCCAGTTCGGCAGCGGGCTGGTCGATGGCGTGCGTAACCTGCTGTTGCGTCACCAATTGCCCCCCCACTGGCTGGAGCTCGAAATCACCGAAAGCATGTTGATGAACAGTGCCGAGCAGGTCATCGACATGATGGACGAGATCACCGGTCTGGGCATTACGCTTTCGCTGGATGACTTTGGCACCGGATATTCCAGTCTGTCCTATCTCAAGCGTTTCCCGATCGAGACGATCAAGATCGATCGTTCCTTTGTGCGCGGCATTCCCGAGGATAGCGACGATTGCGCAATTGCCGCCGCCATCGTTTCCATGTCCAAGCAGCTCAAGCTGCGGGTGATTGCGGAAGGCGTCGAAACTGTCGCGCAGGCGCAGTTCATGCGCGATCTTGGTTGCGAAGAAATCCAGGGCTATCTGTTTTCTGCGCCCGTGCCGGCGAAGGAGTTTGAACGCATGTTGCTGAACAAGACCCGGCTGCAGGTATTGCCGGTAACGGGCAGCAGCTGAGCGGCTACGACCCTAGGCGAGTGCCAATTCCATTCGCCGCAACGCCTCTGTCAGCGTTGATCGCGGACAACCGAAGTTGAGACGGACGAATCCCGGAAGGCCGAATTCTTCGCCATTGGAAAAGCCGACCCCGGCATCCTCAAAGAACCGTTGCGGGTTGTCGATCCCGCGTTGGGTGCAGAGCTCGCGGCAGTCGATCCACGCGAGATAGGTGGCTTCAACCGGGGTCATCGCAAGTCCGGGCATGGCGGCAACCCTTTCCCTCAAAAGTTGCTCATTGCCACGCAGATACGACAGCAGTGACTGCCGCCAGTCGTCGCCATCGCGATAGGCCGCTTCGGTAGCCACCATTCCCAGCGTATTCACATGCGGCACGATGCCGTCCATGGTTTTCTCGAAATCGTGGCGCAGCGCCGGATTGGGGATGATCGCAAAGCCGGTATACAGGCCCGGAAGGTTGAAGGTTTTTGACGGTGCCATCAGCGTGATGCTGCGATTGGCAGCCTCTTCGGATAAGGCGGCAAAGGGCTTGTGGCGTAGCTTTTCATCGAGTACCAGACCGCAATGGATCTCGTCCGAACACACGATCAGATCGTGCTTCGCGGCGAGGCGCGCCACTTCACCCAGTTCTGCGTCACTCCATGCCCGTCCTGTCGGGTTGTGCGGGTGGCACAGCAGCCACAACTTCGCCGCACTGTCGGCGAGCGTCTGGTCGGTCAGGGTTGAATCGAATTGCCAGCGTGCATCCCGACGTTGCATCGCGACTGTGATCAACTTGCGTGCCGACAATCCCGGTGCCGAGAGAAACGGCGGATACACCGGGGTATGAGTAAACACGGCGTCGCCCGCCTTGCCGACCGCGCGGCAGGCGACGTTGAAGGCGGCGACGATGCCGGGAATCCAGACCAGCCATTCCGTTTTGATCCGCCAGTCATAGTGGCGTTGCAGGTGGTCGAGAACGGCATCATTCAGCGCAGGCCAGGGCCGCGAATAACCGAACACGCCGTGATCAATGCGTCGATGCAGGGCCTTCATCACCGCAGGTGGCGCGGCGAAATCCATATCGGCCACCCACAGCGGTAGCACGTCGCGTCCGGCATAGCGCCGCCACTTGATCGAATCGCTGCCGCGTCGGTCAATGACCTGGTCGAAATCAAACACCGGCATGGCTAGCGCGGCACCGCAACGCCGACGTATTGGTAGCCTGCGATTTTGAGCGGCACCTTGGGCAAGTAGCCGGCATCGATTTCGGCGATGCGAAAACCGGCCGCGTCAATCAGCTTGTCGATCGGGCGGTTGATGTTGCAGCCACCGGCAACTCTGCCCCACAGCGGGTTGATGCGATCCTGCCAACGCCTGATGTGGGCGTCCGGCGAGCGGCCGTGTTCGCTGAACAGCAATTGGCCGTCGGGCTTGAGCAGGCGATGCATTTCAGCAAGCGCGGCATCGAGATCGGGAATGGTGCACATGGTGAAGGTCAGCAGCACGGTGTCGAAGCTCTGCGATTCGAGCGGCACCTTTTCGGCACTCTCGGCCAGCAGGCGGACCGGGAAGGGCGATGCCGCCGCGCGCGGCTCGGCCAGCACCAGCAACGCTTCGGTCGGATCGACGCCGACCACGCTCTCGACCTGCGATGCGTCGTACCAGGGCAGGTTGAGCCCGCTGCCGACGCCCAGTTCGAGCACCTTGCCGCGTGCGCGTGGCACGATGCGCTGCCGCTGCTCCGTCATCGCGCCGAGGCCGCAACCCCAGTTGATCAGGTGTGGCAGCACATGCTTGTCGTAGAGGCTCACGGTGTCAGCCCAGGAAAAGCTTTGCCGCCGGATTTTTGCTCTCGTCCCAGTACTGATAGCCGAGGGTCTTGAGGAAGGCGCGGAACTCCTTCATCTCCTTCTTCGGCACCTGCATGCCGACCAGCACGCGGCCGTAGTCGGCACCGTGGTTGCGGTAATGGAACAGCGAGATGTTCCAGCCAGCACTCATGGCGTTGAGGAAGTTCATGAGCGCGCCCGGACGTTCGGGGAACTCGAAGCGGTACAGCAGTTCGTCCGGTACATGTGGCGCGTGGCCGCCGACCAGGTGGCGGATATGCAACTTGGCGGTTTCGTCCTCGGTGAGGTCGATGGTGCCGTAGCCGCCTTTCTTGAGCGACTTCACCAGCTTGACGGCATCGGCCCGGCCCGGTACTTGCACGCCAACGAAGACGTGTGCCTCGCGCGGGTCGGAATAGCGATAGTTGAATTCGGTAATCGAGTGGCTGCCGATCAACGAGCAGAACTTGCGGAACGACCCCGGTGTTTCCGGAATGGTGACCGCCAGCACCGCTTCGCGCTGCTCACCCACTTCGGCGCGTTCGGCGACAAAACGCAGGCGGTCGAAGTTCATGTTGGCACCGGAGGCGATGGCCACCAGCGTCTTGCCCTTCAGCTTGTGCTTCCTCGCATAGACCTTGAGGCCGGCGACGGCCAGCGCACCGGCGGGTTCCAGCACGGCCCGCGTGTCCTCGAACACATCCTTGATGGCGGCGCAGATTTCGTCGGTGTCGACCAGCACCATTTCATCAACGTATTTTTTCGCGAGGCGGAAGGTTTCCTCGCCCACCAGTTTTACCGCCGCGCCATCCGCAAACAGGCCGACCTGATCAAGCTTGACGCGCTTGCCGGCCTTAAGCGAACGATCCATCGCATCGGCATCAACGGCTTCCACACCAATGATCTTCGTCTTCGGGCTCACGCTTTTTACGTAGGCCGCGATGCCGGCGATCAGCCCGCCGCCACCGACGCAGCAGAAAATCGCGTCAACGTGTTGCGGGTGTTGCTCCAGTATCTCCATGCCGATCGTTCCCTGCCCGGCGATGACATCGGGGTCATCGAACGGGTGCACGAAGGTCAGCTTCTCCTTTTTCTCGAGCTTCAGCGCGTGGGCGTAGGCGTCGTCATAGGTGTCGCCGGCCAGCACCACTTCGCCGCCACGGCTTTTGACTGCATCGATCTTGATTTGCGGTGTCATGGTCGGCATCACGATCACGGCGCGGATGCCCATCTTCTTCGCCGACAAGGCCACGCCTTGGGCATGGTTGCCGGCCGAGGCGCAGATCACGCCGCACTTCTTCTGCGCCAGGGTCAGGTTCGCCATCTTGTTGTAGGCGCCGCGCAGCTTGAACGAAAACACCGGCTGCATGTCTTCGCGCTTCAGCAGCACCGTGTTGCCCGAGCGGACAGAAAGCGCGGGCGCGACATCAAGTGGCGTCTTGATGGCGACATCGTAGACACGGGCTTCGCGGGTTTTTTTCGGGTAGTTCGGGGTCTTGGTGGTAGACATCATTGTTCAGACAGAAGCAGTAAGGCCTGAAGGTTATCAGACCGCAGCCCAGGGCGCGGGCTGGTGGGCTACCTTCCACCAATAGAGTGTGACGCCGACACCCGCACTGCCGAGCCCGATGATGGCTGATATCCAGAAGCCGGGCACGCCGAGAGGCGCGATACCCAATGTTTCGATACCGTGCAGTCCGAGCAACACACCACCGGGCAGCCCCACGCCCCACAACGCAATGGCATAGATCACCATCGGCACGGTGGCCTTCTTGTAGCCGCGCAGCAAGTTGACGGCCACGGCCTGCAAGGCGTCGGTAAGGTGATAGATCGCCACCAGCGTGATCACGCTCGCTGCCAGTGCCCTGACCTTCACATCCACCGTGTACAGCGCCGCCAAAAAATCATTGCCCAGCCAGAGCAGGCAGCTGACGACACAGGCGACGCCCATGCCGAGCCTGAGGCCGGTGATGCCGATCTGCCGCGCGGCGTCGAAATCGCTGCGTCCCAGTGCCTGCCCGCACAGCGCACTGAGCGCATTGCCGACCGACATCGGCAGCATGAACATCAGTGCCGACAGGTTGGCCGCGATCTGGTGCGCGCCGGAAGATGTCGGCCCCAGTCGCGCGACAAACAGCGCCATGAAGGTGAAGGCAGTGACATCGAAGACGAACGTGGCGCCCATCGGTACGCCCAGCTTCAAGGCGACGAGCAGACGCTCACGGTGCGGCCAGCTCCACTGCGCGAAGATGCCGAAGCGGCGATATTCCGGTTCCCGTGCGCACCACCACCAGGCCAATACCACCACCAGCCAGGTCGCGGCGACCGACGAGACGCCGCAGCCCAGCGCGCCCAGCGCCGGGCTACCCAGATTGCCGAACATGAACACCCAGTTGAAGACAATCTTCAGCGCGAGCCCGAGCAGGTTGAACACCATGATCGGCCGTGGCTTGGCAATGCCGGCCATGAACCCGTAAAGCAGCCGGAAGGCAAACCCCGCTGGTGCCGCCCACGCCAGCGAGGCGAGATAGGCGCGCACATGCATGTCCATCTCCGGCGTGAGGTTGGATAGCGCCAGCAGCGGGCCCGGATAGAGCATCACCACGACCGTGATTGTCGACAGCAGCAGCGACAGCCATGCGCCCTGACGCACCTCCTCACCGATCTCCAGTGCGTGGCCGGCGCCGTAGTGATGCGCGATGATCGGCGTAAATGCCAGCAGCACGCCCATTGCCGAGACGAAGATCGCGGCGTAGATCGAGGCACCGATGCCGACGGTCGCCAGGTCGAGCGGCGAAATCTGGCCGGCCATGATCGTGTCTACCGTGCCGTTCAGCATCACCGCTACCTGCGCTACCAGCATCGGCAAGGCGAGGTGGATCACCTGGCGGGCGGGCGAAGTGGCGCGGTCGGGGGTGGCAGGCATGAGTGCAGATGCAGTATCGGCAGGGGAGGGCGCGAGTGTATCGCGGCGCATCCGTCGGCCACCGCATCCCGCAGCGTTTGTCTGGCAATATCCGTGCTGTCGATGAATGGACGGGGTAATGCCGGATGGAGATGCTCAACACCGTTGCGATGGCTGCCGGCCTGTCCTGGGCCAGCGGGCTGCGGCTCTATGCCGTGCTGTTCTTCGCCGGTCTGCTCGGGCGCTTCGAGTACATCCAGCTGCCAACCGACCTGCTCGTGCTGCAACATCCGCTGGTGCTGGCAGCCTCCGGCTGCATGTTTGCCATCGAGTTCCTGGTCGACAAGGTGCCGGCACTGGACAGCCTTTGGGACAGTATCCACACCTTCATCCGCATTCCCGCTGGTGCGCTGCTGGCGGCATGGACGCTGGGCAGCCACGATCCGGCCATCATGCTGGCGGCGGGCATTCTGGGCGGTACACTTTCCGCTGGCAGCCATTTCACCAAGACCGGTAGCCGCGCCATGATCAACCTCTCGCCGGAACCTTTGTCGAATGTCGCCACGTCGCTGGGCGAGGATGCGCTGGTGGCCGGCGGTTTGTTTGCCGCCTTCGTGCATCCCGCAGTGTTTCTTGCCCTGCTCGTGGTATTCATGCTGTTTGCCGTCTGGCTGCTCAGGAAATTCTGGCGACGGTTGCGGCAGCCACGGGTAGCCGATCAAGCGCCATGAGTCACGACGATTCTGGCAAGCACAGGGCGTTTCAGCCGCCGGCGATCATCGATGTCGAAGCCTCCGGTTTCGGCTCGGCGAGCTATCCGATCGAAGTGGGCCTGGTACTGCCGACCGGCCATACCTTTTGCAGCCTGATCATGCCCTCGTCCGACTGGAAACACTGGGACGCCAGCGCCGAGCGGGTGCATGGCGTGTCACGCAACACTCTGCAAACGCACGGCAAGCCGGCTGACCATGTTGCGCGCGAAGTCAATGGCTTGCTGCGCGGTGCCACCGTGTATTGTGATTCGTGGTATCACGACTTTAACTGGCTCAGCCGCCTGTTCGATGCCGGTGATTCGGTGCAGGCCTTCCAGCTTGAGGATATCCGTTCGCTGCTGACGCAGCAGGAAGCCGATGCATGGCAGGAGGCCAAGGCGCAGGTGATCGACGAACTGAAAATCGAACGCCATCGCGCCAGCAATGACGCCCGCGTTTTGCAGGCCACGCTGGTGCGGGTCAAGACGATGCAGCAGCCAGCCGCATCGGGGTGACACGATGCGGCACTCTGTGAGGGCGAAGACAGTCTGCGCGACAAGTGCTGCCATTCCCGGCACAATTGCGGCGCAAAATAAAATTGCGTCGGCATGTTTGGCCCGACGTTCGGAAAACCGAGGAGAAAAAATGAACCATGCGGAAAAAATCACCGGCACCATTGCCGGACTTGCGGCAATGGCCGCGCTTACCATTGCGCCGGCATGCGCCGAGGTGAGTGCCGAAGAAGCCAGCCTGTTGGGCGGCCCCGCGCTGACGACGATCGGTGCGGAAAAGGCTGGCAACAAGGAAGGTACCATCCCGCCCTATACCGGCACCGGCGCGAAAGCGCCTCCCGAGTGGGATCCAAAAAAGGCCGGTGTTCGTTTTGATCCCTATCATGACAAACCGCTGTTTTCGATCACGGCACAAAATGCGGCGCAATACGCCGACAAGCTGGACGGCATGATCGAGTTGTTCAAGAAGTACCCCAAATTCCGCATGGATATCTACCCGACCCATCGCGATGTGGTGCTGCCGAAATACGTCCAGGACAACGCCATCAAGAACGCCACATCGTGCAAGGCGGTGGATAACGAGCAGAAACTCCAAGGCTGCTACGGCGGCTTGCCCTTTCCCATCCCCAAGACCGGCAACCAGGCGATGTGGAACCATCTGGTGAGTTACCACGTGATTTCCAACCGTGGCCGCGCCGAAGCCTGGGTCATTCCGCCCAGCGGTGCGCCCGCTCTGGTAAGTCGCGGCGTGTTTCTCAACAATTGGCCCTATTACGACGAAGACCGGCCCGGTGTTCGCGGGCCGGAAGAGCTCTACTGGCGCTATCTGGGCAAGGACGAAGAGCCGGCCCGTGCGGCTGGTGGTCAGCTCATGATCCTGGATCCGGTCGACCAGCTTACTTTTGGTCGTCGCGCCTACATCTATGTGACCGGACGTCGCTGGGCCAAGCTCTCCGCCAACCTTTCCTACGACACGCCGAACCCGTATTCCGGCGCCACTGCAACCATGGACGATTCGCGCGTCTTTCTTGGCGCGCTCGATCGTTTCGATTACGAGCTGGTAGGGAAAAAGGAGAAATTCATCTACTACAACAATTGGCAGCTATCCAACGAACAGACCTGCCCCAAGGACAAGTACCTCGCCAGCAAGGGCTTTCCCGATCCCGACTGCATTCGCTGGGAACTGCATCGCGTCTGGGTGGTCAAGGCTACGCTCAAGCCGGGTGCAAGCCACCTCTATAAAAAGCGCATCTTTTATTGGGATGAAGATGGTTTCAACGCCGGCATGAGCGAGTCATACGATGCGAACGGCAAGCTGTTTCGTTACGCGACCAATATCTACTACCCCTTCTATGTGGGCGAAGCCGCAGGCGGTTTTGGTGGCAGCAGCCTCTTCATCGATATCGACAATGGCGTATGGGCCTCCTCTGGCGCGCAGAACTGCAAGGACTGTGGCTGGAACGAAATCAATATTCCCCTGCCGAAAAACACCTTCGATCCTGATGCGATGTCGGGAGCAGGCATACGTTGATCTCGCCTCGCTTGACGGCCTGTTTTTTCATTCGGCAGGCCGTCAAGCGCCCTTGCGCGCCTCGTTGATCTGGCTGGCGCGCTGTGCCGCCGGCCTTGCATACACGCGTGCTACGTAGTCGGCAAACACCGGGCGTTTTTCGAGCATGCCGAACATCATGCCCCAGCCCAGCTGTGACCCCACGTAAACATCTGCTGCGGTGAATTGCGCACCGCAAACATATGGCCCGGGTTTCAATGCACCTTCCAGCGCGTTCAGCGTATCGTCGTAACTGCCAAAGCCGACCATGCCCTTTCGATCTTTCGGCACCTGCCAGCCCAGTGCCTGACTGGTCACCACCATCTCCACCGGTCCCGCAGCGAAAAACAGCCAGCGGTAATACGCTGCACGTGCCGGCTCGCCGGCGGGTGGTATCAGGTTTTTTTCCGGGAAACGATCAGCGAGATAGGCGCAGATTGCAGCTGTCTCGGTTACCACCGTGTCGCCATGTTTGATCGCCGGTATCTTGCCCATCGGGTTGATCGCCAGGAATTCGGGTGACTTGGTGCCAGCGCCGTATTCCAGCCATACCGTATCGTAGGGCAGGCCGAGTTCTTCCAGCATCCAGTGCGCCATGCGGCCGCGTGATTGGGGGTTGGTGTACAAGGTCAGGTCAGCCATGATGTTCTCCTTTTGGATGTGCGGCAGCATGTCGCGAATCTATTGCGCGATCAAGACTTCGGTGCTTGTTCAATGAGCCCCGTGCGCGCACCAATGATCTTCACATGGAATTCCATCGAAGTCGCCATCCATCTTGACGTTCGGGCAGTTGTTCAAAAAATAGGTAGCTTCGGCGCACGACTTCATTTGCGGGCAGGAAGTGCGTCCGTCACATGCAAAATTTTCTGGCAGGGTTTGCGGGGAATTTTTCGTGATCGCAGATGAAGATTGCTCAATGAGTTGTTCCGAATTTGGTACATCCTGTCTGCTCTGGGCGTCGACTGTCGTGGGCTGAGACCTGCGCTCATAGTTGGCATCGACTTCGCCAACGGCCTCGTCGGCGTCTACTGACGGACGCGGGGAGTGGCGTTCGTAGCCATACGCCAATAAAGCGATAACCACGAGCAACACATACTGCGGCCTCAAAAACCACGATTTTGCTTTAGGAAAATCGCTTTCAATCGTCAGCTTTCCAGTAGCAGGTTGACGATCAGGGCATATCAAATTGCTTGCACGCGTTTTTCCTGATCCATTGGTTTCCACTTCATAGAAAATGCATTCGCCAATTTTCGGTTGCGGACCGTCTTTGGGGAATGCCGAGATATGGACAAAAACCTCCGGACCGCTGTCGTCAGGCGCGATGAAACCAAAACCCCGCTTGGCATTCCATTTGGTGAGTGTGCCTTTGGTACGTATTCTCATATCAATAAATGTGCTGGGTCTCGTAGGCGTTCGGGGATATGTTTAGGGGCACAAGGGTACTGGAGCCAAAGAACTTTCGTGCAAGAATCAGCACAATTATCGCCAGCCAACGGCTTAAAAATCCACATGGAAACCCACGTCACCGACATCACCCAGGCCATCCAGCTGGCCGTTGCGCCGGTGTTCCTGTTAACGGCCATCGCTACGTTGATCACGGCGCTCAACACTCGGCTGGGGCGCATCGTCGATCGGCGGCGGGTGATACAGGATCGGCTGGCGCATCCAGCAGGCGTTGATATCGCGGAAACCGATATGGAATTGGGCCAGCTTCGACAACGGATTCGACTGGTGTATCAGGCCATTTTCTCTGCCGTGGTCAGTGCGCTGATGATCTGCCTGGTGGTCGTGAGTGCATTTCTGGGCGCCTTGCTGGCGACGGACCTGGCGCGCATCGTTGCCGTCCTGTTCATTCTCGCCATGCTGGCGATGATCGTGTGCCTGGGTTTCTTTTTGCGCGAGATATTTGTCGCGGTGCGAGGCGGGCATCATTTCATTCGCTGATTACCGGGCCATTTTTTCGGCGTCTGAAGTCACTTTACCTTCCAGACAGTAAGGCCATTTCGGGCTGCGTGTTGCAGCGCAATACCCTACAATTCGACCTTTAGAAACGGCCGAAATTTGCCATGACCGTCCGCCTGCGCGAAATCCCCTACAACTACACCTCGTTTTCCGACCGCGAAATCGTCATTCGCCTCTTGGGTGCCGATGCCTGGCGGGTACTTGAGACGCTTCGCGCCGAGCGCGTGACCGGCCGGTCGGCACGCATGCTGTATGAGGTGCTGGGCGATATCTGGGTGGTGCAGCGCAATCCCTATCTGGAAGACGATCTCCTGGCCAACCCCGGTCGGCGCGCGGCGCTGGTCGAAGCATTGCGTCATCGCCTGCGTGAAATCGACAGGCGCCGCGCGGGAAATGAACGTGTGGCGCAATTGTTGGCCGCAGCGACGGTCGCCGTTGAAAAATTCGAACAACACTTCATCGATACCGCGGCGCTGCGCAAAAAGGCCATGCGCCTGCTGTCGAAGCACACCCGCAAGGACAACATCTGCTTCGATGGGCTTGCCCGCGTTTCGCACGTGACCGACGCCACGGACTGGCGCGTGGAATATCCGCTGGTCGTGCTGTGCCCGGATACCGAAGCCGAGATCGCGCCGCTGGTGCGCGGCTGCTTCGATTTGGGATTGACCATCATTCCGCGTGGCGGTGGCACCGGCTATACCGGCGGCGCTGTGCCGCTGACGCCGCTGTCGGTGGTGATCAATACCGAAAAACTGATCGACATGGACCCGGTCGAACAGACCGTCTTGCCCGGCGCCATTGGGGAAAATGCGAAACCCTACGCTACGGTGCGCACCGGCGCCGGCCTGGTGACGCGGCGAGTGATGGATGCGGCGGAACATGCCGGCTTCGTCTTCGCCTGCGACCCTACCTCGGCCGATGCCTCGTGCATCGGCGGCAACGTGGCGATGAATGCCGGTGGCAAAAAGGCCGTGCTGTGGGGCACCGCGCTCGACAATCTCGCCTCGTGGAAAATGGTGACGCCCAACGGCGAATGGCTGCTGGTCGAGCGCATGAATCACAACCTCGGCAAGATTCACGACCAGGACGTCGCGACTTTCCGCCTGACCTACAGCAATGATCGCGGCGACAAGCTTCGCGAAGAACAGTTGCAGATCCCCGGCGCGCGCTTTCGTCGCGTCGGCCTCGGCAAGGACGTGACCGACAAGTTCCTCGGCGGCTTGCCCGGCGTGCAGAAGGAAGGTACCGACGGCATCATCACCTCGGCGGTATGGATCCTGCACAAGATGCCGCCGGTGACGCGCACGGTCTGCCTCGAGTTCTTTGGCCAGGTGCGCGAGTCGGTGCCATCGATTGTCGAGATCACCGAATACCTGAAGACCAAACCCGGTGGCGCCATCCTTGCCGGCCTCGAACACCTTGACGAACGCTATGTAAAGGCCGTTGGTTACGCGACCAAGGCCAAGCGTCACGGCCGGCCGAAGATGGTGCTGGTCGGCGACATCGTTGGCGAAGACGAAACTGCCGTGATGGCCGCTGCCTCGGAAGTGGTGCGCATCGCCAATGCGCGCGGTGGCGAAGGCTTCATCGCCGTATCGAGTGAGACGCGCAAGAAGTTCTGGCTCGACCGTGCCCGCACGGCCGCGATCTCCAAGCACACCAATGCCTTCAAGATCAACGAGGACGTGGTGATCCCGCTGCCGCGCATGGGTGACTACTGCGACGGTATCGAACGCATCAATATCGAACTGTCAATCCGCAACAAGCTCGACCTGTGCGATGCGCTGCGCGAGTTTTTCCGTGGCGAGCTGCCGGTGGCGGTAGGCGATACCGGCCTTGACAAGGAAGAGTTGCTCGGCGACGCCCGCGAACGGGCACTGGAGCTGATCACCACAGTGCGCACGCGCTGGCAGTGGCTGCTCGACAACCTCGACCTGCCACTGGCTCGGGCAGAAACCGTGTTTGCCGAAATGGGCATAGAGGCAGCGAAGCTCACCAACACGGCGGTCAGCCCGACGCTATTCCATCGGCTACAGGACTACTCGGTGCGGGTGTCGTGGAAGCGCGAGCTCAAGGAACCGCTCGAGGCGATCTTCGATGGCAGCATCTATCGCCCGATCCATGCGCGCATGGAAGCGGTGCAGAAGGAAGTGCTGCGCGGCCGCGTCTTCGTTGCCCTGCACATGCACGCCGGTGATGGCAACGTGCATACCAACATCCCGGTGAACTCCGACAACTACGCGATGCTGCAAACCGCCAATGCGGCGGTCGTACGCATCATGGCGCTGGCGCGCTCCCTCGATGGCGTGATTTCCGGCGAGCACGGCATCGGAATTACCAAGATGGAGTTTCTCAGCGACGAAGAGCTGCGGCCCTTTGCCGAATACAAGCGCAAGGTCGATCCGGAAGGCCGCTTCAACAAGGGCAAGCTGTTACGCAGCCGCCATGACGCAAGCCATGACGTGAACACTGCGCCTGGCGACCTGACTAACGCCTATACGCCGTCGTTTGCATTGCTGGGTGTCGAGTCGCTGATCATGGAGCAGTCTGAAATTGGCCGAATCTCTGATTCGATCAAGGATTGCCTGCGCTGCGGCAAGTGCAAGCCCGTGTGCACGACGCATGTGCCACGCGCCAACCTGCTGTACAGCCCGCGCAACAAGATTCTCGGCACTGGACTGCTGGTCGAGGCCTTTCTCTACGAAGAGCAAACGCGACGCGGCATATCGCTGCAGCACTTCGATGAATTCTCCGACGTGGCCGACCATTGCACGGTCTGCCACAAATGCCTCAACCCCTGCCCGGTGGATATTGACTTCGGCAACGTGTCGATCGCGATGCGCAACTTTTTGCGCGTGCAGGGCAAGAAGAAGTTCAACCCCGGCACCTTTGCCGCGATGGCCTTTCTCAATGCCACTGATCCGACCACCATCAAGCTGATTCGTGCCGGCCTGATCCAGGCCAGTTTCAAGGTGCAGCGTATTGTTCACAAGGCGGCAAGAGCACTGGGCCTGATCCAGAGTTCGACGCAAAGGCCGGCCGCGACCCTTGGCCGCGCGCCGATCAAGGCGCAGGTGACCCACTTCATCAACAAGCCGATGCCGCGCAATGTGCCGGTCCGCACTGCGCGGGCGATGATCGACGTCGAAGACGACAAGATGATCCCGGTGATCCGCAACCCGCAAAAGAGCTCCGAGGATTCGGAGGCCGTATTCTATTTTCCGGGCTGCGGTTCGGAGCGCCTGTTTTCGCAAGTGGGTCTTGCCACACAGGCCATGCTCTACGAGGTCGGCGCGACTACCGTGTTGCCGCCGGGCTATCTCTGCTGTGGCTATCCGCAGACCTCAAGCGGTGACGAAGAGAAAGGCCTGGCCATCACCACCAGCAACCGCGTGCTGTTCCACCGCGTTGCCAACACGCTCAACTATCTCGATATCAAGACAGTGATCGTCTCCTGCGGCACCTGCATGGACCAGCTGCAGAAGTATGAGTTCGACAAGATATTCCCCGGCTGCCGGCTGCTCGACATTCACGAGTACCTGATGGAAAAGGGCATGAAGCTGGAAGGTGCCAAGGGCGTGCGTTACATGTACCACGACCCCTGCCATACGCCGATGAAAACGCACAACCCATTGAAGGTCGTGAACCAGTTGATGGGACAGACCGTGACGCTCAATGATCGGTGCTGCGGTGAGTCCGGTACCTTTGCTGCCAGCCGTCCCGACATCTCGACTCAGGTGCGTTTCCGCAAGGAAGAGGAAATGCGGAAGGGGGCCGATCAGCTGCGCGCCGACAGCTTTGATGGCGACGTCAAGATACTCACCTCCTGCCCCTCTTGTCTGCAAGGGCTCTCGCGTTACGATAACGATTCCGGCACTACCGCCGACTACATTGTGGTGGAAATGGCACAGTCGCTGCTCGGCGACAAATGGATCGAAAACTATGTTTATGCGGCCAACAATGGCGGCATTGAACGCGTGCTGCTTTGAAATATCGCTGACCATCGGCAATCGCACGCGTCGCCATAAAGCGACAAAAACCGAAGGCTTTTATGCCGATCGGATGTGCTGTCGAGACCCGTTGCGAATCGGCGGGTTTTGATTGCAGCAGCCATGTCTGTTGACTAACATCTTTGGCACCCAACAACAGAAAGGCATCACATGAACATCGTCAACAAAACCGTTGCACGCGTGCTGGTCGTCACCATGACCAGCATCAGCGTTCCCGCCATGCAGGCGCATGCCGAAATCGTGTCGACCGAACAGGTCATTGCGCAGCACGGCCAGTCCGCCAACCGCACGCACGTCGAAGCAATGTTCGCTCGCCAGGAAGTGCGCGACATGCTGGAGAAGCGCGGCGTCAATTACGAGCAGGCCAAAAGTCGCATTGCCTCGCTCAGCGACGAGGAGGTGACGACGCTGGCAGGCAAGATGGACAGCTTGCCTGCCGGCGGTGACGGATTCTTCGGGACAATCGTCTTCATCTTCTTTGTGCTGCTGGTGACGGACATCCTCGGCTTCACCAAGGTCTACCCATTCACGCGCTCGATCAAGTAGTTCGTCAGGCGATTCCCTTGACATTGCTTTGGCGCCACCTGCGGTCTTTGGCCGCAGGTGCCCTTGCTTTGGTGCTTTGCGGGTGTGCGTCCTTGCAGCACGACGCCCTGCGCAGCCAAACCTCAGGCATTCCGACGCAGGTCGAGATCGAAAGTGTGCCCTTCTATGCGCAGGAGAAATATCAGTGCGGCCCGGCAGCACTGGCCATGGTCTTCGCGCATGCCGGAGTGCAACAGACGCCGGACCAGTTGGCCAGCGAAGTATTCATCCCCGGACGTGAAGGCAGCCTGCAGATCGAAATGCTGGCGGCTTCACGAAGATTCGGGTTGGTGTCGGTAACGCTGCAACCGCAGTTGAAGGATCTGCTGACCGAAGTGGCCGCTGGTCAGCCGGTTGTCGTGCTGCAAAACCTCGCACTCAGCTGGTACTCCCTCTGGCACTACGCGGTGGTCGTGGGTTACGACCTCGACAAGGACATCGTGATCCTGCGCTCCGGTACCGAGCAGCGGCAGGAGTTGCCCATCAGAACCTTTGAGCACACCTGGGCACGAAGCAACTACTGGGCAATGCTGGCACTGCCACCTGATCAGCTTCCGAAAACCGTGGCCGCCGACGACTATGTGCAAGCCGTTGCGCGGCTCGAGACGGGGACGTCGCGCGGCGCGGCGCGGCGCGGCTATGCGACTGCGCTGCAACGTTGGCCCGACAATTTCGTGGCGCTGATCGGTCAGGGCAATGCAGCCTATGCCGATCACGATCTGACGGCAGCGATCGACGCCTACCGGCGTGCGACGATTGTGCGACCGGATGCCGCGATTGCCTTCAACAACCTTGCACAGGCGTTGGTAGATGCAAAGCGCACCGATGAGGCGAAAGCCGCAGCAGCAAGGGCGGTGCAACTGGCGCGACCGGAAGAGGCCTTTGCGAACAGGACAGAGGAATCCATCAAGGGAGCAACGACGGCTACTGTGGCGTCACCCTGATACGGCCCCGGGCGGGGCGTTGTTTCAGCCGGCTATAATCCAGCCATCATCATTGGCTGTCGTTGCTCCCATGACCGACGTCACATCCCCGGATACCGCCCCAGCTTCGCGTGCCTGGCCGACTGCATGGCCCATTGCCGTGAAGCTTGGCGTGGCGCTGGTGCTCACCGCGCTGTTGCCGATGCTGATTGTCGGCTATGTAAATCTGCGCGCCAGCCTGATACAGGTTGAGCAAGCCGAAGCCCACAACCTTGAACAACTCGCTGCAACCACGGCAGGCCGCATCGACCAGTTCATCGGCGATACGCGTCACCTGTTGGCTTACTTCGCCTGGAGCGACGAGGTCATCAGGATCGTCGCCAGTCCGGGCGAAGCTGATCGGATCCGGGTGATGGACAAGATGAGTCGTCTGCTGACAGCCAACGCTGATGCCGAGTTGCTGATGGTGCTGGATAAACGCGGTAGCGTGGTGGCATCCAGCAAACCCGAATACATCGGTCGTGACCTGTCGTTCCGCGAGTACTACAAGGAAGGCATTGCGGGTCGCGACTTTCTCTCTCATCTTGAAGTCGGGACGGCAAGTGGCAAGTCGGGCCTGTATCTCGCCGCCCCCGTACGATCTGCCAATGGTTTGATCGCCGGCGTGGCAGTAATGAAAATGCGTGGGCAAGCAGTGACGGCGATTGTCGATGCATCCCGCTCCGAAGTGCGGACGGCGTTTCTCATCGACGGCGATGGCGTGATCATCCATCATCCCGATCGGCGCTCGCTGTATCACAGCCTGGTGCCGCTGGCGCCGGAATTGCTGAAACAGATCGTCGACGAAAAGCGCTTTGGTGTCGATCGCATCGACTCGCTCGGCCTGGACGAGTTTGCCCAGCGGATAAAGGAGGCGCGGGGGGCGGATCATGTGACCTATCGTTCCGCGTTGGATGGGAAGGCAAAAATCGCCGGCTTCGCGCCGGTGGAACAGAACGACTGGGTGGTGGCCATCAGCGAACACAAGGATATCTTCGCTCGTCCACTGACCGTCCTTTACACCAATGCGGTGAAAAGTGCGGTGGTAGTGGGCCTCCTGTTCATCCTGATCGCGCTCTGGTTTGCGCAGATGTTTCTGCGTCCCATTCGTCAATTGACTGCTTCGGCGAAGGCAGTACAGCGTGGCGACTATGCAGAGGCTCAGGTTGAGGCGACTACACAGGATGAACTTGGCGACCTGGCAAAAACATTCAACGGCATGATCGCCGGGGTGCGCGAGCGAGAGCGCGAACGCGACATCTTCGGCCGTGTCGTTTCACCCGAGGTACGCGAAAAGCTGCTGTCAGGTCAGCTGAGCCTTGGCGGCGAGAATCGACGGGTATCGGTATTGTTCTCGGATATTCGCGGCTTCTCGACCCTGTCCGAGAAAATGAGCCCGCAGGATGTGGTGGCGCTGCTCAACGACTACCTCACCGAGATGACCGAGGCCGTGCGCCCATGGGGTGGCTACGTGAACAACTTCATCGGCGATGCCATCGTGGTGGTGTTCGGCGCCCCTGACAGTCGTGCGGAAATCGAATGGAGCGCGGTAGGCGCCGCGCTGGACATGAAAGCGCGTCTCGAGGCGCTCAATCGCCGGCGCATGGCGCTGGACGATGCGCCACTGGCCACCGGCATCGGAATCAGTACCGGCAAGGTGGTCGCAGGACAGGTCGGTTCGCTGGAAAGATTTTTATACACCGTGATCGGTGACGCGGTGAATGTTGCGGCACGGCTTGAGACGATGACCAAGGATGTCGAAGGCAACCCCATTCTCATCAACGGCGCCACCTATGAAGGCATTCGACATCGCGATGATCTGTTGATTGACGACCTCGGGCCGTTGGCAGTCAAGGGCCGCGTCGAGCCAGTGCATGTCTATGGCGTGCGGGGCATGGTGACTGCAGCCGCGGCAAAATGAGCGGGGCGTACGCTGAAGTTTTTGTCAGCCCCTTGTTGCAGGACGCATTGTTCGGCCGTTGCCGTCATGCTGAACTGGCGCGACTGTTGCCACACCTGGTCGAACGTGAATTCGACGTGGGGACGAATATTTTCATTGAAGGGGCAGTGGCAGACACCGCGTATCTGCTGCTGCAGGGCAGCGCCGAGCTGATTTTCACCGGCGGCAGCCGCGCGACGGTTGGCAGTTCCCTGTGTGGCGAAGAAGCCGGTGCCGGCTTGCACACCTATATCGGCAGCGCGATCGCCCTGACCCGTGTTCGTGCCCTGGCCATCCCGCGCGAGAAACTGATGGCATTGGTCGAATCGCATCCCGAACTGCGCATTGACATTCAAAAGTTGCTGCTGGCGCGATCGCGCGGAGAATCCCTTTCACCACCAGCCGCGGCGCAAGGGGCAGCAAAGACGCTGGATGTCGGCAGCTGGCGCGAGGTGAGCGGCTGGAGCTGCGCGATCCTCCTTCCGGCGCTGGTACTGCTCTTTGGCAGCGAGTGGGGCCTGCAACGGAATGCGGTGATGTTTCTCGCCGTCTTCGCTGCTACCGTGGTCATGTGGGTATTCAATCTGGTCGACGAGTACGTGCCGGGTCTGTTCGCCGTATTTGCGATCCTGGTGCTCGGCCTCGCGCCACCGGCACAGGTGCTCGCCGGGTTTGCTTCCGACGGGTTTTTTCTGGCGATGAGCATTCTCGGTCTGGGCACCGTGATCGTTGCGTCGGGTCTCAGTTATCGTTTCCTGCTCTGGCTGCTGCTGCGACTGCCGAGCCATCCTTTCTGGCAGAACCTCGGCTTGTTGGCAACCGGCTTCATGCTGACGCCGATGGTCCCTTCGATCAATGGACGCGTCGCGCTGGTGACGCCGCTGATGCTGGACATGCTGGAGATATTGGGTTTTCGTCCCGGCGGCCGCGCTGCGACGCGACTGGCGGTAACCGCCTTTACCGGCGCATCGCTGCTGTCGGCGATCTTCCTTACCAGCAAGTCGGTGAATTTCGTCGTCTTCGGCCTGCTCTCGGCCCAGGGGCAAGACCAGTTCCAGTGGCTGTATTGGTGCTTTGCGGCGCTGGTGGCGGGCGGCGTGATGCTGGCGACCCATCTGGTCGCCGTGTCCCTGTTTTTTCGCAGCGAGGAAGTGCCGCGCCTTTCGCAGCGCCAGGTTGCGGCCCAACTGCAGCTGCTCGGACACATGAAGGGTCGTGAGTGGGCGGCGCTGTTCGGCATTCTGGTCTTCATGGCGGGGGTAGCGACAACAACCCTGCACCGGATCCAGCCGCCCTGGCTGGCATTGATGATCCTCTATGCGCTGTTGCTGTTCGGGTTCTTGCGCAAGAACGAATTCAAGGAAAAGATCGACTGGCCTTTTTTGATTTACCTCGCCGGCCTGATCGGCATCACCGGCGGCTTCAATGCAGTGGGCCTGGACAAATGGCTGGCATCCCACCTGACCGGTCTTGGTGGTTTCATGCGCGGCAATCTCGACCTGTTCCTGCTCGCGCTGTTTGCTGTCCTGTTTGTGGTGCGGCTGGCGGTGCCGATCAGCGCCACCATCGTCATTGCGGCGACGGTATTCATGCCGCTGGCCGAGGTGCATGGCGTCAACAGCTGGGTGATCGGCATGGCGATCCTGATTCTTGGCGAAATGTGGTTCTTCCCCTACCAGTGTTCGTATTACGTACAGTTCCGCGAGATCGCCGGGCGCCACGGTGCTTATGACGAAAAGGCCTTTCTGCGCTACAACGCGCTGATGAACGGGGTAAAGCTGCTCGCACTGTATGCCTCGCTACCGTGGTGGAAATGGATGGGGCTGCTGTGAAAAGGCAGTTGAGCTGGCTGCTGAGCGGCGCGTTCGTGGTGCTGCTGCTGATCGTGATCGTGGCACACAACGTCACCCGCCCGCGGATCCTCGTGCTGCAAAGCTACGGCACCGAGTACGCCTGGACGCGCGACGTCGATGTCGGAATCCGCCGCGTGTTCGATGACACCGGCGTCGCCGGCAACTATGAACTGCGCTGGCACTACATGGACCTGAAACGCCATCCCTGGCCCGAGTCGAAAATGGCTGCCGGCGTCCAGGCCCGGCACGCCATCGACGAGTGGCGGCCCGACGTGCTGATCGCGGTGGACGACGACGCGCAGGAGTACGCAGCCAAATACTATGCAAATCGGCCCGATATCCGCATCGTGTTTGCCGGTACCAATGGCAGCATCAGTCCCTATGGTTACGACAAGGCTGACAACGTGACCGGCATTCTCGAGCGCAAGCCGCTCACCGCGATTCGCGACGCGCTGATACAGATCGGATTTGCGCGCAACGGCCCACTGCGCATTGTCGAGATATGTGATGCCTCCGAGACGGTGAAACTCGATCACGCATCAATTGCCGCTTTCGACTGGAAGCCGCTGCGCTATGTTGGCGCGCACCTGGTGGAAACCTTCGATGACTGGCAGCGGGCGGTCCTCGCCGCTGACGGCGAGGCCGACGTGATCATGACCACCAACTATCGCAAGCTCAGCCGCTCGCACATTGATCGTACCCTGGTGCCGCCGGATGAAGTGCTGGCTTGGACCGAGCAGCATTCGCAATTGCCAGTGATCGGCACCAATGCCTTTTTCGTCGAGGACGGCGGCATGCTGGCAATCGCCACCTCGCCGTTCGAACAGGGCGAAACGGCGGCACGCATGGCGCGCCAGATCATTGATCGGGGTACCTCGCCGCGTGATATTGCAGTGGCGACGACGCGCCAATACATTGTTCTCGCCCGCCCGGGCTTGCTCGCACGGCACCACCTCGTCCTGCCATCGCTTTACGAGGCGTTTGCACGTGCCACCAACAACTACTTTGAGGAAGCAGATGACACGGCAGCTGTACCCAAGGGCGGAAAGTAAGCACGGCCTGCAAGCGGCAAGGGTATGTACGCCATTGAAACTCTCGGCACTGACTTAGCGATGGAACGAGCGCGACATCGAAGACGGGCGGACCTGCGCCTGCTGTTTCGCTCCGCCATGGTCATGCTTTTGCTCACCGAGCTTCTGGGGCTGACGCAAGTCGTACATTCACCGCATTCCTTTCTCTCGTTCGACCCCAATCGCCACAGTCCTTTCTTTGCATTTGCGGTGGCGGCGATGTTTGCCTTGCATGCGTTGTTCCATGGCAGGCAGCTGCATCTTGCCGCTGCCTTTGTAATCGGTTTGATACTCGCCACCCTGCATGCGATGGTGTTTTTCACGACCAGACAGGGCTGGCTGTCGGTGGTCAGCACCGGTCTTTACTATCTGGGTGCAGGCAGTTTCCTGATCCTGAGCTGGCTTGCCTGGCGTTGCCGCCACTCGGCGCAGGGAGCGTCGTTTGTCGAGACGCTCAAAGCCGGCATGCTGCTGCCGCTTTTTGTCGTGACATCCTGGTCATGGCTGGAGGCCAGCTACAGGTTGAGAACAAATACTTTCGACGCTGTCCTGTATCGCTTCGACGATTCTCTCGGTTTTCACGCCAGCGCGATCGCAGGCCGCCTGTTTGCGCAAACGCCACTCCTTGGAAATGTGTCGGGTGTGGTCTACGCCGGCCTGCCTTTGTTCGCGGCGATACAGTACGGCCTGCAATGCAGATGCAAGGAGTCACCGGCGAATATCCTGAAAGTGTTCCTGGTGATTGCATTGGCCGGCTTTGCCGTCTATTTTCTGTTTCCCGCTGCCGGGCCACGGTATCTGGTGGGTGATCTGTTCCCCCAGCACATGCCCGGCGTGGAAGGCATGCCCCTTGATCTTGCACCACTGGGGCCAGCCTATCGCAACGCGATGCCTTCGCTGCACATGGCCTGGGCACTGGCACTTTGCCTTGGTGCCCGTCAATTGTCGCTGTCTGTACGCATCGCCTTCGCGCTGGTGGCCGGTGTCACAGCTCTCGCCACATTGGGGTTGGGGGAGCACTACCTGATTGATCTCGTCGTCGCTTTTCCGTTTGCGCTGACGGCTTGGGCCTTGTGCGTTGCGCAGGCATCGCACGAAACGCGCCGTGCAGCGGCCATCGGAATCGCGCTCGTCGTGGCGTGGCTCGCCTATCTGTCAACCGGCGCTGCGTTCTTCGCAGACGCTGGAAGAATTCACCTGATCCTGATGGCTGCCACCATTGGTTGGGTGGCTGTTCTCGCCAGGCGCTTGAGCGTCACCCGGCAATGACGAACGTTTGGCCAGGGCTTCTGCCCGTTTTTTGCAGGCAAGCAGGCGATGCGAAAAGGCTGCCGTCGGCGAATCGTAGCGCAGTGCAAATGCGAGCTCGCGGTCTCCGTCATCGATACGATTGGTTTGGTAGTAGAGCATCGCCAGATTGAAGTGGGGACGGGTGAGGTACGGCATCAGGCGAGCAGATTCGAGCAGGGCTTTTTCCGCGCCGCCCCAATCGCCGGAATGCAGGCTGAGATAACCGAGCAGGTTCCACACTTCGGCAACATCCATGCGCCCCTTTTTGTCACCGTTGCCGAAGTGCTTCAGTGCCAGTTCGCAATATTCCCTTGCCTCGTCGTTGCGGCCGAGCCGCATCAGTGCGAGTGCCATGTCGTAAATGGCAATGGGATTGTCGGGTGAGGCAGTAAGGATTTCCTTCGAAAGGTCCAGTGCTGCCTGTGGGTGGCCGTTGTCGACCAGCGCCGAGACGTAGTTGCCGCGCGCAATATTGGATTTCGGTTCCTGTGCCGAGGCCCAACCCCAGAGCGAGAGATTGCTTTCCCAGAACGGTACGACGGCGGTGATGGTGGCGAGCGACATCGCTGTCCATAATCCGGTGCCGACGATGGCTGCGCGGCGGAAACGCCCAACCGGAGCGGTCGCCAGCAGCAATGATGCAAATACCAAGGGCAACAGCAGGTAGCGATCGTGCACGATATTGTCGCCGATGGTCAGCGGTACCAGATGGGCTACCGGCGTCAGCGCTACCAGTGCGGCACAGATCATCAAGCCGGCACGCGGTGCGCGACGCAGCGCTGCCAGTGTTGCGCCAGCCATTGCCAGTGTGGCCACCAGACCAGACCAGGCCAGCGGATCGCTCAGCGACACCGGCGTCGTACCGGGATGTACCGGACCAATCTGGCCGAAAGGCCAGCACAGCAGCAACAGGTACCAGCCGATGGTTTTGGTCGTCAACAACAGGTGTTGCAACGTGGTACCCGGAACGAGCGGGGTGTCGCTGCGATAAAAACCGCCAATCGCCTGGTGACGCAGGTACAGGTAGATGGCGATGGCAACCAGCAAACTGCCCCAGATTGGCCACGCATCGCTGGCTGTCTTGCGGATGCGACCAAGCCATGAGGTGCCCTCGTCGGCATTGCGCATCAACTGCCAGAGCGGCAAGAGGGCAATGAACACGATGGCGGTTTCCTTGCAGAGCAGCGCCAGAAAAAAGGACAAACCGACCAGCATGGTTCTGGATTTGCGATGTTTCAGGCCCGAATCACAGAGCAAGCCCAGCAACAGAAAGCTTGCCATCATCAGGTCGAACCGATCCGATATCCAGCTGACGCTTTCGATCAATACCGGGTGCAGGCCAAACAACAAGCCGGCAACCAGAGGTCGCAACAGAGAACTTGCGTCGCCCTTTGCAGTCAGCGTTCGCGCCAGCAAAACAACCAGTGTCGTGTTGAGAGCGTGCAGCAGCAGGTTGCTGAGGTGGAAGACAAAGGCATTGAGCGGCTCCACCTGCGCTTCAAGCACAAAGGTGAGCAGTGGCAGCGGCCGAAAATAGTTCTGGGAGACAAACAAGGGCTCTTGGATGTGCCGCCACCACAACGCCGGATCGCGCAAAAAAGGCAATTCGGTGATGAAGTAGTTGTCGTCCCAGACAAATCCGTTTTTCAGCGCCGGCAGATAGGCCATGAAAACGATCCACCCCGGCAACAGCAGGAGCAGGCGACGATAGCGCAGGGGACTTGCCAAGACAGGATTGTTTTCGGAATATCGACTCAGATGGCGCGATCAGCCCACAACTTGGCACGTGCGGGATCAATCGATTCGCCCAGTTGTCCCTTGGTATATACGTCGACCAGACGCAAGGCAGCAGGGCGATGGCCCGCTTCGGCGGATTTCTGATACAGCGCCAGCGCCTGTGCCTGATCCTTGGCAACACCGCGGCCAAATTCGTACAGTCCGGCCAGATTCATCATGGCCTGGGCCAGCCCCTGATCGACGGCCTTTTCATACCAGGACTTCGCTTGCAGGTAATCGCGTTTGGTACCGCGTCCATAGGCAAGCATGAATCCCAGATTGTTTTGGCCTTGGGCAAATCCCTGTTCTGCAGCGGCACGATAAAGCTTCACGGCTTCGACATCATTGCGTTCGACACCCTTGCCGGTGGCCAGCATGAAACCCAGGTTGGTCTGTGCCTGTGCCAGACCTTTTGCTACCGCCTTGCGATACCAGGTGACGGCCGTGGTGGAGCTCTGCGCAACGCCACGCCCGCGCTCGTAAAGTGCGCCGATATTGTTTTCGGCCTGGGCAAAGCCCTGTGCCGCTGCCTTCAGGTACCAGGCCATGGCCTGCCCATCGTCGCGGGCGGTGCCGCGGCCGGTTTCAAGCATGTAACCGACATTGGTCTGCCCCTGCGCCAGGCCCTGATCAGCCGCCTTGCGGTACCACATCAGTGCACGTTGGTAGTCGCGGGTGACGCCACGACCGCGTTCGTAGAGCCCGCCAAGATTGTTCTGGGCCTGTGCCCAGTTGCTGTCTGCAGCCTTTTGATACCACGCCAATGCCTGTGAATAGTCGCGCTGGACGCCATTGCCGCTTTCGTGGAGGTAACCCAGATTGGTTGCGCCCTGGGCATAGCCCTGCTCGGCAGCTTTGCGGTACCACCTGGCGGCTTCGGCATAGTCCTGCTTTACGCCTTGTCCGCGCTCGTAGAGTACACCGAGGTCATTTTGGGCGCGCGCCTCGCCGGCTTGTGCAGCGTTGGTATATTCCCGCAGAGCAGTCGCGTAGTCGCCGCGCTTCAGCGCGGCGCGGCCGCCAGCAAAATCCGCCCAGACTGGGCCGCTCGCCGTGAGCATCGCGAGCACGATTGCAGTGGGACGCAGATATCCGATCATGACCAACTCCGGAGAGCAAAAGATGAATCTGCATTCTGCCCGAAGCCACGCAAGTTGACGCATAATCACGAGGCGTATTTCAATAATGTATGTTCTATTACCCCGGGGGGTTTCAAATGAAAAACACATTCGTTCATCGTGGCAATTTGCGTCAACGCGGTCAAGGCATGACGGAATACATCATCATCGTTGCCCTGATTGCAGTCGCTGCCATCGGTGTCTACTCCTTGTTCGGCAAAACCATTCGCTCGCAGGTTGCCGGTCTTGCCGGTGAAGTTGCCGGTACCGGCTCGGCCAGCGCGATCAGTGCTGCCAGCACTGCCGCAGGTGACGCGTTTACCTCGGCAACGCAGGACAAGAAAATGAACAGCTACGGCAACTGATGTTGCTGGCGTCGGTGTGAAGTCACCACGCACCTGTTGTTCTGATTACGCCATTGCCTCGCTGCCCGCTGCGCCTCGGCGTCAGCGGGGGCAGGCTTTGGTGCTGGCATTGTTCGCTTCCATCCTGGTCATCGTGGGTTTGTTTGCGATGTTCAGCATGGGCGAGCAGAGCATCGAAAAAATCAAGCTGCAAAACACGGCTGATGCTGCGGCGTACAGCGCTGCTGTCGCCGAAGCGCGTGACTACAATTTCTCCGCGTATACCAATCGCGCCATGGTTGCCAACCAGGTGGCAGTGGCCCAATTCGTCGGCATGACCTCGTGGTTCCGCAACATGTCGGCATTCGCCAACGGCGATCCAACCAATGCCGGTCGCGACGTGTATCAGATTTTCCTTGAACTCGGCAGCACGCCGATCGCGAACATCTACAAGAAGTTTCTCAAGGCATTCGGCAAGGTCACCGGCATTTTTGACGAGGGCAAGGCCGGCAGCACATTCATGGGTTATGCCATCACGGTGCTTGACGGGCTGATCAAGGTCTATGGAACGATGCAGACCTTCTATCACTATGGCACCGCTTTGACAGTCGCGGAAACGCTGGGCGCAGGGTTTGCCAAACTGGGTGCCGCCATGGCGAGCCTGACCGGCGTCGACTGGTTCACCAGTTTCGAGTCACTGGATGGCGGTGACGATGTCGTGCATCTCAATGATCCGAAAGCCGAGCTCACCACCTTCGGCGGCTTCCCCTACCTGATCTGGCACATGTACAAGTGGTACAACTTCACCGAGTCAAAGGATCCCAATACCGATGGTGGGGATGGTCCCGAGGCGGATCGTTTCGCGCAGGTCACCATGGACTCGCTCGACGATTTTTCGCGTGACCGCTCCACCAAGCCGGCCTGGGGCTTCTATTTTTTCTACGCCCCGCCGCTGACCTATATCGATCCGACCCGTTTCATTCCACAACCGTGGACCTTCGGCCCGCTGTTTCTGCCGGTCATCCATCGTGGTGGTACCGAACTCAAGCTCACCGATGCATCGGGCAACTCGGCAGGCGCCACCAGCCCGACGCCCGGCAACGGCGATACCGGTGTGGACTGCCACGGAAATCCCGTGCAGGGGCAGACGTCCGGTTCCGGCGGCATTTCCGTTTCCCATGAAAGCGATCTGGCGGCCTACACTGCCGCCGCCTGCCCCGGCGACTCGGCCTCGGTGACCGACAACAACAGCCAGACCGATCCGCCCGGCCCCAATGCCGGCGTTTATGCTTTCAATGGCACCGCATGGAACAGGGTCTCTCCCTTCCCCGGCTCCACCAACCCGCCGTCAAACCCGCAAAACCCGCAGGGGACGCCCGGCACGACAACGACCAGCACTTCGTCGACGGCCGGGCGCGGCGCTGCCGGTTCCAAGAGCAAGAAAACATGGACAGCGATGGATGCCTCGAGTTGGGCGGGCCTGCACATTTTCTGGTTTGTGATCCCGGTCATCTTCGTGCCGATTCCACTGCCGATTCCGTTTGCCCCGCCGTGGATTCCGCTCTCGCATGGCGCTGCGCAGTCGGGTAAGGAGCTATCGGCGCCGACGGTGCTTTCTTCCGACAACAATTTCGGGACAGATGCGCCGCAGGCTTATGGCGAAGTGCTGGACAGCTGGACCACCAAGATCTCTGCCGAAATGCGCCAGAACAAAGGTGCGGGCAAGACGCTGGAAAAAGTCAGCAGCCTGGGCGGCCTCACCACCTACCGCGACGTGAAGAATGTCGATGCGACCGAAGACAATCTGGTCGGCCCGCCGCTGGTAGTGGAAATCGAAAAATCGATTGACGATATGGCCAAGAGTCCCGGCAACGGCCAGTTCGCCATGGTCAATGGCGCGCCGCAGGGAAAGATGCGTGCGCTGTCGAAATCGGAAGTGTATTTCGCACGACCAACCGATGACACCGGCCTGGCCTGGTTCAAACGCGTCAGTACCGACCCGGCTCAGACCGAGGTCGGCAGTCTCTACAACCCCTATTGGCAGCCGCGACTGGCGCCCAACAATTTCATCGAGCAGTACATTTCGATGGAGTCCCATCGGGCGGGGCTGTGATGTTCATGTGCAAACACAAACGATCCCGTCAGCGCGGCCAGGCCATGATCGAAACGCTGATCGCGGCAGCCCTGGTGCTGGTGCCCCTGTTCCTTGCCATACCGGTGATCGCCAAGTACCTCGACATTCGCAGCCACGTCGTGCAGGGGGCACGCTATGCGGCCTGGGAGCGGACGGTCTGGTTTGGCGGCGATTCGGCAGAACTGATGGGGCTGGGTGCGGTTGGCAACAAGTGGGATGCCAACGAGAAGGATGACAACTCCATCCGCGCTGAAATAGGTGCGCGCATTCTGTCCAACAGCGATGCCGCTACCGGCTTTGCCGACAACGACAAGACAGGCAGCAGCTATGTCAACGGCAACAAGCCGTTCTGGCAGGACCGCCGCGGCAACACCCTGCTTTCGGACTACGGTGACATTTCCGGCAGTTACGAAAACGACAAGGCGCCGGGGATATTCAACGACATTTTCACGCCGGTGATGAGCGTCGCCTCGGTGGTGTCGAACTTCACCGTCGACACGCACGCCCAATACACGGCCAATGTCGGCGTCTCGGTGCAGCAGGTGGCGTTCAATCCCGATACCGGCCTGGGTGGCTGCCCGGGCTGCACTACCGAGTTCCTTGCCACCGGGACCAAGCAGACGTTTGCCGAAAAGAATGTGCTGGTCGCCAATGGCTGGAGCGCCAACGGCCCGGGCTCGCTCACGGATTTTGGCAAAGACAAGGCAAAAGACAAGTACAAGATGACCGTCTACAACCAGGTTCGCGGCCTGACGCCGACATCCCTGATCAATCCGCCCGACGGTGCGTTCCGCACTGCGCTGGACGTTCTGCAAACCATCGCGCTGGTATTTTTCCCCGAACTCAGCACGCTTGACCTCGGCAAGATCGAAGTCGACAAGGTGCCTGCGGACCGGTTGCGGTGACATGAGATATCTCTTCGTCTGCACGTTGGTGTTGTGCTCTTTTGCCACGCAGGCAAAAAACAGCAATCCCACCGACGCCTGCCCGGATTTTCCGGCGCCCAAAACCGCGCGCCTGCAGTCGGTAGCGCAGCAGATGAGTTTCAACGACGTGCCGATGAACATCCGCCGCTTCGACAGCCAGGACCTGCCGGAAGCCATCCTCGTTTTTTATCGCGGCCAGTGGGCATCGAAAGAGAGAATGAATGCGCCGATCGAGTATCCGCTCGGCGACTGGAAAGTGATCGCCGCCCTGCGCGAGTCGTGTTTTTTTACCGTGCAGGTGATGGCTGACGGCAGGGGCGGTTCAACCGGCTTCCTCGGCGTCAGCGCACCGCCGCCTGACAAGGCCCTGGTCAAGGACGAGGTACCGATGATGACCGGCAGCAATGTCATCAACGACATTGCGCACAGGGACGGTGGCAAGATCGGCCGCACCGTGCTGCTCTCCAACGGCTTTTCTCCGGATACCAACGCCACCTTCTACCGCAATGCCTATACCGGCCTCGGCTGGCAGGTCGTCAATAACTACCGCATGGAAAAACCCGGCATTCGCGGCAACGTGCTGGTGCTGAAAAACGGCTTGCGGGAAATCAGCGTGACCAGCACGAAGCAGGGTGACGAAAGCCAGGTGCTGCTCAACTTCGTGAACCAACCGTGATGAATCCACAACGGCGCGCCTCCGACATGTTGCCTGCCCGAAGGGGAGGCCCAATTAGTCGCCCCCGCCCGTGGGGCGGGGGACGGGGGGTGAGCCCATTATTTCGTCGGCATGGCTTGTCCCGCCATCAGGCGGGACAAGCCATGATCGAATACATGGTGGTGCT
>CANJXH010000003.1 GCA_947478755.1 Betaproteobacteria bacterium | reverse complement strand
GGTTGCCGCCTCGGCCAGATGTCGCCGCGTGCGCTGCATCTTTCTGTCTTTGCGCAAACCTCGCGCCTGATTGCCATCAATCTCGCCGCTATTCTTGGCAAGGGAATGCAACGACGGTTTGCGCGCAGGCTTCGCCGCCGATTTCCCGGTGGCACTGCTGCGCACGGTCAATGTCGTCCCAGTTTTTTTCGTCATGCCCGTTCATCCTCCGCCGGCCCACCATCGCGGCAAATGTCGATCAAGCCTTGGCTCCCGTGCCGCATTGAAATATTCTTTCATATTGACAGTAACTCCTAAAATAGCTTAACTTGTTTCGGCCGGGCTGACCATATCCGCCGGCGAGAACAAAAATATTGGAGGAAACATGCATCTGCACATCAGCGTCGCTGCCTGCCTGAATTCCGGGCTCGGGAGTGTTGGTGCGTCACCTTGGTGCGGCAATTGATGGAAGTTTTGCGCTCATTGAAGCAATGACCCACCCTGTACAACAAGGAGATCGACATGCCAAAAGCCCTGATGCTTGCCTTCACCAGCCCTGCTTCTGCTGAAGTCGAGGAGGAATACAACAACTGGTACTCGGGAAAACACCTGCCCGACCTCACTCACGTGCCAGGCATCATTTCCGCCACGCGCTACAAGCTGGACAAGACCATTGAAGCAATGCCCGGCATCGGCGGCGATGCGCGCCAATACATGGCAATGTATGAAATCGAGGGCAATACGCAGGAAGACCTCGCACAGTTTGCCAAAAACCTGGTCGAAGCCATCAATGCCGGGCGGGTAGACATCAGTCCGACCCTTGACATGGTGAATATCTCGGCCAGCTTCCTGTTGCCGATCACCGAAACGATGCCTGCAGCCAAGGCCGTCTAGCCGATACCGACCCGCGTTCGCGCCTCACGCACGGTTTCAGCTGATTAACAGCGATCTCATCATGATCAAGTGCATTGGCCTCATTAAGCGCCGCCCCGGACTGACCCACGCGCAGTTCGCGGATTACTACGAAAACCATCACGCACCGCTGGCCCGCCCGTACCTGGCCGCGGCACGGCGCTACGCACGACGCTATCTCGAAACCGGCAAGCTGGACCATCAGGGTGATGCGGCTCTCCCGGGAGCGGAAGAGTACGACTGCCTCACCGAGCTGTGGTTCGACGACCGCCCGACCATGGAGGCGACGCTGGCGCACCTAGCCACACCCGAGGTGGCAGCGGTGATCGTGCCAGACGAGGAGCGCTTCATCGACCGTACCGCCCTGCGCTTTTTCATCATCGAGAACGAAAGCATCAACGGCGAATGACATCCTCACGGTGACCAATTGGAGAAGATGGCGATGACGACAAGGCGGTGTGCATGTCCGATCTGATCGAACGGGTAACCCGTGAATTCGAACGCGATCAGGCGCGGGCGCTGCGCCCGGTCGCGGTTGGGGAAGTACCGGTCAGTTACGCCTCGATCACCGACGAATGGCTCACCCATGCACTGTGCCGCGACCACGCCGACGCACGGGTCGTCGCCCATCGTTGCATCGATGTGGACGATGGCAACACCAATCGCGCGCGCCTCTTGCTGACCTACAACGATGCGGGGCTGGCCGCCGGGCTGCCGCCCACGGCGTTCTGCAAGGCGACCCAGCAACTGCATGTGCGACTTTTTCTCGCGACGAGCGGCCTTATCGTCGGCGAAGAATTGTTCTACCGCAAGTTGCGCCCGCTGCTGGATGTCGACACCCCGCACTGCCTGTTCGCCGCCTACGACCCGCAGTCCTATAACTCGATATTCATATTCGATGACCTCGCGCGACAGGGCGCCATGTTTTGCGAGCACACCACGGAGATCACGCGCCGACGTGCCGAGAGCCAGATGGCCTACCTGGCGCGGCTGCACGGACGGCTGTACGACAGCCCGGCCATGGCGGAAAGCGGCGTGTGGACTTACGAAGAGATGTTCGCAAGGCTCGACGGCTACCTCAAGCTGGAAGGATATTCCGGCAAGGGATTCGAGGAAGCGATCGAGGTCATTCCGGATCGCCTGCATGGCCGCCATGACGGGATATGGAAAGCGGTACTGGCATCGAACCAACTGCATGCCCGTCACCCGCGCACGCTGACCCACAACGACGTGCATCTGCGCAACTGGTATCTCGATGCCGCCGATCACATGGTGCTGGGCGACTGGCAGTGCATCGCCGCCGGGCACTGGGCACGCGATGTCGCCTATGCCATGACCACGTCCCTGACAACGGCGAATCGACGCATGTGGGAGCAGGAACTGCTGGCGCTCTACCTCGACCGATTTCACGAGGCGGGTGGGCCGAGAATCGGCGTTGACGACGCGTGGACCTTCTATCGGCAACACCTTTGTTCGTCATTGATCTGGTGGACGTCGACGCTGGCGATGGCCTATGCGCAACCGAGGGACGCGTTGCTCGAATTGATCGGCCGCATGGCGGCGGCGACGGATGACCTCGATGCGCTGCAGAGCTTCGATGGCACATGAAACGACGCGCCATGCTGCAGGCGCTCGGCGCTATGAGCATCTACCCCTTGGGTGCGGCAGAGGGCTTGGCAATGAATAGTGCGGAATCCGTTTGGCCCGGCAATTCTCCGGCAATGTCGCCGCGAAACTCGACGGCCACGGTGGAACAGCTCGCCATGGAAGACCAGGCGATGCGCATCCTGCAGGCGCCCGTAGCGCAGGCCGCCATCAGGACGGCGGCGACCCGGCTCAGGACGCTCGGCGCCGCCGCGGCGAGCGAGGAGGCCTGGCGCGAGTTTGACGAGCACCTGCAGGAGTGGGGCTACGAGATGATTCTCAAGGCCATCTGCGCCGATTCCAACTATCCCCGGTTGCTGCATCACATGTATGGCCCTGCGCATGAGTGGTTCGGGCGCAAGGTACCGGCCTCCATCGGCTTCGGTGGCGACAACGTGGATGTCATCTACTCGATCTTCGCACTCGATCCGCATTCACATTTCGAGTTGCGGGGCCGGCGCATGGAGCCCGCCATCACCGATGGCCTGATCGAGGTCTGCGGCAATCTCTCGCTGGCAATGAGCCTCGGACATGTCGACTGGCGCGACGTCGAGTTCGACGCCGACGGACGCTTCAGCATCCGCTTCGGTCCCGAACCGGCCAACGGCAGGCGGAATTACATCCAGCTCAAACGCGATGCGCGCTTCGGCTTCATGCGCAATGCGCGCGCCGATTGGGCCGAGATGCCGCCTACCTACCACATCGAGCGCCTCGACCCGCCCACAGCGCCGCCGATGAGCGACGAGGAAATCGCCGCGCGCGCCGCGCTCTACATCGTCGACGACATTCCCGCCACCCATTACTGGGTCGCCATGATCAATGCCATGCCCGTGAATACGCTGGTCTCCCCCAGCGGCGGCAGCGTCATCGTCGGCGGCCTGCAACAGCGCCAGATGGCCTTTGGCCGCCTGCGCATCGAGGACGACGAAGCCTTCGTCGTCAAGGTCGGCAGCGGCGGGGCGGACTATCGCGGCCTCATCGTCATGGACTACTGGATGCATTCGCTCGATGCCGGACGGCGCAACAGTTCGCTGTCCAGCGGGCAGAGCGTCGCCAACCCGGATGGCAGCTTTACCTATGTCGTTTGCGCAGACGATCCCGGAGTACACAACTGGCTCGATTGCGTGGGACTGCGCGAACCGAAGGTCATGCATCGCTGGCACCTGCTGCCACGTGATCCGGGGCCGGCGGTGGCGCCCTGGATAGAAGGAAGGGTCATAAAGCGCAAGGACCTCGACGCCGTGCTGCCCCCCGGTACCCTGCGTGTGACGCCAGCCGAGCGCAAGCTGCAGCTTGCCGAGCGCGCCAAATTCTTCAACCTTCGTTTTGCCGAGCACTGACTATCGCCATGAATACGACCAATACCGACATGCGTAGCCTGTGGCAACCGCCGCCACGCCCCGACTGGTTGACACGCGTCAACGAAGAAGGCGAGTGCATGGATATTGCCGGTGTCGTGCCGCTTGATGAGACATCGCTGCTCGATGCCGCGCATCGCGCTACCGGCCTGTCCGATTATGGCGACGATTCCTGGCGCGAGCCCTTCCACGTCTTCATCAAGGCCCTCAACGACGAAGCGGGACTCAACCTCTTCGGTCGCCTGTGGGCGCGGCACGAGATCCTGCTGTTGCTTGAAGCGCGGCTGCGAGTCGAGGACACATACGGGCAACATCCGGAAATTGAAGAGCAGCGCATCGTGCAGCCCATCATCGTGCTCGGCCAAGGGCGCTCCGGTACATCTTTTTTGCAGAATACGCTTGCCGAGAATCCGGACAACAAGTCGCTGCTGAGCTGGGAGGCGACCTTTCCCTGCCCGCCGCCCGAAGCCGCGAGCTATCGCAGCGACCCGCGCATCATGCTGGCACACCGGATCGCCGACCGCTGGAATCGCGTCGTGCCGACGATGGTGTCGATGCACGAGTGGGCAGGCACCGTGCCGCAGGAAGATACCCAGGTGATGGCGATGAACTTCATGGCGCCATCGTGGCTGGGCCTGCTGGGCCAGGTACCGAGCTACGACATGTTCATGATGAAACAGGACGTGACGCCGGCGCTGGAATACCACCGCCGCGTGCTCAAGCTGCTGCAATGGAAGAATCCGCGCAAGCACTGGGTGCTGAAAGACACTCAGCACATGGATCGCCTCGGCCTGGTGTTGAAGACCTACCCCGATGCCTGCTTTGCCTGGCCACATCGCGATCCGGTTCGCGCCCTTGCCTCGGTGGTCAGCCTGATCGGCACAGCGCAATGGAGCCGCTGCGACCACCCGTTCAGCGGCGGTGCCTACGAGTTCGTTACCGATGCCAGTTTTTCCGCTGCGCGACTGAATGGCGTGATCGATGCCCTTGAAGCCGGCGTCGTGCCGCAAAAGCAGATTTATCATCTTCTTTATCAGGATCTGGTCAAAGATACGATGGGCGCAGTGGAAGCGATGTACCGGCACTTCGGCATTGCGCTCAGCGAGCAAGGCCGCAATGGAATGGCGCAATACCTCGCCGATACACCGCGCGATGCGCGTCCGCGTCACAAGTTCAGCACCGGCAAACCCGAGGCCGTCGCCAGGGCGCGCCAAGCCTACAAACGCTATCAGGAATATTTTCAGGTACCCAACGAGGAATAGAGGAGAAAAAATGACCATCAAACCCACCATAGGACTTCATCTTGCCCCGCAACACGGTGACATGAAACGCATGCGGGATGCATGGATGGAAGCGGAAGCGCTCGGCGTAGACCGGTTGTGGACTGCCGATCACTTCCATGCGCAGTTCGTTGATGCCGATGCCGTGGCGAACGCGCAGTCGCACAACGTGGTGCGCGGAGGCAAATGCTTCGAAGCAACCACCATACAGGCAGCAATGGCGGCAACAACCACGCGACCGGAAATCGGCTGCACGGTTCACGCCATAGGCTTTCGAAACCCGAACCTGCTTGCCGACATGGCGCGCACCATCGACCACATCTCCAATGGCCGCTTCATCCTCGGTCTCGGTGCCGGTTACCTCAAGGCCGAATATGACGACTATGGTTATGACAATTACGGCACCCAGGCCAGCCGCTTGCGTGACCTGGCCAATGCCATTCCCGTCATCAATGCCCGTTACGAAAAGCTCAATCCCAAACCTGTGCGCAAAATCCCGCTGCTGATCGGCGCGCACGGAGAAAAGTTCGGTCTCCGCATTGTTGCGCAGTATGCCGACATATGGCCGGTGTTTGCCTCCAACGACCAAATCCGCCAGAAAATCGCGAGTCTGCGGCGCATTTGTGATGAAGTGGGGCGCAACTTCGACGAGATCGAAATCGTGGGCAGCTTCGAGCCGAAACTGTTTCCCGACAACGATCTCGACATGTTCGTCAACGAGTTCGGCATGAAGCATATTTTCGTTCGTGAGGAAGGCCCGAATTGGGATCTGGGCCCGCTACGCGAAATGCTGCAGTGGCGTGACGCCTTGGCCTGACCCGAGCCAGAAACCCAACCAACCCGGAAGGAAAATTGAATGGAAACAATTCGTACCGGTATCGGCATCTGGGCCGGCCGTTTTGGAACACCCAAGCTTGCCGGCCAGATGGCGAAGGCGATGGAGGACACGGGCCATGTCGATCAGCTGGTAATCTGGGACCAGATGAACAGCTGGTGGCCACAGGCGCTATGGGAGCCTTCCTGCACGCCGCTGGCGAAATACGTGTCGGATACCGACTCGTCGGCCGACCCCTTTGTCCTGACGGCCTTCGCGCTGTCGGCTTGCGAGAAGCTTGGCTTCGTGATCTGTACCGACTCGCTACGCCGCGACCCGCCGGAATATGCGCAGATGATGCTGACGCTGGCAATGGCCACCGAAGGCAAGGCCACGCTGTGCCTGGGAGCAGGCGAAGCCCGCCACATCGTGCCTTTCGGCCGTGATCGCAAGCTGGGCCTGAAGCGTCTTGAAGACACGATCCAGATTCTGCAATTGCTGCTCAAGGAAAAAGGCTTGGTCAATTTTGAAGGCAAGGTGTGGAAGCTCAAGGATGCCTGGATCGGCAATGGCGGCAAGGACCGCATGCCCGAGATCGTCGCCATGGGCGGCGGCCCTCGCCTCACCGAACTTTCCGTGAAGCACGCCGACGGCTTTTCTTCCGGCGCACCTTTCGTTTTTGCGCGACCTGAAAAATACGCCGAGGCAATCCGGCACCACAAGGGCGAGATGGCAAAGGCCGGACGTGCCAACGACCCCTATGTCTACGGCTTGCATCACATTGCCTTCATCTGCAAGAGCAAGGACGATTTCGAACAGTACGTCGACAACCCGCTGCTCAAGTGGTATGCCGCGACAGGCGGCCGCATCAACATGGCCGACTGGGCCGAGGAAGGCATCGACTCGGTTATGCCGCTCGACTGGCACTACGCCTTCGACATGTGTCCCGCAGGCATGACACGCGCGCAGGTAGATGCAGTGATCTCACGCGTCACGCCGGAGATGGTGCGCAAGACTTATTTTTACGGTTCACCGGAAGATATCGCCCGGGAGATCATCCCCTATGCCAAAGCTGGTTCGAATCTCAACCTGATCGCGGACCTCGCGCCGCTGATGGTCGAGACCGACCCTTTCAGCAACATCGAACAGATGGCCGAAGTGTGCCGACTGGTCAAGGAAGGTGCAAAAAAGTAGCGACACCGGACGACAGAGAGGAATCTTGCATCCCCCCCTGCCCTTGCTGGACAATCCGTTCGCATCACCCCTGCCAAGCCAGACCACGAATACGGGATCGGAGAAAAAATGAAAAAATCGACCAATACTTCCTATGACGCTTCTGTGCGCGAGCTTCGCCGTGGCGGTAGCGCGCCTGCAAGCGCCGCAGGCACTGTAGCCGTCACTGCGGCGCGCAACGATACGATAAAGGCGTGGGCAATCTGGGGCGCAATCTGGACTGCCATCGCGATCAATGCCTGGGTACGCTGGATCATGTCCGACACCCTGTTCGGCCCCGCGCCGATTGCGCCGGGTGACGTCATCGCTCCGGGGCGGCTGATGGCACTGCGCGTGCTGGAGGTGATCAGCACCCTGGTCGTGCTGCAATGCGTTTGGCAATGTGTCGCCAAGCCGTGGATGAAGGAACGCAAGGTTACTCTCGAAGGCATGCTGCTGCTCGGCGGCGTGATCGGTTTTTCAGCCGACAGCCTGCTCAACCTGCACCACTTCCTGTTCGCCTTCAACGCGCACAGCATCAATCTCGGCGTGTGGACCTCCTTCATGCCCTTTTATACCGGCGGCCCGGCACGCTATGCGGAATCACTGTTGTGGGGCTTCCCGATGTACGTCTATTTCGGGATCACGGCAAGCCTTGCCGGCTGCGCCATCATCAAGTCATTGCGAACCCGCTTCCCGAACATGACCAATGCCACGGCCTATGCCATCACCTATGCAGCCTTCATCATCGGTGACATCGTGCTCGAGAACAGCATCATCCGCACCACCGACGCCTACATGTTCCCCAAGACCTATGGGCCGCTCACCTTCTTTGCCGGATCGATCTACCAATTCCCATTCTATGAGGCGCTTTGTGCCGGCGGCGTAAGCCTCGGCTTTACCGTGATACGCCAAAGCGCGCTGGATGATCCCGAAGGGCTTTCCCTGGTCGAGCGCGGTGCCAATCGTCTGAGTCCGGGACTCAGGACACCGATGCGCATGCTTGCCGTGATCGGCGCCTGTGGGGCACTGTTCATCCTCGTCTACCACCTGCCCTTCAACTGGCTGGGCGTGGTCGGCACCTCGGTGATCCAGCCGCCTTCCTACATGCTGCCGGGTTGATCGCCCGGCAATCCGCATCCCTACGTGTGATCGGAATGTAGATGGCACTATTGACAGCATTCCCGTCAGGAGGGATATGTCAATGAAGCTGGCTACTGGCAGCAGTAGTGTCGTCAACATCGGTTCAGCCGCTTCCACCGACTGAGCGATTTCGTCTACCGTCAGGCTTGATCAAGACTGAAGCAGGTTCATTGCCGCCGCTGCCGATATACTTCTCCGGTCAGGCAATTGCGTTACGAAAAATTACGGGAGGAACACCATGTGGGATGACAATCTGAAGATCCTGTTGCCGCCGATGGACACCACTTTCAATCTGGCGGCCGCGAATCAAGTGATGATGGTCTGCTTCGTGCTGATCACCCTGGTTTTTGTCTATGGTCTGCGGCACTGGCAAAAACACGGCAGTCCCATCGTATTGCTGATCCTGCTCGGCGGTTTCACCAACCTGCTTGCCGAGCCCTTCCTCGACATCATCGGCGCGGCCTGGCATCCGATCCATGGCCAGAATACGGCGTTCGAATTGATGGGGCGGCGCATACCGCTGTGGGTCGTCATCAACTACCCGGCCTATTTCGGCGTGCTGGTCACCGCCAACTATCTTGCCTTTGCCAGGGGCGTCACCATGCGCGGCGTGTGGCTGTGGTTCCTGATACCGCTGACCATCGACCTGCTGCAGGAAGAAGCGATGATGGCGACCAACCTTTATTACTACTACGGACAACAGCCGCTGATCCTGATCAACAAGTTCCCGTTCTGGTGGGGGCCATGCAATGCCATGGGGGCCTACCTGATTGCCAGCGTTCTGGCCTTCATGGGCGCCAGCCTGCGCGGCTGGAAGCTGCTGCTCGTACCGGTCATCATGCCCATCACCTATGTCGTGGCCTTCGCGTTGGTGGGCCTGCCGTCGATGATTTCGATCCACACGCCCAACGTGTCGCCGCTGATGAGCAGTATTGCCGGGTGGTCCGCATTCGTGCTATCGGGGCTCGCCGTTCATGGCATTGCCCACATCTTGGGCACCGATTCTCCCTGGCATTGGCGCAACAAGCGCACGTGAATGCGCGCCCGAGATACGCTACTGCTCTACCGAACCATAGCGGCGCGCGTAATCGGCAGCACGTTCCCGAAGAATGATGGCGCGTTCGGACGCGTCGATGAACTTCGCGTCGGCCGGCAGTGCCTGGCGGACATCGTTGAACTTCACCCGCGTGATGCTTTCCACGGCACCCTCGGCCGAGGTGCGCGAAGCCGGCAACACCTGCCAGCGATAGAGCATGCTGCCCTGGCGCAGGCCACCCGTATCCAGCCAGTTGTAGAAGCCGGGGTCTCGCGCCGCGATTACGTAGGTATAGGTGCCATCGGCATTGCGCCAGGACTGCTGCGTATTGAGGCTGCCAAACTTGTTGATGTGTTCGAGCGAGGCCAGCCACAAGTCCGTGAGTGAATACCCGATGTATTGCGCGTCGAGCGGGTCGACCGTGACGACCAGCGCCTCGTCGTCGGCCAGATCGAAGTTGCCCGACGCTGCATAGCCCCACTGCTTGCCACGACCATAGGGCTGGCACAGTGAATTGTCTTCCCAGTGGCCGAACAGGGATTTCGCTTTCCAGTTGAGGCTGAGGCTGGTCACGGCGTCGAGGAATACTGCGGAGCGCCTGGCCAGCACGTCATCACTGGCCGGCGCATCAGCCGGCGGTCCGTCGACGCGCTTGATCGAGATTTCGAGCGGACGCTGATGCACCCAGTCGCTCATCGTATTGCGCATCAGCAGCTGCTTGATGTCGGGCGTACTGCGAATGTGATTCGGGCGGTCGTTGGCCGGTTCCGGATCGATGGTCAATATGAAGGTGCCATCCCGCTCCCATTTCACTTCGTCACTGCGCAGGCCGCCGAGCGGCGCATCGACATCCTTCTGGTGTCCGTCCTCGCCGAGGAAATGGTTGTAGGTCAGGAAGCTGAACTGGATCGGTGCTTCGCCATGGCGACGGACATGGACCTCGTATTTCGAGGTGCCGTCGATCGGAGCGATGCGATACACGTTGTCGGGATTGTCCACGCCCCAGCGCGAACCGGGTACCGAACGCCCCCGCCATTTGCGCGGCTCGGTGTAAACCCAGGCCACCTTCGGGTGCGTCGGCTCGGTATTGACCCCAACCAGCACGGCAGCCCAGGCGAGTTCCTGCACCGCATTTTCCAGCATCGCCCGGCCGCCAGGCTTTTGCGCCATCGGGTCGGCTTCATAGGTCTTGCGCGTGGCAACGATCTGCTGCTGCACTTCCGGCGACTTCAGTATTTTGAGCGCGCGGGTTTCAATCACGTCCTGGTCTGCCGTGGCGAGTATGCCGGCGAGGATCAGTGCATTCATCTGTCGTCTCCAGGATGCATGGGGCGATTCATCAGCAGTACAGCGCCGTCATGTCGCCCAGATCCGGATAGAACTTCGGATCGGCCTTGCCCTTCGGATAGCACTGGAAGACACTGCCATCGTCGCCCAGCGGGTTGAGATGCTCGATCTCGCACGGCTTGCTGCAGCAGGCACTCATGTCGCGGATCGCGTCATGGAACAGCTTCGACGCTCTCAATTGGTTGAGGATGGCTTCATCCTTCCAGACTTCCAGCGCGATGAACTGCCCGTCGCGATTCATGGATGGCTGCAGCAGCGTGATGCCGGCAGCGATTTCCGGCGGAAAGCCGGCGCCAAGGCGGCCAATGACGCCAAGGAATTCCTCGAGCTTTTCGGGCCTGGGGAACCAGCGGGCGATGAAGGAAATGGTCATGTTCGGTCTCCTCAGTCCTTGGTGACGGGCATGGCAGCCTGCTGCTCTTCCATCGACGGCATTTCGTCGAAGCGCGGCAGGCGGGTCATGAAATTTCCGCCATCGATCGGGGTGAAGGCGCCGGTAATGTAGCTGGCGCGATCCGACGAGAGGAAGGTGATGTATTCGGCGATATCGTTGGCGACACCAAGACGACCGAGCGGAATCTCGCGCTCGAATACCTTGCGCAAGGCCGGGTTGCCGGTGGCACCGGACACCATTGGTGTATCGGTGAGACCGGGGAACACGCAGTTCACACGGATGTTGTTCGGGGCAAACTCCTTGGCCGCATAGCGCGTCAGGTTCTGGATCGCGCCCTTGGCGCAGGAATAGCCAACCACCCCGTCCTGAGTGTTGGTGGACGTAATCGACGAGATCAGGGTGATCGTGCCGTCGTGGTCGATGGCCTTCTGCATTTCCTGGACGAAGAAGAAGCCACCGAAGAAATGCAGTTCCATGGCTTCGCGCAGCGAGGCTTCATCGGTACCGGCGAGCATGGAGAACCAGACCCCGCTCGGTGTGTAGACGGCAGCATCGGCCTTGCCGAATTGCTTTTTGACGGTTTCGCCGAGCGCGATGATGTCGGCGTGCTTGGTCGCATCGCACTGCACGGCCAGACCACCCGTCTTCTTGGCCAGTTTGTCGAGCTTGTCGAGGCTGCGTGCGGCCACCACGACCTTGGCCCCTTCACGCGCCATGGTCTCGGCCGTGGTCCAGCCGATGCCACCCTCGGCACTAGCCCCCAGAATGACTGCTACCTTGCCCTGCATCAGATTCGTTGCCATGTCGTTCTCCTCGTTGTTGTTGGTTGTTGATTCTGCTCAGTTGAGCTTAGCGAAGCGCTTGTTGTATTCGGCAAAAGCCTTTGCGACGTTTTCCCGGGTGATGCCGTATTCCTCGGCGCTGTATTCAAACTTGCCGTGCTTGTGGCGAGCGTTTGCGCTTTCCCACTCACGCATGCGCTGCTCGGCCACGGCATCCAGGGTCTGGCCGCGTGCCGCGTATATCTTACGCACCACGCCAATCGCATCTCCGACGATGTCGCGGAAGGTGACGTCCACAGTTGGATCCTTGCTGCCCAGGGCATCGCGCTGCTTGAGGTGCATCTCCATTTCGCGGCCCATCATGGCCAGTACGTCGGCGCCGTGTTCGAGCTTCGAAAGCGTCGGCCGGCCGGCGCTGCGTCCCATGTACATCAGACCACAGTTCGATGGCACCGACTCGAAGGGATCGCGATGGCACTGCACCACGGTCGCATCAGGGAACACCTTCATGATCGAGTCGAGGAAACCGATGTGCCACGGCGCCTTGAGCAACCAGGGCTTGCGCCTGCCGCGCTGCCACTGCAGACATTGCAGGATGCGCTTGAGGTCCTGATAGGTCGGTTCCGCTGTATGCGTCTCTACCCAGTGGATGTAGCTGGGGATCGTGCCGTAGATCGATGCCACGGTCCAGCGGAAGGACATTTCGACAGCGAATGTCTCTTCGTCGGTCTCCTCCGGCACCATGGCATGCGCCGCCATCACGTCCGGCATGATGGTGTAAAACATCTTGGTCCACTCGTGCGCTGCGTCGATGCGCGGCTTGGGGTTGCCGCGTGCTTCGCCCGGGAAGGGAAAGGGAAACAGGGTTTCCCAGAACAGCGGCGCATTCCAGTAGTCATCGCAGCCAAGCACTTTCTGCAGTTTGGTCGAACCAGTGCGCTGCATGCTGACCATGATCAGCGGCTTGTCGATCGGCTCGTCGAGGATTTCCGGATGCTTGCTGATCAGTTCCTGCATGCGCAGCCGATGACCGAGCAGGCGGATGACGCCCTGTTGCCAGCCAAACAGGCCTTCCGGCGTGAGTTGCGCTTCGTCGCGGATCGAGGCGATCAGCACCCGCAGCGGTTCGCGGAAGGATTCATCTCCGTAATCGGTCAGGCCATCGGTAGCTGCACTTGCAGCACGCATAAACGCCAATTCGTTCATTTCAAGAAGCAGGATTGTCATGAGACTCTTTCAGACAGTTTTGGAAGAAACCACGGCAGCCCCTTGTGCTGCGAAGTCGTAGCTTAACCGGGTTTCTGATCCTTTTTCAATCGTCTGTTACATATAAAAAACGAAAGTATTGATGCTGCGCCGCCGCCCAGATGACAAGACATTCAACCTGACACAATGCGCGACACAGCGCGCGACACATCGACGAACTTTCAATTCCCGGATGCTCGTTGGTGCACAGAGTTGGCGTCATAATACGGATCAGGCAACGACAGACAAAAGACGTCTCTCGACACGAGACAAGGACAGGCGAATGGCAAAGATTGGCGATCAATACGGACCTGGCGACCGGGTACCCACTTCGGGAATCTACCGGGTGGACCATGAACCGGCACATGCCGCAGCGCACGAGGTTACCTGTGTCTTTGGTCGGGCATTTCCGGAATGCATTGCCTGCAAGAAACCGAAATTCACCCTGCTGCGACCTGCCGTGCATGTTGAAGCCAACGAACATTTCAGCTATCGGTTTTAGCACAGCCAAAAAAACCACTCGTCACGACCAGAACCTTCTCATTCGGACAACCAAATGAAAACTGCCAAGATCAGCAACTTCGAAAGTGCCGGCCGACAGGTAATGCAATACCTGCATAAACACATGGGCTTCAACCTCTGGATGATTACCCGTACCGAAGGAGATGACCTGATCGTGCTGCAAACCGACGATCATGGTTACGGCATCAAACCGGACACCGTATTTCGCTGGGATGATTCGCTGTGTTCGGAAATGATCAAAGGCAATGGACCACATATCGCGCCTTGCATTGACGACGTCCCTGCCTACAAGGCGGCCCCGATCGCAAAAGTAATGGACATCAAGGCCTATGTCGGCATGCCGCTGCGGCTCGCCGATGGCTCGCTTTTCGGCACCCTGTGCGCAATAAACCCCACACCCCAGCCGGCATCAATCGTCGGAAATGAAGAACAGCTGCAACTGCTGGCCAGCCTGTTGAGCACGATCCTGCAGGCCGAACTCAAAAACGCCGAGGAAGCGCGCGATTCGGAGCGAATGCATGCAGAGGCGCTCACCGACATGCTCACCTCGCTTTACAACCGTCGCGGCTGGGACCAACTGATGGCCGCCGAGGAAGAGCGCTGTCATCGCTTCGGTCATTCTGCCGCCGTGATCACCATCGACATCAAGGGGCTGAAACAGACACAATTGACCGCGGGGCAGGAAGCTGCCGATCAACTGATCGAACGCACCGGCGACGTGCTGCGCAGCGCAGCACGGGTCGTGGATGTTGTGGCACGCCTTGGGGGCGACGAGTTCGGCGTTCTCAGCATTGAATGCGACCGTGCCGGTGCCGATTCACTGTGTCTGCGCATTCGAACCAAACTGGAGGAAGCCGGCATCAAGGCCGCCATTGGCGTTGCCATGCGCGAAGCGGGATCGGGGCTTGCCGGCGCCTGGGTCCTTGCCGATAAAATGATGCACGAGGAAATGCGCACCAGAAATCAAAAGCAGTAAACCGGCAATAACAAACGAATTTGAATAACGGAGAAATCAGGAATGTCCAACATCGAGTATTACGCCAAACTGAAAATCAGCAATGGCCAGTTGAGTCATTTCAAGGCACAGGCTGATGCCATCGTCCACATCGCCAAAGACTCGAAGAGTGTTCTGCGCTGCGACTGGTTCATCAACGAGGAAAAAGGCGAGGCCGTTGCCATGGTGGTCCATACCGACAACGCTGCAATGCAGTTACACCATGCGGCTGCCCACGCTCACTACGAGGCAATTGCCGCCTGCTGCAAGGGAACATTGCAGTTTTTCGGTGCGGCGCCATCGCCCATCCCTGCGGCGCTCACGCAACTCAATCCGCGTACCTTGCCGTTCGCCTATGGCCTGCAAGCCACACCGACGACCATCACCCAGTCTTATCTGGCCGGCGGTGGCATCGAGATCTATACCCTGATCGACATCTTTGCCGAACACCTGGATGGCTGCAAGGCCGTGGGCGCTGACCTGATACCGATCGTCAGCAGCAAGGATCCCGGCACCACCCGCTATGACTGGTTCTACGATGACGAGAAACTGCAATGCGTCGCCATGGATTGCTACAAGGACACGCCATCGATGTTCGCGCACATGAAAAATGCCCATGATGTGCATGAACTGCTGTTTGATCACTCGACCATGGTCACCGAGTTCCTCGGCGAACTTCCGGAGGAAGCCAAGGCAGCGGTGGCCCGATATAACCCCTACATCCTGCCGTTGTACGCTGGCTTGAAAGGCTGAAGCACAGCAGTCAGGTGGCGCGGGATTGCTCCGCCACCGCCCTGCGCAGCACGGCAAACATCACGAATATCCAGCCGAAGAAGGTAAAGGCCGGTATCCACCAGGGAAACAATCCGTTCCACGCAAACGGCCCGGACTTGAAAAAAAAGATCATCTGATCGGGTAGAAACATCAACATGGCCAGCAGGTTGAAAAAACCTACCCAACGCGGAAACACTGGCCGCTCAGCATCATCCACCAGTGCGGCAATCGCCACCGAGCCCATCATGAACAGGAAAGGGAACATGGCGCCCTGAAACTGCAACCAACCGGCATCGTGGATCAGGCTGATCAGCTCCGGATCTCGTTCCGGCCTGAAGCCTGCGGTAAGCCACCACATGCTGGGATAGAAAAACAGGATCATGTTGGAGTAGCCGCCCATGATCTGCATCACGGAGATGACGCCGACGCCGCCTTCAATCCTGATGATGAATTTTGTCATCAGCGCAGTGAACGGAATGAACAACGCCGCCCCCAGCATCATCAACACCATGCCAATACGGATCATGTCCGGACTGCCACGATAGATATTTGCAACTTCTGCCAAAGTAAGCGAAGGCGTCGGTGGTGGCAGGAAACCGGAAAACAGTACGCCGCCCGCCAGCACGAGCAGCGCAAAGGCAAGGCCGCTCCATGCACACACCATGTCTATCCTGTTTCGTGTCCTGACTTTCATTTTGCCCCCCACATTGTGTTTTCTTCCGCCAGGCTTGTCGCCGATCTCGCGTTGATCCGGACTCTACAGGAAATAATCTTGCGCCAAAGTCACCTGGCAGCTAGATCAAGGCGCAGCAAACTTCCCCGCTGCCGCATGCGAACAGCCAAACGTGCTTAAATTCGTGATCAGGCGGTCAAGGCCAACGTATTGCATTGACCACATCTATCAAGCTGCCCAAGGTTGCTGCCGTAAGTATCTGATCGTCACGTCCCACGACCAAAAACAGGAATCCCGCGCATGTCCAATCTGACTGTCAAAAAGGGGGCCACATTCTCACGTGACCCGGCACAAGCCGTAAAAGAAATTTCTGCGGCGATTGACCAGCCGGACGCCTGCGTCGCGATCCTGTTCGTTTCGTCCACCTTTGACCTGACGGCGATCGAGCTGGCGTTGGATGGCGTATTTTCCTGCCCTGTCATTGGTTGCACAACTTCCGGTGAAATCACCTCGGCTGCCGGTTATCGCGAAGGCGGAATCGTCGGCGTAAGTCTTGCCTCTCCCGACCTCGTCGCCCACCCCAAGTTGATCAAGAATCTGGCCAATTTCAGCCATGCCGAAGGCGAGGCTTTGGCCAAGGAAGTGCGCTCCGAACTGAAATTAACCAAAGACTTCAATACCGCAAAGATGTTCAGCTTCCTCATGGTGGACGGACTGTCGATGCTTGAAGAGCAGGTCGTCGCCACACTGGAGACCTGCATGAAAGGCGTTACCCTGGTTGGTGGTTCCGCCGGAGACGATCTGGGCTTCAAGCAGACCCACGTCTATTTCGACGGGAAGTTTCATCGGGACGCTGCCGTGCTGACCGTGTTTGAAACAAATCTCCCCTTCAGGTCCTTTCATATCCAGCATTTTTCGCCTACCGATATCCGATTGGTTATTACCGAGAGCGATTGCGCGACTCGCACCGTTACAGAAATCAACGGCGGCCCGGCTGCCGAGGAATACGCCCGGGCAGTAGGCCTCGAAATAACCGAGCTCAACCCGCAGATCTTCGCGGCGCATCCGGTAATGCTGAAAATTGGTGGCGAGTATTACGTGCGCTCGATTCAGAAGGTCAATCCGGACGGCAGCCTCACCTTTTTCTGCGCCATCGACAACGGGCTGGTGCTGACCGTTGGCAAGGGCGACGAGCTGGCCAGAAACCTCGACGAGAGCTTTGCCCATCTGAAAGAAGAAATGCCGAGCCTGAAATTCATTCTCGGTTGCGACTGCATCCTGCGCCGCCTGGAGCTCAAGCAAAAAGATCAGTTCGAGGATGCGGCGAAGGTACTTGGCAATGTCGACTTTGTCGGTTTCTCGACCTATGGCGAACAGTTCAACGGCATCCATGTCAATCAGACATTGACAGGCATCGCACTTGGAGAATGATGCTTGATGAGCGATTCCCCTGACCTGGACGCGCAGATTGCGCTGCTGGAGAAAAAACTTGCCGCCCAGATCAAGATCAACAAGGTCTTGATGGAAAGGGTTGAACGCAGCGTCAACGATACCGGCAGTTCCTACTCGCTGTTCGAGCGCAACATCACACTGCAACGCAGCGTCGATGCCCGGACAATCGAGCTGGAACGAGCCAACGCCGAGCTGAGCCTGATGATCGAAGCGGCACGCAAGGCGCAGCGCATCGCCGAAGCGGCCGATCGTGCCAAAAGCGAGTTTCTCGCCAACATGAGCCACGAAATCCGTACGCCGATGAATGGTGTCATCGGCATGACCGAACTCGCCCTGCAAACCGAACTGACGCAGGAACAGACTGAATATTTGTCCATGGTCAAGTCGTCCGCCGATTCATTGCTGTCGATCATCAACGACATTCTCGATTTCTCGAAGATTGAGTCCGGCAAGCTGAACATCGAGAACATCGAGTTTTCACTTGCCCGCCTGCTTCACGATACGGTCAAGTCACTTGCGGTTCGCGCACATCAGAAGTCGCTGGAACTGATCCAGCATGTCGATCGCACGGTGCCCGCACAGGTAGTGGGTGATCCGGGGCGGTTGCGTCAGATCATCATCAATCTCGTTGGCAACGCCATCAAGTTCACGGCAAAAGGCGAAGTGGAAGTCCATGTCGAAAGAACAAATTCGCCATCGGAAGCAGTGGCGCAATTGCGTTTCAGCATCCGCGATACCGGGATAGGAATTCCGCGCGAGAAATTCGAGACCATCTTTGACTCATTCTCCCAGGCAGACAACTCCACCACGCGAAAATACGGTGGCACGGGCCTCGGGCTCACCATCACCGCGCGACTGGTGGAACTGATGGGCGGAACCATTGGCCTGGACAGCGACGAAGGAAAGGGAAGCACCTTTCACTTCACCCTGCCATTGCAAACCATTCCCGGCGAAGCAACAAAGCAAACACTGGGAACCGAGCAGCTGGCCGGTGCAACGATTCTGGTTGTCGACGACAACTCGACCAATCGCCATGTTCTGCACGACATGATGCTGCAATGGGGCATGACGCCTGTCACTGTCGGTGACGGGCCACAGGCGCTTGCCGAGATGACCCGGGCGGCAGCGGCGGGAACGCCCTACCGGATGCTGCTGACGGATCTGCGCATGCCCGACATGGATGGCTTCCAGCTGATCGAAAAGGTGCGAACCCACAACGAGCTGAGCAGCACGGTTGTCATGATGCTGACGTCAGAGGGGCAGCGCGGCCATGCCACGCGTTGCCGTGAACTTGGCATCGCTGGCTACCTGACCAAACCGGTGTCGCAGTGGGAGCTGGAAGAAGCAGTCATCAATGCATTGGGCGAAAACCTGCCAACGAAAAAGGCGCTGATTACCCGCCACTCACTGCGTGAAATGCGCCAGAAGCTCAATCTGCTGGTCGCCGAAGACAACAAGGTCAATCAGATACTCGCGATCAAGATCCTCGAAAAAATGGGACATGAGGTCACGATAGCCAACAACGGGCGCGAGGCCGTCGCACTCTGGCAGGCCGGCCGATTTGATGCCATCCTGATGGATGTCGACATGCCGGAGATGAACGGCTATGAGGCCACGCAACATATCCGGCAGCAGGAAGCAGGCAACGGACGACACATACCGATCGTGGCCATGACGGCAAACGCCATGCAGGGCGCCGAGGAAGAAAGTTTGAGGCATGGCATGGACAGCTACCTCACCAAGCCCATCGATACCAGCGCCTTGCGCCGCGAACTGGAAACGATTGGCCAAACCGGCGACGATGCCGTCAATGCCTGAGTCGCTGACATGAGCACCGTTGAACAATGGACCGCGTTTTGCGAGCAGCTCGGCCAATCCACCGTCGGCACGCAGACACGCCATGAGGACTACAAGGGTTTTGTCCTCAAGGCCTCGGTGACCCGCGTTGATGGCGGATTTTCCATGCGGACCAGCATCAAGCCGCCGAATGCCGGAACGGTGCAGGAAACAATCCTTACCCCGCCCTGGGAATCAGGACGTTTTACCGATGCCGAAGAGGCACTGGCAGCCTTGCTGGATTACAGCAAGACTATTGTTGATGGCGAACGATCCGGGAACGACCCGTCATCGCAGGTGAGGTGATCTCCGTCGCGCCCACCCGCGCGGATTAGTCAGGCTAGAATCGCCAAAACGGCATGGCATCAATTGCCTGTGCTGAAAACAGAATCACCAAAAATCACGGGGAGACCAAATCGATGGACAACCGAACAACCCTGCTGCTCAACTCGCTGCGCGCGATCCTGGCCAATCCGGCGTTTCGACGCCCCGAGGACAAGGCCCTTGGCGAGCAGATGTCATTTGCAGATACGGTGCTGGCGTGGCTGGTGGCACGGCACAGCGACACCCCTGTCCTGGCTGGCGAAATACGTAATGCCTATACGCAGCTGCTGCCTGCGTTGGAAAAGGTGTGCGGCGGACCCGACGGCGCCCCCGCCTTCTCACGCTTGAAAGACGCACTGGCCGCACCCGAGTTGACACCGGAGCCGGTGTTTGCCGCCGCCTTCGATCTGCTGAATGTGCTGCAGGCGGCCGGATCGCCCACGACACTCGACCTCCAGAAGCAGATGATCGAGATCGAGGGCAACTACAGTCGCAAGTTCAACACTGCACTTGTGGCAGCAAAAAAGCCGGAAGAGACTGGCGCGGCCACTGCCTTCAACAGCAAGCCCTATGACGAACAGGCCCTGGGCCGCTTCATCGCCGAGCAATACCCTACCGAGCAGGGCGTCAGAATTGCGAAGAGCAGCTTCATGTCGGGCGGCGCATCCAAATTCACGATAGGCATCGAACTGGAAGGCAACCACGCCTTGCCTTCCTCCCTGGTGATGCGCGCCGATGCGGGCAGCGGCTTTGGCGGCAGCTCGGTCACTGAGGAATATCGACTGCTCAAGGTGTTGCATGCGCACGGCGCGCAGGTGGCAAAACCCTTGGCCATCGAAGCCAGCGGCGGTATCTTCGGGTCACCGTTCATGCTGGTTGAAAGACGTCCGGGACGCATGATCGGCCACATGTTCATCATGCCTGCACCCAATCTCACCACGTCCCGCGACGTTGCCACGCAACTGGCGAAAATCCACAGCGTCCCAATCGACGCATTCGGCAGCCAGACCTCCGGCGCAGACAAGACAACCATCCAGTACGTCACCGCTTGGCTCGACCAATCCTACGCAAACTGGAAGACTGCCGACGCACCCAGCGCGTTGATGGAATCCTCCTTCCGCTGGCTCAAGGAAAACGTCCATCTCATTGACGGCAGACGAACCCTGGTGCACGGCGACTACGGCTTGAACAACATGCTGATCGACAACGACAGAGTGGCGGCCGTTCTCGACTGGGAATTCGCGCATATCGGCAACCCCGTCTATGACCTCGGATACTTCCGGTTCCAGGCCGAAGCCCTCGGTCCCTGGGAGGAGTTCTTGCGTGCCTACGAGGCGGCAGGTGGTACCGTTCCTGACGAGCGGCAACTCGACTACGCCAACCTGCTGGCCGAAACGCGCCTGACTGTGATGACGCGGCAGGTGGAAGCCGCCTACTTTGCCGGTGCCCCGCTCGGCGCAGCGGGTGCGTTCAATGCCGCCTCCGGCTGCCGCAATATGTCCGACGAGCGCATCGCCATGCTTCTGAATCGCGTGATGTAGGAAATGTAGTCCCAGCTTCACCACAACAAGAAAGAGGAGAAATGCCGTGAGCCAGTCACCGAAGGAAAAGTTTGCCCACGTCAAGGAATTGCGCGACCGGGAGCTGGCCGAGCGGCCCGTGGCAAGGAGCCTCGATTTCGTCCCCGTCGCCTACGACCTGATCGGCAACGAATGGCTGAGCGCGATACTGTGCAAGGACACCCCCGGCGCACAGGTGATCGAGCATTCGCTCGACGTGCCGAGCGAAGGCACCTCGAACCGGCGCCGCATCTTCGTCAAGTACAACGACGCCGGCAACAAGGCGGGCTTGCCGCCCTCGGTATTCTGCAAGGCCACCCAGGCGATCGAAAGCCGGCTCGTGCTTGGCATGTGCGGCTGCTCGGATGCCGAGCCCAACTTCTACAAACGCATCCGCCCCACCCTCGACATAGAGGCGCCGCAGGCCCTGTTCGCACATTCGAATCCGGAGTCACTGAACTCGATCATCGTGATGAAGGACCTGCAGGGCGAAGTCGAGTTCTGCGACCAGAACACCGACATATCACTGGAACGCGCCAAAAGCCAGATGCGCGTGCTGGCCCGCTACCACGGCGTCCACTACCAGGGCAAGACGCGTCACGATCTGCTCGACGTCTTCCTCACCTACGAGAACTTCTGCGACACACTGGAGGCCGCCATCATCTGGTCCGAGTCCTGCCGGCGCGGCTTCATTGCCGGCGAAGAGTTCATTCCGCCACGCCTGTTCAAGCGTGCCGCCGAGATCTGGCCGGCGACCGAAAAGGCGTGGAATCTCCATGCCAAGCTGCCGCGCACCCTTGTCCATGGCGACGTCCATCTGAAGAACTGGTATGTACGGCCCGACAACCAGATGGGCCTGATGGACTGGCAATGCTGTGTGCGCGGCCACTGGAGCCGCGACCTCGTCTACGTCATCACCACTTCGCTGACGGTCGAGAACCGCCGCGCCTGGGAACGCGAGTTGATCGAGTACTACCTCGACCAGCTCGCCGCCAACGGCGTGCCACAGATCAGCCTCGATCGCGCCATGCAGCTTTACCGCACGCAGTTGTTCCCGACCCTCGCCTTCTGGACCGGCACCCTCACCCCGGCCCCGGGAGCACCCGCCATGCAGCCGCCAGAGACGTCGATAAAGTTCATCAACCGCATCACGCACGCCATGGACGATCTGGATGCGCTGGGCGTTGCCTTCGAGTAAGCACACGAACACCACAGGAGCACTAACATGAGCACCAGCAGCAGCAAACCCCGCATCGTCATCTATGGCGTCGGCCAGTACGGCGGATTCTTCACGCGCTTCGCGGTACAGAAAGGCTGGACCATCGTCGCCGCCTTCAACCGCGCCGGGCCCAAGGTGGGGCTGGACCTTGGCCGTGTCGCCGGGCTTGACCGCGATCTCGGCGTCATCATCCAGGATTGCGAAACAGCCAACTACGACGCGCTCAAGGGCAAGGCCGACATTGGCATGGTGGGGCAGACCAATCTGCTCAGCCTCAACCTGCCGGCCTACAAGCGCCTGATCAAGGCCGGGCTCAACGTCGCCTGCCATGGTTCCGAATCGTATTACCCCTGGGGCAGCGATCCGGCCACTGCGTCAGAGATCGATGCGCTGTGCAAGCAGCATGGTGTTTCCTTCATGGGCGGCGGCATCTGGGACATGTCACGCATCTGGTCCGGCATCCTACTGTGCGGACCCTGCACCGAAATCAAGTCGCTCAGCCACAGCTCCATCACCGATGCCAATGCAGGCCAGACGACACCGGCGCAGCTGATCCAGATCGGGGTCGGCATGACACAGGACGAATACATGGCCTCTGGCCTGCCCAAGAGCCGGATACCGATTTCGTACCGCACGATTCCCGAGCATGTGCTGAAGGCACTCGGCTACACCATCTCACAGACGCGCGAGCGCGTTGAGCCCGTCGTCTTTGACGAAGAGATCCACAGCAGCTTCACCGGACGCTCCTACGCGCCGGGCATTTGCGTCGGCACCCGCATCCTTGCGGAGATCGAGACCAAGGAAGGCGTGACGGCAAAGGCGAAGATCGAATTGCGCCTGTTCAAGCCGGGCGAGGTTGAACACATGTTCTGGTCGGTGGATGGCATGCCGCACACACGTGTACGGGTGGAACGCGATGATTCACCGCACGCCACTGCATCCAACCTGTTCAATCGCGTGCCGCAGATCATCGCGGCGAAGCCGGGGGTCGTGCTGTGTTCGCAACTCGGACCGATGCGCCACACGGCGTTGGCTTGAATACTGAGAGATACGCACCATGACGCTTCTATCGCAGTTCGACGCCCTGCACGATCAGGCAGCGAAGGCAACAGGGCTTGATGATTTTGGCAGCGACGACTACGTCGAGGCACTGAAGCTTTTCCTGTCGACCTGCGACAAGGACCAGCGCTTCAATCAGCTCGGACAGCAGATGACCAGCGCGGCAACCGTGGGTACGCTCTCGGCACGACTGATGGCACAGCAGGCCTTCAAGGCACATCCGCAATTCGCCGACTCGGTGGTCGAGAAGCCGATCATCATCCTCGGCATGCCCCGTACCGGATCAACCGCCCTGCATCGCCTGCTGGCCAAGGATCCCGATTGCCAATGGCTGACGCCCTGGTTGTGCAACACGCCGATGCCACGACCACCGCGCGAATCATGGGAAACCAATTCTCTGTACCAGATGACGGTGCAGGGTCTTGAACAGTTCTACAGCCTGTTCCCCGGATTGATCGGCATGCACCCGATCAGGGCCGGTGAGCCGGATGAGTGCCGCTTCATTTTTGACCATACTTTCTGGTCACCCCCGCTGGCCGGCATGGGGGCCTTCGGCGCGTATTCGGAATGGCTGGCCGCCACCGATGCCCGCTACGCCTACGCCTATCATCGCAGGATGCTCAGCCTCATCGCCGGTGGCGACAAGCGGCGCTGGCTGTTGAAGGATCCGACCACGCATCCCTTCGTGATGCGAACATTGCTGGAGACCTATCCCGACGCGTGCCTCGTGTATACGCACCGCGACCCGGTCACCGCCATGTCTTCGGTATCGAACATGGTCTATACCATCCGCAAGGAGCGCGAACCCGGCCTGAGTTCAGCGCAGAACGGCCGCGACCAGCTGTCGCTGTGGGGCCCGGCAACGGCAAAAATGGAAGATGTGCTGAGCACCTTGCCGCCAGGCCAGGTATGCGACGTGCACATCAACGAACTGGAAGCCGACCCGGTCGGCACTGCTGAAAACATCTACCGCCATTTCCGCTTTCCGGTCACCGATGCCGCACGCGAAGCCTGGGCCCATCACGCCCGAACCGACGCCCGCAGCGGCCACGCCCTGCATCAATACAAAACCGAAGACTGCGGCTTCAAGAGTAGCGACGTCTACAAGGCCATCGGGCGCTATGGCGACCGCTACAAGCGCCAGTACGAAAATGCGGTTTGAGGGTGCTCGCCAGCTGCAGCGTTAACCCAGGCAGAAACCGCTAGTCGTCAATGTCACCATCGACATAAAACCAGCGCCCATCCTCGCGGACGAAGCGGCTTGTTTCATGCAGTCGATGGGCCCGGCCATTGATCTTGTATCGCGCCAAAAACTCCACAATGGCATGGCCGTCATCCTGCACCTCATGCCGCTTGACCTCCAGTCCAATCCACCGGGTCGCCACGTCGTCACTCAGGCGAAGTTCTGCCGGGCGCATTGAAGCATGCCACGTGGCCAGCAGATAGGGCTCCCTGCCCAGTGCATAGGCGCTGTAACGCGATCGCATCAAGGCCTCGGCCGTTTGTGCCGCGTGGCCCTGATCAAGGCAGAGCCCGCAACAGTGGGCGTAGGGGACAGGATTTCCGCAGAGGCAGGATTTTGCAGCCTGGTCAACCATGAGCATTGAGCAAGAGACAGAAGAAGATGGCAGTCTAACAAGTCCCGACCATCGCGAAACGCGCCACTCAGCGCGGCGCAGACGCCGACTTTCACGTAGACTTGCCGCAGCAAAATTCTGCGTCGCGCAGTGTCGAAAAACAAAGGGGAGATCAGGATGTATCCAGCGACGAACAAACTCATGATGTGGGCCGGTCTTGCCGGTGCCCTGCTGTTCTTTGTCGGTCTTGTCATCGCCGGTTTCTTTCCGCCACCGTCGCCTTCGCTGGGGGCCGCCGAGATTGCGGCGATCTATCAGGCCAATACCACCAACATCCGCATCGGCACTCTGATCGTCATGATCAGCGGCGTGTTCGCGCTGGCGCCCGTACCGGTGATTGCCGGCTTCGTGCGCCGACTGGAAGACCCCGAGATGCCGGTGATGTCGCAACTGGTCCTGCTCGGCGGCCTGATCAATGTGCTGGTGTTCATTTTTCCGGGCCTGCTGTTCATCATTACCTCCTACCGTCCCGATCGTCCGGCCGACATCACCTTGCTGATGAACGACTTCAGCTGGTTCATCACGGTATTGGCATGGCCGGGTGCCTTCGTGCAGTGCCTTGCCACCGCAATTCCGATCCTGCGCAATCCGACACAAGACCTGCTGCCGCGCTGGATGGCCTATTTCAACCTGTGGGCGGCACTGCTGTTCCTTCCTTCCTGCCTGATGCCATTCTTCAAGAATGGTCCGTTTGCCTGGAACGGCCTTTTCGCTTTCTGGATTCCCGGCACGCTGTTCTTTGCCTGGTACATCGTCATGCTGGTCGTCATCAACCAGGCCATCGACCGTGACGCCGCACAGCGTGCCGGAAAATAGCCGCACAAACACAATGGCCACCACGAACAAAAACAAACTCAAGCTTGCCGAAGCGCGCTTCATGCAACGCTATCCCGGCGGCTTCAGCCACCCCGAGATGCAGGAAATCGGCAAGAAGCACCGTGTGGGCAAGATGATCGACATGGCACAGGCCGAGTTCGCCAAAAACCGCTTCCGCGATCCGGAGACAGTCAGCGAGGCGATGGTGAAAATGGTCTCCCGATCGTCGCTGATTTCACTCTTCGAGAAGCCACGCTTTCGCGACGTCGTACGCACCATGGCCCACTCGGAGAAGGACATCCTCGCCAGCGGACTGGAAGAGTTCCTCCACGGCAATCAACAGCAGGGCTTTGATGCCATGACGGCAACGCTGGCGCAATGGAAGCTTGCCAAGTGGTCGCTGCTGACCGTCATCCCCAACTACTATCGGCCCAACGACGAGGTCTTCGTCAAGCCGACTACCGTCAAGGGTGTGATCCGGCATTTCGAGTTGAAAGGTCTGGAATATTCACCAAAGCCGAGCTGGGATTTCTATCGGCGCTTTCGCGATGCCGTTCTCGACATGAAGCCGAAGGTCGACCCGCTGCTGGCACCCAGCAATGCGGCATTCCTCGGTTTTCTGATGATGGCCTTCAAGGAAGCCGACGCACACGAGCAACGGTGAGCACTGTCGATCGCTTGAGCAGCGTCACCTACGCCAGCAACGCTGGCAATTCCTGTGGAGCAAAATCATGAAACTGGGCAAGCTGGGCGTCTGGAACGCCTTTGACGAATTCACTGCGGCCGCTGGCGCCAACATGGCGCGACGCATCGAGCAATGGGGCTATTCGGCTATATGGCTGCCCGAGGCCCTTGGTCGCGACGTGATTGCGCAATCCGCCTGGCTACTTGCCAATACCAGCGCGCTCATCGTCGCCCCCGGCATTGCCAACATCTACGGGCGCGATCCGATGATGATGCACGCAGGCCAGCTGGGGCTCGCCGAACAATCCGGTGGTCGCTTTCTTCTGGGCCTTGGCGTATCCCATCCACGCATCGTCTCGGACGTGCGCGGCCACGATTTCGGCAAACCGGTCGAGACCATGCGCCGCTACCTCGGCGCGATGAAGACCTCCCCTTACCTCGCCCCCGCTCCCGCCATTGCCCCCAGAACTGTCATCGCCGCGCTGGGACCGAAGATGCTGGCCCTGTCACGCGATGATGCCGACGGTGCCCACCCCTACAACGTGTCTCCGGCTCACACCGCCATGGCGCGCGGGATACTCGGCCCCGGCAAGCTGCTGTGCGTCGAACAGAAGGTCGTGCTGGAAACAGATCCGGATCGAGCACGCGATGCGGCCCGCCAGGCGCTGCGTTTCTACATCGGAATATCGACCTATCAGAACAACTGGCTGCGCATGGGTTTCACTGCAGCCGATTTCGAGAACGGTGGATCAGACCGGTTGATCGACGACACCATCGCCTGGGGTGACGAAGCTGCCATCATCCAGCGCATCGAGCAACACTGGGAGGCCGGTGCCGACCATGTCTGCCTGCAGACCATCAGGGCAGATCGCCCGGTCGGCGAACGCGGCTTTGCCTGCATTGACGAAAAACTCCTCGCCAGCCTGGCGCGCCTGAATCGCTGATTCCCCAGCAATCCAGGCAGGCACGGCACTCAGTCCTTGCGCAAGGCGTCGAGACGCAGGAACCAGAAGAAGAGGATGAACAGCAGGCAGAACACCGGTACCGGCACCCAGAATGCAATGATGCCGTTCCAGGCGAAGGGGCCGCTCTTGAAGAAGAACAGCAGCTGGTCCGGTAGCATCAGCACAAAGCCGAGGAAGCAGGCAAACGCCGCCCAGCGGGGAAAGGCCGGCCGCGCGCTCTTGTCGTTGAGGATGCAGAAACCGACCACCAGGATCATCGGCATCACCAGCGACAGGCCGCCGATGAACTGCAGCCAGCCGATGTCGTTGAGCAGATAGGTGATGTCCGCCGAGCGTTCGTCGGGGCGAAAGGCGGCAACCAGCCAGAACAACGGCGGATAGAAGGTCAGCATCGCATTGCCGTAGCCCGCCATGGTGGTGATGCGCGTCAGCGGCCCGTTGCGACCCTCGACGCGTGACACATAATCAGCCACCGTCGCGGTGAAGGGCAGGAAGATCGCCGCGCCCCACATCACCAGCACCATGCCGATCCGGATGCGGGTCTGGTTGTCGCGGATGACGGCCGCAATCTCCTCGGCACCGGCCGAAGGCTGGTGCAGCGGGAAAAAGCCCGCAATGGCAAACCAGCCCAGAAACAGTATGACCAGATAAAAGATGCCGCACCAGGCACCCAAAAGATTGATCTTGCGTGTCATTGCTTCGTTCATGTTTCCTCCTTGTGTTTTCATTTTCGTGATGAGGCTCCCGGTGGCAACAAGTCCAGCGCTTTCAGTTCAAGCACCATCCGGTCAGCGATTGTAGTGCCCCGCTATCAGATCCGGTATTTCCGTCAGGCACGTGATCACCCTGAAGTGCGCCGGGTTCAGTGATTCCTGGTTGGGCACCGCATCCACCGAAGGCGGCTCGGGGGCAAACAGCACCGCACCAAGCCCGGCACCCAGGGCGCCCGCCACATCATTTTCGCGATGATCGCCGACATGCCAGCTGTCGGCTGCGGCGAGCCCGACTTTCTGCAGCGCCAGCTGGAATATCCGCGGGTCCGGCTTGTGCGCACCGGCCTCTTCACTGGCCAGCACAAAGCGCACGCGATCAGCAAACCCGTGCGCTGCCACCTTGCGTTTTTGCAGGAAGGCGAAGCCATTGGTGATGATGCCGGTAGCGATGCCGGCCTCGGCGAGATGATCGAGCACGTCGTGCGCCCCCTTGGTCGGCCCGGTGGAATCGACCACCGACGCGAGGAAGGCCTCGATGATGGTCTCGGCCAACGCTGCATCCCCCCCGGCCTCCTTGAGCGCGCCACGAAAGATCGAAATGAATTCCGCCTCGCAGCGCCCCTGAAAGCTTTCCATCTCCCGCCAAAGCTGCCCGACATTGGTCATCAGATGCTGATGGAAGGCGTTCCAGCGCACCTCGGAAAGGTCGGCCAGATGTTGATGGCAGACATTCTGCAACTGCTCCATGATCGGCGTACTGTGCCGGATCAGCGTTTCGTCAAGATCGAAAAATATGGCTTGTGGCATGGCAGTCGAAAGGCCCGGGAATTTGGCTCATTGTAAATGCGGAGACCTGTCCTTGAGCGCGGTATCCTGTGTCCTGGAAACAAAGGAGTAAGCCGATGAATAAATCCATTGCCGTTGTCGGCGCCGGCATCGCCGGACTGACTGCCGCGCATCGCCTTAAGCGTGCCGGGTTCAACGTCGTCGTCTTCGAATCACTCGACCGTCCCGGCGGGCGCATGTATTCCACCCGGCGCGGCGACTACGTTGTCGACCTCGGCACCATCGGCCTCCTGGGCGGCAGCCCGCTGCTTGATGAACTGGTGGCCGCAGGCGGCCTCAATGAACAATTCGCCAAGACCAGCCCGATGGTCGCCTCCATCATCAAGCACGGCGTCGCCAGAACCATCGACAGCGCCCATCCGGTGCGCGATCTGGTCGGCACCGATCTGCTTTCGCTGGGCACGAAACTGAAACTGGGCAGAATGGTGATTGATCTGCTGCGCAATCACAAACTCTTCGATAGTGAAAACGCCATTGGTCTGGCAGCGCTCGACATCGAAACAGTCACCGAGTATGCAGCGCGGCGGCTCGGACAGGAGGCCGCCGATTATCTGTGCAGCCCGGTACAGCGCACGGTCTGGATGGCGGATGCCCGCGCCAACTCCGTCGTGCAGTTTTTCTGGACGCTGAAACAGATGGCGTATCCGATGTACACACTGAGCGAGGGCAACGGCAGCCTGCCGGTTGCCCTCGCCAAGACACATGACATGCGCTATTTGCATGCCGTGACCCGCATGGAGAACGACGAAAGCGGCGTGAAAGTGCACTGGCAATCGAATGACGCAAACTTTCCCAGCGGATCACAGGCTTTCGATGCCTGCGTGTGCGCACTGCCACCGCCCATTGCCCTGAAAATGGCACCCGACATCTCCGACGTGCAACGAAAGTTATTCGAAGCAATCCAGTACACCTCGATGCTTGCCGTGCACTTCGGATTGCGCAATCGCCCCGCGAACAGGGAGACGGTGCTGATGTATCCCGAATGCGAATATCCGGACATGGCCGCCGTCTTCGTCAACACCAACAAGGCACCCGGCCGCGCGCCGGCGAACAAGGGCTCGCTGTCTGCCTATTTCCAGCAGGACTGGTCGAAAAAGCATTTCGACATGAGTGACGACGCCCTGATCGCGCTGGCGCTGGAGCGGATGCGGCCCTTCTACCCCGCGCTTGACGACAACATGGAAGACGTCTTCGTCCAGCGCTGGCCCCTGTTTGCCCCGGCGGCGCCTGTCGGCATCTACCGGCTGATGGAGGACTATCAGCGCTCGCTCAAGGCAAACCCGCCGTCACGCCTGCAATTCGCCGGCGACTTCATGCCCAATGCCGGCATCAATCAGGCAACGGCTTCGGGTGCCGGTGCCGCAGAACGCATCGTGGAGCTGTTTCGATAAGCCTGTTGCCGATCTCAGGCCGGCCCGCGTCCTTAACCGGCAAGCCTGGAACGCTTATGCTCGGCTGCCACTTCCTTTATCAGTTCGATTGACTTGATGATGCCCGACGAGTGCTCACGTCCCAGCAGGATCTGCCCGCTGCGGCAGGCGCGCTGCACGGCAACCAGTTCCTCCGCGGACAGCTTCTCAGCGGCATTGCTGGACGCCGGCGGATGAATCAGCGCTGCGGCCTTGTCGATCCAGCCCGGGCTATCGGGCATCTCGAAGAAATCGGCCACCTGCGCCATCGTCTCGCGCGGGCTGGCGATCAGGTCTTCAAAGCGGATGTGGCAAAGCTGCGACTTGTCCATGTGGGCAAAGGCGCTGAATCCGATCTCGACCTGATGGCTCCAGAACTCGGCGAACTTTTCCAGCGATGGCAAGTCGGGGCCAATACGCCGGCTGATCGGGTCGTCAGCGGTGATCGGTTTGCCGGCGATCTCGGTCAACTCCAGTTCCGCGCGTGTCGGCGGATTGAAGAAGAATGATACGTGCACCTGAAAGTAGAAAAAGTTGCGCATCGACATCGCGGTGTCGATGCCGTCGCGATGCACGTGCAGGTATTTGGCCTTCGGGTAGAAGTCCAGCAACTCGGGCATGTAGTCGATCGCATTGCCCGAGCGCTCGATCCAGAATTTCCGCCCCAGCTTCACCCGCAGCCATTCGATGATCTGCAGGTAGTGCTGGGCCAGCGGCTGCGTCGGTTGCGTGCGGACAAAGGCAACAAGCTCACCGAACAGCCGTTCAGGATCCTTTGACAGCATGGGCAGCGCCGCGATCATCACCGCCGGGATCACCATCGTCGAGTAGTCGTCAGACTCATACAGCAGTTCATCGCCCATGCGACCACGATGGATGGCATATTCGCCCACCGGCAGGTTCTCGTGCAGCATCTCGGCGACACGCTGCCCCGTGACGGCGCCGGGCATGAACAGGTTGGGACGATCAATCGCGCCGAGGAACTCGGACAGCATCAGGCAATCCGGATGCATCGCCAGCATGTTGCTGATCAGGGTGGAGCCACATCTGCCGGTGCCGATCACGAAACGTTGCATTCAAGCCTCCCCTCCAATGAATGACGATGCCTTTCAGGCCATTCAAACTCAATTCTGCTTTGCTTCTCCCGTGATCTTCTTGCCGGTCAGGTCGTTGTACAGCGCTTCGATAAAGCCATCGGTCGTGACAAAGGTGCCGGAATAGCTCTTCCAGTGTTCGAGGATGCTCTGTTTCTTCATCTGGTCGAGCGTCTGCCCGCGCTTGATTCCCTTTTCGACCTGTGCTCGCGTTCCCCTCAACATGATCAGATATTTCTGCAGATCGCCGACCGTCGATATATCGCCATGACCGGGGATTACCTTGACCTCCGGCGGCAGCTTGGCAATGACGTCCTCCACCGCCGCAATCATGCCGTCAATGGAGCCACCGCCCGCCAGATCGATGAACGGAAAGCCATAGGTGACAAAGTCGTCCCCCATATGCACCACGCCGGATTTGGTGAAAAAGACGATGGCATCGCCATCGGTATGGCCGTGCGGGTAATGCAAGGCACGGATGTCCTCGCCATTCAGATGTACTGTCATGTCACGGCCGAAGGTGACGACGGGCAAGGCGTCTTTTGCCGCTGCCGTCATGTCCATCTTCATGACGCCATCACCGACCGGGCCGCCTGTCTCAAGGCGCTTGCGCACATTGTCGTGGGCGATGATGAGTGCGCCGGGTTGAAAGTTGGCATTGCTGCCAGTGTGATCCATGTGATGATGGGTGTTGATCACAAAGCGGACCGGCTTGTCGCTGATGCCCTTGAGCGCCGCCTTGATCTTGTCGGCAAGCGGCGCGTATTGGTCATCGACCAGCACGATGCCGTCTTCACCCACCGAGACGCCGATATTCCCGCCCTCGCCCTGCAACATGTAAACATTGCCCGCCACTTTCGTGACGGTAATGACAACCTTGCTGAAGTCGGGCTCGGCGGCCGCCGCGGCACCGCACAGAACCACCGCCAACACCGCTGCCATTGCCTTTACCAGTTTGCTCACTTTTTTCTCCCCGGAAGTATTTGAAACGGTGGCGAGGCAACGCCACGCAACTCATGCACTCAGTGTCGCATTTTTTGGCTGGCGGCGGCCGGTGATTCGGATCCTGCGGCGCAGGAAGTCCGGCCATACGCCCCGAGGTTGTGCGTTGTGCCAAGTCCTTGACCGACATCAAACGACAAAACTTTCGTGCAGGTATGGTCGGGGCCATCCATCACACCTGTTTTCCCTCCGATCCCCATGACCCACGACCTGCTGATCATCGGCGCCGGCCCAGCCGGCCTCAGCCTTGCCCTTGCCCTGCGCAACCGTGGCCTCAACATCGGCATCGTCGAGCGTCAGTCGAGCGCCGACATTGCCAACCCGGCATTCGACGGCCGCGAAATCGCGCTGACCCATCACTCGATGGAAATCCTCAAGGGCTTCGGCCTCGGCGACGCACTGGCACCTGACATCTCGTTGCTGGCGCGCGCCCATGTCGAAGACGGCAGCTCGCCCTATTGCCTCGACTTCGACCCGCCGCCGGATCGCCAAGGGCCATTGGGCTTTCTGGTCCCCAATCACGCTATCCGCAGGGCACTCTGGCAGGCCGTCAGCAATAGCGCGGACATCACCTTGCTGGACGAAAAGAACCTCAGCCATCTCGACATCGACAACGCTGCGGCGCGCGTGCGCACGACGCAAGGTGATGCGCTGTCTGCCCGCCTCGTGGTCGCCGCCGACAACCGCTTTTCTGACAGCCGGCGTCTGATGGGCATCGGCGCCTCGATGCATGACTTCGGCCGCACCATGATGGTCTGCCGCATGGAGCACACGGTGCCGCACCAGCACCTTGCGCTGGAATGGTTCGACTATGGCCAGACGGTGGCCCTGCTGCCCTGCAACGGCAATATCTCTTCCGTGGTCATCACGCTGCCGGCGCACGAGAACGCGCGCCTGATGGCGCTGGACGAGGTTGCCTTCGCGCGCGAAATCGAACGTCGGCTCAAGCATCGCTGCGGCGACATGCGCCTCGCCAGCGAACGCTTCGGCTACCCGCTGGTGGCCGTGTACGCGCACCGCTTTGCCGACACACGCTTTGCCCTCGCCGGCGATGCTGCCGTCGGCATGCACCCGGTCACCGCGCATGGCTTCAACTTCGGCCTTATCAGCCAGGAGATACTGGCGCAGGAACTGCAAGCCGCACTGGCAGGGCGTGCAGACCTTGGTGAACGCGCCGCCCTCACCCGCTACGAACGCCGCCACCGCATGGCGACCATGCCGCTGTTCCTTTCTACCAACCTCATCGCCACGCTGTTCACAGACGACCGAGATCCGGCCAGGCTGGCGCGCAAGCTGGCGCTGCGTGTCGGCAAACGTCTGCCCTTCTTCCGCCAGCAGGTGGCGAGCCGCCTGCTGGCCCATCACGCCTGAGGCTGCGTTACCTGTTCCGATGACGCGACGGCCGGCGCACGGCATCCTTTACCACTGCGGCCGCCATTGCAGTTGCGCGCGCCGTTCGCGTACCGCCTGCTCGCGTTCCTGTGGCGACACATAGGGCGTGCCCGCCGGCAATTCGCGCCGCACGTCGGTCAGCATCACCTTGCGCAGCGTCGGCAGTACCGGCTCGCCACTGCAATCGGTCCAGCGGCCCTGGACGGCGCCGGTGAGATAGCTAGCGGTGTCGAGCCAGTTGGGCACGCCGGGGTCACGATCCGAGATCACGGCGCGGAACATGCCGTCACCGTCGAGCCGCGCCTGCGCGCCGTTCAGGCTGCTGTGGCTGTTGTACCAGTCGGTGGTCTCGTAGACATCGTTGGTCAGGATCACCGACCAGTAATGGCATTTCTCCGGCAGCTTCACTTCCAGCAGCAAAGCCTCGTCGGCGGCAATCTCGTACGCGCCCTCGTAATAGAACTGCCCGACCAGCCCGCCCACCTTCGACAGCGGGACGCCACCGACATTCCATTCCTGCAGCTTGTTAACCGCACCGTCCTTGCGCAGTTGCCCGACATGGTCGACCAGCACCAGCGCCGTGTTGCGTGTACCGGCCGCGAGCCCGCGCAGGCGCTTCTCCAGTTCTGCAGCGGCGGGACGGGTGCGCCGCACCGGCAGGTCAAGACGCTCGATCGAAATCTTCGGGTCGCGCTCGTGCGCCCAGTCGAAGGCCACCAGGCGCAGCAGCAGCGCATGCGTGCGCGGCTTGAGCTCCCACCAGTCGCCGCCATAGCCTTCCGGCCGCTGCGGGCTGAGGATGACGTCGAAGCGGCCCTGCTCATCCACCCGCAGGGCGTTGATGTCATGGTAGGTGAGGATGCCGATACCGGGGTTCGCCTTGCCCGTCTCTTCCGGCATGGTGTAGCTCTGCCCAATCTTGGCGATGCGCAGCGAACCCCGCTCGCCGCGAATGCGATAGCTGCCGCCCGGCGTGATCACCGCCTTGCGGTAGATCGTGTCGGCATTGGGCTGCAGCACGTTGAGCGTGGCGCCGATCCACGGCACGAAGGCGGGATGGTCGCCGTCGCTGCCGAGCACATCCAGCGTGCGCGCCGCCAGTGCCTCCAGCAGCAGGCGGCCGGCTTCCTGCCGAGCCTGCGGATCGTTGCGCACATTCTCCGGCAACTTGGCCAGCACCTCGGTATCGAGCATGCGCAACTCTTCGGCGAAGGCCGCCCAGCCGGGCACGCCCTGGGGCGCGGTCTGCTTTTGGCTTGGCCACAGTGTTCGTTTTTGCGCCGGCTTCTGCACGAGATCACCTGCAACTTCCGCCGCCGCGCCTGGCACCAGTGCTGCCAGGTTGCAGGCCGCCACCAATGCCAAAATGTGCTTGCCCATCATCATTCTCCCAATGCCGTTTCGCGGGCAACCGGAAACCGCTCGTAATAGAACTGGAAACGCTCGCGCAGCGCCGCGATGTCGACGCCGAACTGGCCCTTGAGGTCATACACCACGCGCCCGAGCCGGCCGCGCGGGTTGTCGTGCAGATACTGGTCGAGCCGCGCCTGCGCATCCGCCGGCACATCGAGCCCGGCCGTCTGGCAGACGCGGGCATAGGTGCCGCGTTCGTCGGCCATGTATTCCTGGAACATGACATCCATCACCTGCCCCTGCGGCAGGGCATCGCGGTCGCGCACGCAGGCACGCATCAGGCGCTCGATGCGGTCGAACCAGTAGTTCGCCAGCGCGGGCAGATCGATCTCGGATCGGCGCAGACGGTCGGCATAGGCCATGAGGGTGATCGAGGATTGCAGCACGGCGATGGGGTCGCGGTGCGTGATGACGACGGTGGCGTCCGGGTACACCTTGAGCAGTGCGGGCAGGTTCTCCATGTTTTGCGGCGACTTCATCACCCAGCGGTTGGGGCCGTGCAGCCAGGTCATTACCTGCGTCACCTTGCGCGCGTAGGCGTAGTGCGGGGCCTGGTCGTGGGCGAAATAGTATTTGTCCCATTCCGGCTGCGGCGCCATCCAGTCGATGTAGTAGGACGAGAAGTCGAAGCACTGCAGCTCCACCTCTTCATGCACGTGGCCGGGCGCCCACTCGTGCATCGCCGACCAGTGCTCCATGACGTTGTTCCACACGTGCCAGATCTCGTTGCTGCGGCGATAGCGCGGGTTGGCGTCGGATGATTCCCAATTCATCTCGTCGGGCTTCGGCACCGGCTCGTTCGATTCCCACAACTGCATGGAGCGCAATTGCGGATGCGTGGCGAGCAGGTTAACGAGGTGCGTGGTGCCCGAGCGCGGCAGGCCCGAAACGATGATCGGCTTGGGCAACTCGACATCGAGTATCTCGGGGTGGCGCTTGATGATGTCCTCGATGCGCAGGCGGTTGGTGGCAAAGCGCACCATCGATTCGAAGGCCATGGCACGACCGAGCGGCCCGAGGCCCTTGTCTCCATCGAAGCCCCGTACCCACAGTGCCAGACGTTCACGAAAATCGTCGGTGCCGAAATCGCTCAGGCCGGTAGCACCCTGCGCCGCGCCGAGGATCGCTGCCTCGGTGAGCGGCACCTCCGGTGTGCCGGCGAGCGTCTGCTTTTCAACATCGCTCAGCACGGGTTTGGCGAAGTCAGTGAGGTAGATGTCGTTGGGTTGGGTGTTGTACATGAGGTGAGTCCTTGCAGGTATCGATGGGATACGAGATGACAGGGCCTGGCGTTGGCTGCTACCCGGAAATTGAGAAACCACCATCAATGGGAAGCGTTTGTCCGGTGATCCACGAGGCCGCACCGCTGCACAGGAAGAGCACGGCACCGGCGATGTCCTGAGGCACGCCGTTGCGGCCGAGCGGCACGCGTGCCAGGTTGGCGGCGTTGATCTGTTCGTTCGCCAGCAGCGGCGCCGTCATCTTGCTGGCGGTAAGGCCGGCCGCCACGGCGTTGACGCGCACGCCCTGTTGCGCCCAGCGCACGGACAGTGCCCGTGTGAGACCAAGCAGCCCGGTCTTGGCCGTACCGTAGGCGGGCAGCAGGCCGATGCCAAAAAAGGAACTCATCGAGGCGACGTTGATGACCGAGCCGCCGCCGGGCAAGCAGCTCTGCGCGAGCTTCGGCGCGAGCCGTGCGCAGAGGCGATGCACGCCAGTGAGGTGCATTGCCACGGCGCGATCGAACACGTCGGGGTCGGATTCGTCGAGCCCCATCGCGGCCGGCGCGACGCCGGCGCAGTTGACCAGAATGTCCAGCGTGGGGATGGCCGCTGCCACGGCCTCGATGCTGGCGCAGTCCTCGATGTCGAGCTGGAGGTAATGGTAGGTGCTCAGGTCTTCGGCGTAGTCGGCAGCAGACGCCCGTGTGCCGGTGATCGTGACCTGTGCGCCTGCGGCGGTAAAGGCTACGGCGATGGCGGCACCGAGCCCGCCCGTGCCACCCGTCACCAGCACGGCGGTGCCGGTGTAGTCGAAAGTGATGTCATTCCATTTCATTGGCTGATCCTTGTAGCGCTCGGGAGATTGGATATGGAGACCCAGGCGAATTGCACAAACTTAAGCCCCTCCCCCCTCGTGGGGAGGGTTGGGGAGAGGGGGCTGGCCGAAAAGTCCACCCTCTCCCCATCCCTCTCCCATCAAGGGAGAGGGGGCTTGATTTCCGCACCTGCAATCTGCTTCTCCGGTTCTCATCAATCGCACGAAAGTCCGCAGCTACACGAACAGCGGCGTCATCGCGCCGAGGTCGGGGTAGTAGGGGCCGTTGCCGCGGCCCTTGGGGTAGCGGTTGCCTGCCACTGGCTGCAGGCTGGCGAAGTTGCCGTCGTCGCCGACGGTGTTGAGGTGTTCGATTTCGAGCGGACGGTCGCAGCAGGAGCTCATCTGGCGGATGGCCTCGTGAAAACCGGGCGAGGCGCGCAGCTTGTTCATCACCGCCTCGTCGTTCCATTTCTCGATGAAGATGATCGTGCCGTCGCGCGACATGGTCGGCAGCAGCACACTGAAGGAAGCGAGCATCTCGGGCGTAAGCGAATCCTTGAGGCCGCCGACGGCACGAAGGAAGTCCTCGCGACTATCCGGGCGTGGATACCAGCGAGCGATGATGACGATGGACATGCCTTTCTCCTCTGAGTTTTTTATTCGTGCCGGAAACTTTGCCGGGCAGCAGTCAAGCCTGCCGCAACATTTGCAACGCCGGATTCTATGTCGTCTGCGTCGATCGCTGAAAATCAAATGTCTCTGCGCCTGTTTGACTTTATGCCCGATGTTGGGCGCCGCACCCGAGCGCCGGCAACCGGCACTGATAGACTGACTGCCCCTGATTGCGTCACAAGCTCATGAAATCGAACCCACCGCCACTCCCTGTGGTTCGCACAGTAGCGCCATTGCAGCCGTTGGCATGGCTGGCGGCCGGCTGGCGCGACTTGCGCCAAAACCTCGCCATCGGCGTCGCGCACGGCCTCGCGCTGGCCGGCTTTGGCGGCGTCCTCCTCGGCGTTGCCCATGAACGCTTCTGGCTGCTCGCGGGCGCACTGTCGGGTTTCCTGCTGGTCGCGCCCGTACTTGCCGTCGGCCTCTACGCGGTAAGTCGCGCGCACGAGCGCGGCGAACCAGTCGGATTCGCCCTGGTGTGGCACACCTGGATCAGTTGGCGCGGGCGGCCTCGCCACGACTGGCGACTGGTACGTTTCGGACTTTTGCTGGCGCTCGCGGGCACCGGCTGGGTGCTGACCTCGGCGTCGCTGATCACGCTGTTCGCGCCGGCGCCCGTGGCGAGTCCGCACGACTTCCTGCAGTACGTCGTACTCGCCCCCGACAACTATCTCTTCGAGTGCTGGCTCGCACTGGGCGGTCTGCTGGCAGCGCCGATGTTCGCCTCCAGCGTGGTGACGCTGCCACTGTTGCTCGACCGCCGCATCGGCGTGCTCGCCGCCGTACTGACAAGTTGGCAGGCCGTGATCGCAAACCCGCTGCCGCTCGCGCTATGGGCCGCGCTCATCATGCTGCTGACCCTGCTCGGCTTGCTGCCACTGTTGCTGGGACTGGTGCTGGTCGTGCCGCTCACCGGCCACGCCAGCTGGCATGCCTACCGCGACCTGGTCGACGCCTCGACCCTGCAGCCGCGCGAGGGCGATGACTGATGGAACACACGATTCTCGGCTTGACCGAAGCCCAAATCGCCGGCTTCGGCCTGAGCTTTGGCGTCGGCGCCTTCATGGTGTACATGCTGTTCATCATCGGCCAGCTCGCGTGGGAGTCGAAGGCTGGCCGCTTCGGCACCTTCGTGCTCTTCCTCGGCCTCGGTTTCGGAATGGTCGGCTTCGTCGCCAAATTCGTGATCCAGTGGCTGATCGGGCGGCACTGAAGCGGGGGCAAGGCAGCACGGGGTTTTCTGCTTCAGTCTCCTGCCTTCGTCTTGAACTCGCGAAACCCTACAGCCCCGCCATCTTCGCAAAGCGTTTCAATTCGCCCGGAATGTCCGAACCCATTGGCTGGTAGATCACTTCGGTCGCACCCCCAGCCTTGAGGCCGCCGAGGCGCGCATTCAGTTCTGCCGATGTGCCCGTGAACGTCATGGCCTTCACCAGTTCCGGCGACAAAGCCTTGCGGTCAGCGTCGATCAGGCCGACAAGATGTTTCGACCATGCCTCCAGATGGCGGCGATCGGGCGGCGTGGTTCGTTCCAGTTCTTCGGTCCACCTGTCGGCGTTCGGTATCTGGCTGAAGGCCGGGCCGCTCTTCCAGTTGAGGTCGTAGGACGTGTGGTAGGCCACGGCCGCGCCGGCGCCGGCTCTTTCCATCAAGATGGCGTCGTCAATCCTGCCGTCATCCGGCAGCACGGTGCCCATGATCAGTACGGACGACCAGGCAAAGTCCTTGTTGGGCACCACGGCGGTGATCACGCCGTCGGCGATGCGGCTGGCGATCTCCAGTCCCTTCGGTCCCTGCGCCGCAAGCAGGATCGGAACCTCCATCGGCCGTGGCGCGACGAAGCCCTCGCCTTGCATCAATGTTGCCATCGCACCATCGCACTCCACCACCTCGCCCTTCAGCAAGGCACGCAAGGTGGAGGCAAAGCGTTCGGTCTCTTTCCAGGTGATGGCCTTGCCGCCGATCATCTTGTTGCCGTGGCCAACGCCGATTCCGACGGCAACGCGCCCCGGTGCCTGGCCGACCAATGTGGCGACCGCCGACGCGGTGGCGCTCACGTGCCGGTAGTTGGGCACGATGACGGCGGTGCCGAGGCCGATGCGTTTGGTCCGGTCGGCGGCGCGGGCAAGTGTCATCCAGATGTCAGCCCAGACCGCCGGGCCGTCGTAGCACCAGGCCCGCGCAAAGCCAAGCTGTTCGGCCAGCTCGATGTGGGCCGGGGTCTCGAGCTGGGGTGCGAAGGCGACGGAAATTTCCAGGTTTTTTGCTGTCATGCCAGTTTCTCCTCGATTCTTGTGCAGATGTTTGATTGATGACGATCGTAACCCGACGACAACAAAATGTCTCCGACCGCATTATTTTGCTGCTAAGGTAACGGACGCTTTTGGCAATGCAGGCAGGCCGAATTCGCCACTCAAGAAAAAACAAAGAGGAGATCGCATGATGAAAGCCTTCAACACAAGATCGCTGCTGTCCGCCGTTGCCGTGGCCGCCGTTTTTGCCACGATGGCGGGCGGCGCCAACGCCGCCCCGGCCACGTCGCTGCTGACAACACAGCAGCAGGAACTGGACAAGCAGGCGCTGTCACTGCAAAACGAGCCCAGCGTAAAGGCCGCGCGCGAAGCCGCCACCAAACTCTGGAGTGAGCAACGGACCGCCTCGACTGCCGACGCCAAGGCCACGCTCAACGGCGCCATTGACGAAGTGGTCTACCACTCGATACGCGCTGGTGTGGCGGATGACCCGATGCAACCCAAGGTGGCCTGGACACTCGCACCGCCCTACCGGCTGGGCAAGCACAAGATCGCCGGCAGCCGCTTCGCCGGTGACAATCCGGACCGCATCTATCGCTATGCCGCAGTTGACCCGGGCTACAAGTACGAGATCCGTGGCAAGCGCGGCCCCAAGCCGGCGCAGCATGAATTCAGCTTCGAGGCCACCAGTGCCATCTCGCTGGTCTCGCCACCGCTGGTCGCCTTGTTCTCGAAGGACGTTGATGTCGCCAGCGATGGCAGCTTCGTCGTCACCGCAGACAGCACGCCCGCCGATGGTCGCCGCAACCACCTGCAACTGGCAGCAGGGACCAAGGCCGTGCTGTTCCGCGACACCGTGCCCGACTGGTCGACCGACTACAACAGCATCACCATCAAGCGGCTGGATGGCGCAGCCGACGCTGGCAAACCCACCGCGCGCAGCCACGATGATCTGCTGAAGTCGGCGACGGCAGTCATCGGCGCCGCCGCCAAGGGCACGATCTTTCTTTTCGACGCTGCTGACAAACACAAGGCCAACGAGATCGTGCCCTTCGTTCGTCCCGTTACCTGGGGTGTTCCCGGCAATGTGATCGGCATGAGCCGCTTCAGCATCGCCAGCGACGAAGTGTTGCTGATCACACTACTGCCGTCGGGCGCGAACTACGTCGGCATCCAGCTCACCGATCCGTGGGCGCGCTCGGTCGATTACTGGAACCAAACCAGCAGCCTCAGCAATCGCCAGACCAGGGCGAATGCCGATGGCAGCATTACTTATGTCCTGTCGGCAAAGGACCCCGGCGTCTACAACTGGCTCGACACCGGTGGCCTGCACGACGGCATGATCATCACGCGCTGGGAGCTGTTCGCCAACCCGCTGCCGCCCGGTGATGCGCCGCAACTGGTGCGCGAAGCGCGTGTGGTCAAGCTGGGCGAACTCGCCGCTGCGCTGCCCGACGGCATGGCCAAGGTATCAAGCGCACAGCGCAAGCAGCAACTCAAGGTTCGCGCCGTCGAATACGCCAAGCGCGTCGCCTTGAAGTAGCGGCCAAAACAGGGAGGAGACAGAAATGCGTACTTTCAAGAATGGCCTGCTGCTATCCGCCATCGTCATCGCAACGAATGGCGCCATGCTGCCCGGCAGCGCCAATGCCGTTCCCGGAAAATCGCTGGTTACGGCACAGCAACAGGCGCTGGACAAGCTAGCCATGACACTGCAGGGCGATCCGGCGGTGAAGGCCGCACGCGAAGCCGTCATCAAGCGCTGGCGAGAGCAGCCGGCTGCGACGACCGCCGATGGCGAGGCCAGCCTCGTCGGCGCGGTTGATGAAGTTGTGTACCACGCCCTGCGCGCCGCCGTCGCCGATGAACCGACCAAGCCCGTGGTCACCTGGACACTCGCGCCGGCTTACTCGCTCGGCAAGCAGAAAATTCCTGGCAGCCGCCTGGCCGGGGACAACCCGGACCGCATCTACCGCTTTGCGGCGATGGATTCGGCCCTTCGCTACGAGATCCGTGGTCAGCGCGGTGCGAAGCCGGCGCAACATGAGTTCAGCTTCGAAGCCACCGGCTCGATTTCGATGGTCCAGCCGGCCAAGGTCGCCTTGTATTCAAAGGACATTGACGTGGCTGCTGACGGCCGCTTCGTCGTCACCGCCGACAGCACGCCCGCCAATGGGCGCCGCAACCACCTGCAGTTGCCAGAGGGTACCCGTGCAGTCATGATCCGCGACACGCTGCCCGACTGGTCGGCAGACTACAACCAGATCACCGTGGTGCGACTTGACGGCAGCGACAGACCCGCGCGCAGCCATGAAGAACTCGCCAGCGAAGCTGCAAGGATCATCGGTGAGTCCGCCGAAGGTCCGCTCAAGATCACCGACACCGTATTGAAAAATCCGCCCAATGTCGTCGTGCCGTTCGTCCGTCCCTATGACTGGGGCGTACCGGGCAATGTGGTCGCCATCAACCGTTTCAGCCTGCAAAAAGATGAGGCGCTGGTGGTCACGCTGCTGCCGTCGGGCGCCAATTACGTCGCCTTCCAGCTCACCGATGCCTGGAGCCGTTCAATCGACTACTGGCACCACACCAGCAGCCTCAGCGACCACCAGGTCAAGGCCAATGCCGATGGCAGCATCACCTTTGTACTGTCGGCGCAGGACCCCGGTGTCCACAACTGGCTCGACAACAATGGCGTGCGCGACGGAGTTTATCTGGTGCGTTGGGAACTGTTCCCGCAGCCACTGCCACCCGGCAATGCACCGCAACTGGTGCGCGAAGCGCGTGTGGTCAAGCTGTCCGAGCTGGGCACGGCGCTGCCGGCCGGCATGGCCAGGGTGACACCGGCACAGCGCAAGCAGCAGCTCAAGGCCCGCACGGCGGAATTCGCCAAACGCATCGCCACCAAATAGCGCCCGATCCCTGCTGCGGCAAACGTGGCAGGGATTGGTACAAGGCCTTGTCCGCATGAAAGGGGGTTCCATGATCGACAAGCCTGAAGAGCAGTTAACGACACCCAGCGACGTGGCCTTCACGCCCAGCGTCAAGGCAGTGCAGTCGCGCAAGGGTTCGCGAAACTCCTACCTCCGGATGGAAAACGATGGTGGCTGGGAAACCAGAATCACGCCGCCGCTGGCCGCCTTCATCGCGGCGCAAACCAGCGTCTTCCTCGCCACCGCGAGCGCTGCCGGCCAGCCGTACATCCAGCATCGCGGCGGGCCGCCCGGATTCCTGCACATTCTCGACGACAGCACCATTGCCTTCGCCGATTTTCGCGGCAATCGCCAGTTCATCAGCACTGGCAACCTGGCCGAGAACCCGCGTGCGCATCTCTTCCTGATGAACTATGAAACGCGGGAACGCATCAAGCTGTGGGGCACGGCGGAAGTGATCGAAGGCGACGCGGCGCTGGTGGCGCGCCTGATGCCACCCGCCTATCAGGCAAAAAGCGAACAGGCCATCGTGTTCCACCTCACGGCCTGGGACGCCAACTGCTCGCAGCACATTCCGCAGCGACTCGATGCCGATGATGTCGCCAGGGCCATCAAGGACCGCGACCAGCGCATCGCTGCGCTGGAGGCTGAGATCGCGCGACTGAAGGCTTCATGACCGCTTGATGAAGCGGCGAATGTAGTCACCGAAGGTCTTGTCGATGGCGGCCTCGTCGAGGCCGAATTCCTGCAGCGAGTATTCGTGCCGGCCATGACGCCCCTGTTCGTTGCCGGCATGCCAGGCCGCCATCCTCTCTGCTTCTGCGGGGGACAGAACACGATTGGCACGCCGGTAGATCTCGCGCACGAGCGGCATCGGGTCCGAGCGTACCTGCTCGTAGTCAACATCGAGGATGCGGCCATCAAGTCCGAGCCTGTCGCGCGATTCAAGGTAGCGCCGCGTCGCCGTGCCCCACTGCCGCATCACCTCCGCCCCGATCAGGTGCGGCTCAACCGGTTTGCCATAGAGCGGCCACGAACTACTCAGCAGTTTCGCAAACGAGGGAATGGTGTCGTGCGGGTCACGGTGCGGATGTACCAACGTAGCCCTTGGGTAGCAATCCAGCAGCGCTTCCATGTTGGCGATATGGCCGACCGACTTCAGAATCCACGGGCGACCCCGCTTGCCCCCGTCCTGCCACTGCAGGTATTGCAGCATCGTCTTCACGTAACGGTAGGCGCCGAGTGATGGTCGCAACATCGTCCAGTCAAAATATGAGGGCAGGTAAATCATTTGGCACCACATCCAGTCTGCGAAGGTAAAGGTGTAGAGAAACCACTCCTCTTCCACCTCCTGTTCGGCGATGCGGTGGGCGGCATCCATGACCGGGTTATCGGCAGACAGCAACTGCGAGGTACCTACTGCGCCGATGCGCGGATCGAGCTGCCCTGCCATGGCGTCGGGGAACGGCGCCGGGTTCCACAGCCGCCAGAACAGGGTTTTCTGCACCTGGTCCTGCGCTGACAGCATCTTGTGCAGCTTGGTGGTGCCGGAGCGGCCAAGGCCGACGACAATGATCGGGTCGGACACGTCCTCGTCAAGAATTTCCGGATACCGTGCAATGTCCTGCTGCATGCGCAACCGGTTGCACAAGCTGCGCACGATGTCACCCTTGAATGCTTCCAACCCCTGTGCATGAAACGCGGCATCGCGGGCAGCGCAGTCGAGCAGCTTGTTCAGCGCCTCGCAGAAGTCGCTGCCACCGAAATCGGACAGACCGGTTCTTTGACGGGCCATGTCGATGAAGCGATCGGCATCAAGCTCGCGACGAAGCTGCTGAAAATCCTGTGGCGCTAACATCTCACACCCCCTGACGTAGTTAATGGCATCAGCCCGAAACCGGCGGGTCGGGGTCATGTCTGAAGGAATTGTGCCTCAACGCATGCACGGCACAAACTGAGGACGGAGGTTGGTAACTATTCAGCTGCAGCTTGGCGTGCAATTGCCTTGCGCAGTTGCAGGAACATCACCATGAACCAGACGCCGTACAAGGACAGCGGCATCCAGAACGCAAGCACACCGTCCCAGGCAAAAGGACCGACCTTGAAGAAGATACAGAGTCCACCCGGCAATGTAAGGAAGGAGAACCAAATTGTGAAAAATCCCACCCAGCGAGGAAAGCTGGGAGAGCTCTGACGATCAGCAAGGATGGCGATGCCGACGCAAATGATCTGGAAGAAGGCCGGACCGACCATGCCGACGAATTGGATGAATGCAAAGTCGTTGAAGAACAGCAACAGTTCCGGATTGCGTTCCGGGCGGTAGGCGGCGGCCATCCACACCATCACCGGCAGCAGCACGAACACCGAGGTCGCCACTGCGGCGCCGAGCTGGATATCGGCCAGCACCGGGTACTTGCCTTCCATGCGCCGCATCTGCGATGCCCACTCTGCGGCCCAGACGATCCATATGACTGCGCTGAACATGGTGATCAGCAGGCCGCTCTGAATGCGCATCGGATTGCGCAGGTAGAAGGCTGCGATGTCGGCGGCGCTTGCCAGCGGATCATGGGGCGGCACGAACTGCGCTACGAACCAGATGCCAATAGTGAAGGTTATGCAGAAGACCGGGCCGGACCAGGCAGCAAGCATGTGCAGGCGCTTATTCATGGGGGGGGTTCCTTGTCGAAGTCATCAGGTAAAGGGAGTAACGGCGTGTCGCGGTGCCGTCCATCGCGGCGGGAATGTAAGACGATATAGGAGCCTAGTCAACCATGTTATTGACTTGACTTGGCTCTTTTCTGTCGGATCGAATACCGACCCTGCATTACACTCGCGGCAATCAATAGCCGAATGCAAAGCACTCATGGAACTGCCCAAGTCATTGACGAACAATCTCGCGTTCTCAATCTATTCGATTTCCCTGCAATATCGCCTGATGTTCGATCGCGAAATGCAACCCCTCGGTCTGACTCGTTCGCAGTGGTGGCTGCTGACCCATCTCTACTATTTCGATGGCTCTAGCCAGGCCCGACTTGCCGAGGTTCTCGATATCGACAAGAGTGCCGTGGCGAGACTGGTCGCTCGCCTCGAGAAAAAGGGCTGGGTGGAACGACGTGCCCACTCACGCGACGGTCGTGCCATGGAAGTATTCCTCACCGGCAACGTTCACCGCCTGATGGAAGACATTACGACGCTGTCGGACCTGCTGATCAAGCAGTCACTGGGGAGGCTTGGTCGCACCAGGATCAAGCAAATCCAGAACGGAATGGCCGAAATCAGCGCAAGCCTTACCGCCATGATCGACATGCCCTCATCCGAGGCGATTGTTCAGCGACGCAGAATCCAGAGGGACCTCCGCGAGTTAAGCGGTGACTGACGGCCATCGCATCACCTTGCCTCGCTTGCGTTGTACACTCTCACTCGCCTTGGCGATACCATGCCGAAGCCAGTAACTAATAGAACATCAACGGAGGAAAAGAAATGAACACTCGAAGCCAACTGTGTCTCGCCTGGGCTGGCATCATCTGCCCCACCATCATGTTCGCCGGGCTCTGGATCGCCGGCTATTTCCCGCCGCAGTCACCCATGATGACGGCACAACAGGTCGCTGATTTTTACCAGCAGAACGGCGCCAATGTTCGCGTTGGCATGATCATGATCCAGATCGCCGGCGCACTGTATGCCTGTTTCGCCGCCGGCATATCGGCGCAATTGCTGCGTATCGAATACCGCCACACACCCGCCCTCTCCTACACGCAACTTGCGCTCGGTGCTGCAGTGGTGCTGGCCTTCCTGGTGCCCGGCTTCCTGTACATCGCCGCCTCGTTCCGCCCCGAGCGCTCGCCCGAGATCACCCAGGCGCTGCACGACCTGGCCTGGCTCATGTTCGTCGGCATCGTCATGCTCAATGTACTGGAAAACCTGGTCATCGGCTTCCTCATCATCTCTGACAAGCGTGCCGAACCGGTGTTCGCCCGCTGGGTCGGGTTCGCCAACTTCTGGATTGCCCTGCTGCTGACCCCGGGCCTGATCATGCCTTTCTTCAAGACCGGGCCCTTCGCCTGGGATGGCCTGATCGCCTACTGGATACCAGCCTTCGCCTTTGGCGGCTGGTTCTACTTCATGGCCTATCACATGATCAAGGCGATCAACCGGCAAAAGCCGGAGGACTGATGCCGGGCAGCGCAACGTAAACCAGTCCTGCACCGGAAAGCCATGATGCAGGATTGGCACAACATTTATACCCAACAGAGAGGCAACGCTATGAACAAGCTGGATCAAAAAATTGGTGCATGGAGTGGCCCGATATTCGCAGCATTCCTCGGCGCGGCACTGATGGTTCCCGGGTTCTTCCCGCTGCCGTCACCGCAACTCACTGTCGACGAAGTAGTTGCCATCTATCAGGGCAGAACCGGGCTGATACGCGTCGGCGTCGTGCTGGCATTCATTGGCATCACCTTCGTGGTGCCATTTGCAGCAGTCATTTCAACCCAGATGCGTCGCATGCATGGCATCAGCCAGATGGCGATCTACCTTCAGTTGGGTGCAGGGGCAGCGGGCGCCATCGTGGTACTGCTTCCCTTTCTTGTCATCGGCGTCGCCTCATTCCGGCCAGATCGCGACCCGCAGCTGACCATGATGCTGAACGATACCGCATGGCTCGGCTTCATCACGGTGTTTCCGCTGGCAGTGGCGCAGAACGTCGGTCTCGCCATGGGTACCCTGATGGACAAATCGGCGCGGCCGGTTTTCCCGCGCTGGGTCGGCTACTTCAATCTCTGGGTCGGCCTGCTGTTCATACCTGCGGTGCTCGCCTTCTTCCTGAAAAGCGGCCCCTTTGCATGGGATGGCCTGATCTCCTTCTGGCTCGCAGCCTGCGCATTTTTCGGCTGGCTGCTGGTGATGACCTACGTCCTGCTCAAGGCCATCGGAGAATCCGACGCAGGGGCCTGACGCCAGCTGTAACGATTGCACGACATCTGGCACTGATGCCGTTGAACCGAGGCCGCACCAATGGTGCGGCCTCGGTGCTTTTGCCACCCCAATGAAACGGGCACTCAAAACAGCACTCAGCTTGGTAATTGGTAGCCCTTGTCGCGCACCATACGCGTGATCGTATCGACGACATCCGCATCGAACCAGGTGCCGCGATGCTGCTCGAATTCCTGCATGGCCACCGCCATGCCCTGCGCCGGGCGGAAAGGTCGGTGCGACAGAATCGATTCCAGCGCGTCGGCCACGGCGAGGATGCGCGCCTCAAGCAATATCTGGTCGCCCTTGAGACCCTGCGGATAGCCACTGCCATCCGGCCGCTCATGATGCTGGCGGATGATGTCGGCAATCGGCAGTGAAAAATGCACGTCCTTGAGAATCTGGTAACCCTGCTCGGCATGGGTCTGGACGATCTGATATTCGACGGCGGACAGGCGACTCGGCTTGGTGAGCATCTCGGCCGGGATCGCGATCTTGCCGATATCGTGCACCAACCCGACAAGGGCCAGCATGTCGCACTTGTCTTCGGGCCAGCCCATCTCTCGTGCAATGTCTGCCGCGATGATGCCAACCCGCCGCTCGTGGCCAGCGGTATAGGGGTCGCGCATTTCCACCATGTTGGCGACCGCCTGCAGTGTTTCCCGCATCGACCCTTCGAGCAGCTTGACGTAGTCGGCGATTTTGGCCTCGGCCCGCGCCTGCTCGGTCACATCTTCCACCATCGCCACAATGGCTTTCTCGCCATCCCACAGACCGACGGCACCATGGACGCGGATCAGGATATCCGTGCCGTCCGGACGTTTGTAGGATGCTTCTAGATAATGGACCTCCCCGGTCTTGCGCAGTGTCTCCCTGTTCTGTTCGACCTGACGCCGGACCTCTTCTCCCTTGAGGAAGACCTCCAGCGAATTGCAGCCCAACAGGGATTCCTGCGGCAACCTGAGGATTTCGCACAGCCGCGGATTGGCATAGACGATCAGGTCATGCAAGGTGACGTAGATCCCACTCGGGCTATGCTCGATCACACTGCGGAAGTGGCTCTCGCTTTCCGCCAGCTTCAGCAGGTTCTCCTGCAGCGCCTGCTGTGCGGCCTTGCGCTTTGAAATGTCGCGCGACGAGTTGTAGAGCAGCGTCTCGCCATCAATCTTCAGGGGAATGCCGCTCACCTCGACAGGGAATACCGAGCCATCCTTGCGCCGATGCAGCGTCTCGAATTCTGAGCGTGCCGGATTGTCCATCTGTTGCCGGATTACCTGCAGCAACTCCTGCTCCGCAAACTTGTCGTCCCATTGCCGGGCATTCATGCCGATCACTTCGTCGCGTGAATATCCCAGCATCGCGCAGAAGGAATCGCTGGCATCGACGACGTGGCCCTCCCGGTCAAGGATGTGGACGCCGTCACTGGCATGGCGCAGAAGCGCTGTGTTCTTTTCGATTTCCTCTTTCAGTGCCTGCTCGACGTGCTGATCGACCCCGGTAATGAAGCCGAGCATGCATTCACTGCCATTCAGGTCAACGATTCGCGCCGAGACCAGTGCATGTCCGACCCTGCCCGACTTGTGGCGATACTCGTGCGCAAAATCGAGCGTCTTGCCCGATGCTCCTGCTACTTCCGTTGCCCGCAATGCTCGTAGTTGCGCCACTACAGACTCACGCCCCTCGGCGCGGTTCCAGAGCTGGAGTTCGTTGCTCGTATGGCCAATGACTTCATTACGGGTGTAACCATGCATGACCAGGAAGGCATCATTGACCTGGGAAAACGTGCCGTCACTCAATGACGAGATCGCGATGGCAACAGGACTGGACTCAAACAGGAGTTTGAAGATCGCTGGCGAATCAAAAATCTGTTCCGGATTCACAATTTAAGTTCCTCCGATGCCCCTCAATCTCGATCGATCAGAAACTCGCGGGTTCCTTTGAATGGGCGATTGGGTGATTCTATGCTCCGCCAAGCCCGCATGACGACAAAGTTCACTACAACTGACATTTACACGTTTACATTCCTGCCATTATTTTCAGTTTCGCGTAGTGCTGAATCACGACAACGACCACGACTCCACTATCATCCGCTCATTTACCGCACCATCCACACAATGCCCGAACGCCACCAGCAACTCGGCTGCCATCGCAGCACGCCGACCTCCACGATCACCAGCTTCACCGCCAGCGTCTCGCGTGAGGCCAACGGCGGCTTGCGCTTTCGCTATGTGCTGCACGGTGACATCGCGCGGCTTGTGCTGCCGGCGCCCGCCACACCGCGGCACACGGATGAGCTTTGGCGTCACAGCTGCTTCGAGACCTTCATCACGACGGAAGATGATCCCGCCTATGTCGAGTGCAACTTCGCGCCCTCCGGTGCATGGGCAACGTATGGCTTCGACCGCTATCGAAAGGGCATGGCGGCGATCGCCCCCGATGCTACGCCACGCATCACGCTGCAAACGGCGCCCGACGGCCTGGTGCTCGAAGCGCGACTGAAGCTGAGCCAATTCGTCGGCCAGCCCTTGCGCATCGGCCTCACCGCCGTCATCGAAGACAAGGCAGGCCTGTCGTACTGGGCGTTGCGCCATCCAAAATCCAGGCCGGATTTCCACCACCGCGGCGGCTTTATACTGCGGCTCGCCGCGACGCAGGTACTCGCCTAGTGCTGGTCATGGCGATGTTGATGAAAATCATGGGAACAATGTCATCGTGGCGGTACGCAACTCCCTCTCCCCTGATGGGAGAGGGTAGGGGAGAGGGTGGATGCGCAGCAAGCCCCCTCTCCCCAACCCCTCCCCCACGAGTGGGGAGGGGCTATAAGGAGAACACATCTTGAAGTTCGGCATCGACCGCCTGATTGAAGAACCCGCACTGCGTCGCCCGCTGGCGGGCAAGCGCGTCGCCCTGCTCGCGCACCCGGCCTCCGTCACGGGCGAGCTGCGCCACTCGCTGGATGTGCTGGCTGCGCTAGACGGCATCAAGTTGAGCGCAGCCTTCGGCCCGCAGCATGGCCTGCGCGGCGACAAGCAGGACAATATGGTTGAAACGCGGGACTTCGTTGATCCGGTCCTGGGTATTCCTGTGTTCAGCCTCTACGGCGAAGTGCGGCGCCCCACGGCGGCGATGATGGACAGCTTCGACGTGCTGCTGGTCGATCTGCTTGATCTCGGCTGCCGCATCTACACCTTCGAAACCACGCTGCGCTATGTGCTCGAAGAAGCGGCGCGTCTCGGCAAGGCCGTGTGGGTGCTCGACCGCCCCAACCCCATCGGCCGCCCCATCGAAGGGCTGCGCCTGCGCGCGGGTTGGGAGAGCTTCGTCGGTGCCGGCCCGCTACCGATGCGGCATGGCCTCACGCTCGGTGAACTCGGCCACTGGTTCGTGAACACACTGCGCCTCGATGTCGACTATCAAGTTGTCGCGATGCAGGGCTGGCAGCCCGAACAAGCGCCCGGCTTCGGCTGGCCGCTCGAATCTCGCACCTGGGTGAACCCCAGCCCCAACGCTCCCAACCTGTGGATGGCGCGCGTTTATCCCGGCTCGGTGATGCTCGAAGGCACCACGCTGTCCGAAGGCCGTGGCACCACACGCCCGCTCGAAGTGCTGGGCGCGCCGGACATCGATGCCGTGCAGGTGCTGCGCGAAATGCAGGCGCTGGCGCCGCACTGGCTGCAGGGCTGCATCCTCCGCCCGTGCTGGTTCGAACCCACCTTCCACAAGCATGCCGGCAAGCTGTGCTCGGCCTTCCAGGTGCATGTTGAAAACGAAGGCTACGACCACGCCGCCTTCAAACCGTGGCGCCTCTACGCGCTGGCCTTCAAGGCCATCCGCCGCCTCTATCCGGACTACGCGCTGTGGCGCGACTTCCCCTACGAATACGAACTCGATAAGCTCGCCATCGACGTAATTAATGGCGGGCCATTGCTGCGCGAATGGGTAGACAACCCCGCCGCCACGCCGGCCGATCTCGATGCGCTGCTGCTACCCGACGAGTCCAGCTGGAGCGAAGAGCGCGAGAGCGTGTTGCTGTATCGCCCGTAGCAGCACGTGAGGCTGGCCGCCGCACCGACTGCCAATCCGTTTTGTGGGTATTTTTCCCCAATATTGGGGGAATTGCCCATGCAAACCGCCCCAAAAAATCACCCATCTTTTGCAAGTGCTTGTTTATGAACACCATCAAAAAGCAGGCACAGCCTTTGCAAATAGAGCTGCGTTGCACTTGAATTGCTGCAACACCCACTCTCTCTTTCAAAGGACTTCATCATGAACAAATCTTTCAAATCCTTCGGCCTGATGGCTGCCACCGCTGTTACCGCCGTCTCCTTGTTTGGCACCGCCGTGCATGCACGTGAAGCCGGCGAAGCCCCGCGCAGCGAAGGCAAGAAGAGCATCGGCAAGGGCATCAAGTGCACCCAGCGCCTGGTGCCGCAAGCGGATGGCACGCTCAAGCTGCAACAGGTCTGCTTCAAGAGCATCTGATTCGCTACTGAGCATTACACGCTGCCATTACCCGTCGCATCTCGGGTCGCCCTTGATTGACGGGTAATGGCGCAGCCGCTGCGGATCAATCAGCTGCTTGCCGGCACTACTGCATTGAAGGTGGGTAACTAAGGCACCAGCGATTGTGAGGCTATGCCTCGCTCGCTCCAACCCCAGGCCTGTTCACCATTCCACTTCATCAGCACCGACTCATCGACGATGAAGGCCGAGGGGCGGTACGGCGCGGCACCGGCATTGGTCTCGAAGGGGACGACCATGTGCGACGGCAGGCTATTGGCGACCTCGGCAATCTCAAGTGCCATCTGGCCCAGCTCGCAGTCCAGAATGATTTTGTGGCACTTGCCGACATCGGCCGAGGACGTGATGAATTCGGTATGCAGCAATTTGGCCGGGTAGAGCCGGTCACCCTGCGCGACGGCGGCGTTGGACATGCCGATAGCGGTGCTGCCGTGCGACTTCATGGCGTAAAGGTAGATGGCGCGGCCGCTGGGGAAAAGGCAATTGATCCAGTTGTGCGCACCGTAGGCCGACACCTCGCGCGCACCGCGGCTGTGGTCGCGCGATGAGTAGCCGTCCTTGAAGTGATAGGTCTTGCCGTCGTATTCGATGCTGCCGTTGGCCTTGCCGATATGGTCGATATGGATCGAACCGGCAACACTGGCCGCCTCGGCGGAGTCGCCCTTCATGTTCCACATCGGCGCCGCCGCATCAAAACGCAGGTCTAGCTTGCAGCGCTTCGCCGGGCCGCTGCGCTGGCCATCTGCCACCATCTCGTCAAGCGTGCTTTCCGACATCGGGCCATCAAAGTTGAGACGCACCTTCTTGCCAGGTTCGACGATCTCATAGTGCGACAGCGCACCGCCCGCCCCGGTGAGGCTGCCGTTGCGCCCATAGCCCTTGCTGAAAATGACGCGCTTGTCGGGCAGCGAAATAATGATCAGCTCGCGCCACAAGGTGGGATCGCCATGCCAGCGGCCCAGGCTGTAGAACACGGCAACCTTCTCGGCCGGGCTGGCAAACATGGCGGCGAAGTTTTCGCTCCACCACGCTGTGGCAGGGATTTCCTTGATCGGATATTCGTCGGGGCCGGTATAGGCAGTCATTTTTTTCTCCTCAGTGTGTAGGTTTTGTTGTCAGGCACGGTCAACGCGGACCAACAGCTTATGGGCAGGGACGCGGCGTGTCGTAGCCGCACATGTGGCCGTTGAAGTAGGTCTTCGAGGCAATCGACTCTGGCCAATGCCCCTGGAAATACTTTTCGTGGAAGGCGATCGGCGCGTGATAGCCGCAGATCATGATCAGTTGGATCGCCGCCAGCAGTGCCAGGAAACGCAGCCCGACTTCCTTGGTCGAATGCCGTGGAAAGCGTTCTGCCCCGCGCTCGACGAAGATGTGGCCCTTGTCGTCGCGGAAGAAGAACAGCGCACCCATCGCCGAAAAGACAAAGGCCGCGCCAATCGCGTTGCGCCATGGCAACTGGTAGTACGCGCCCGCATTGAGCGAGAGGCCGGTCTCGGCATACCAGCCCAGGCGCATCATGAAATTGCCTTCCAGCACCACATCGAGGAACAGCGCGAACAGCAGGCACAGCACGAACAGCATCCACCCCGGAAGGGTCGGGAAGCGGCTGCGCAGCGCACCCATCAACTTGCCGCAACCCCAGGCCGCGAAAATGAAAAGGAAGGGATAGACGCAGGGCAGAAAAATGATCGGCCACGCGATCATCGCGCCCGGCTCGGCAAAGCCCTGCCATCCCGGCACACCACCCGGCAGCGGTGAACCGTAGTTGAGGAAGTAGGCGTTGTAGCCGAACCAGTTGTGGAAATAGCAACTCGCCGGGTCGTACACGGCAGTGAGCATGATCACCGGGATCATCAGGCCCCAGATGCTGACGCGGCCTTCCTTCAGCCACGGGCGCAGCAACATGAGCCATGTGCCGTAAGCCGTGATCACCGGCCACACCCACTGGCTGACATCCATCACCGTCTTCATCCATTGCGGTGGTTCCGACGGGCCATAGGGCACGCGCACGAAGTTCGGCCCCGTGACCCAATGCACCAGCAGATAGATCTCGAAGGCCAGCATCACGGCACCGATCGCAGCGGCGACATACAACACGGGAAAGCCGGCCGGGATGCCAAAGAACCGGGCCGTCCGGGCCGGGGCGGGACGAATGCCTTGCATGGATTGACTCATGAACTACTCCTCGATGTTTTTTGTGATTGCTGAGATCGTCGCCCAGGCAACAAGTACTGGGGCGCGTCCTGTGCCAGGAACGCGATGAGACTACTCCCAAGGGCCGCGGCTTGCAATCAGGGGGCCACTTTTGCAAGGAATGCGACGAGCGGGAAAGTATTTGGCTGAACACTCGGTCAATCCACTCGGCATGCTTCGGTGACAATCCGCGCCGCAGCAAATCTGCCCGTCAACGGAGACCACCCATGTACGATCCCGCTCAAGTCCTCGCCGCGATGAACGAGAACAACAATCTCATCATCGCCTGCTTTCTCGGCAACATTGTTTTTGCATTCGTCTATTTCGGCATCGGCGTTGCCCTCACCGTGAAGAAGCAGGTATATGCCCTGCCCTTCATCGGCGCCGCGCTCTTCTTCTGGCACGACCTCACCTATGTGCTCGACTACAAGATCTGGTTTGAGCTGTACCCGCACTGGTGGTTCAAGTTCACCTGGTTTGCCTTGATCGGCACAGTGGGCTTCGAGGTCTTCCTGATCCAGCAGTTCATCAAGTACGGGCACAAGGAGCTGTTCCCCGAGATGAGCAAGGCCCAGTTCACGGCGATGACAGTCGGGGCTACGCTCGGCGTCGGCGCCATCTGGTTTCTGATCAAGGGCTCGCTGCATGACGAGCTGTTCCTGATCGGCTTTGCGCTCACCGCCATCTGGTCGGTGCCGTTCCACACCGGCATCATGCTGCGTCGGCGCAGCAGTGCCGGCCAGTCGGTAGCAATGCAGTTGTGCGTGATCGTGATCTTCGCTGCCGTTTCTATATTCTTCGTCACCGTCGCGCCGGCCGTGTTCAAGACGCTGCAATACCTGGCGTTCTATCTCACCTTCAACATCTGGTGCCTGGTGAACATCTATCTCATCCGCAAGCTGCCCGCAGCGCCGGCGTACCCGGCCCTGGTACCGCTGCAAAACTGGTCGTAGGCTTTTCGCGGGGGCGCCGGCGCCATCGCCCCTAACGAAACGCCGGGATCACTTCCTTCGCGAACAACTCGGCATATTCGGCAAACTTCGACATCGGCATGCCGGCCGGTGGGCAGGTGAGGAAGTTGTCGATCGACGCACGCCCCAGCGCAGCCTCGATGTAGTCGATGGCCTGCTGCGGGGTGAGTATCGTCAGCGTGCCACTGGCGCGCAGGGTGGCCATGTCCATCGGCTGAAACTGCGAGTCATGCTCGGCCTCGGTCTGCCATTTGGCGTAGGCATTGTTGGTGTACAGCACATGCGGGCCGATCTCGGCGAAGGCCTTTTCCGGATCGCGGGCGACATAGAAGGCAAGGTTCATCATGGTGAATTTCGCGGCTGCCGGGTCCTTGCCGCAAGCACGGACCTGCTCGATGTAGGCCGGATAGACATCGAGATAGCCCTGGTAGCCGTCGGCGTGGCGCGCCGCGCGTTGCAATGCCTTGGGGTAGAAGCCGCCCACATACAGCGGCAGATGCTCCTGCACCGGCCGCGGCATCACCAGCGCCGTGTCGATGTTGAAGTGCTTGCTGTTGGCGCTGACCGTCTCGCCCTGCCACAGGCTGCGCACGATCTGGATCAGCTCCTCGGTATAGCTGCCGCGCGTCTCCAAGTTGCGGCCATAGGCGGCCATCTCGCGCTGCCGCCAGCCAACGCCCACCGCCACATCGAGGCGCCCGTTCGACAGGATGTCGATCAGGGCGCAGTCCTCGGCAAAACGCACCGGGTGGTAAAGGGGCGCCACGGCGAGCGCCGTGCCGATGCGCAGCGTCTTGGTCCGCGCTGCGATCGCGGCAGCGGCCACCAGTGGCGAAGGAATGTAGCCATCGTCCGACGCATGGTGCTCTGCCACCGCCGCCATCTCGAAACCAACGCTCTCGCTCCAGCTGATGAACTCCAGCGTCTCGGCGTACAGGTCGGCCCACGGTCGCCGCCACTGCTGCGGATTGCGGAAGTCGTAAAAGAAACCGAACCTGATCTTGTTCCTGGCCATCTGCTCCTCCCTTTGTTTTCTGGTTCGGCACGCGCACTGCGGCACCGCCCGAAATTTGTGACGCTAATTCAACGCAGCACCCGCCGCGCCCAATACCGCAGGCTCAGCCTGCCTCAACCCGATAGCCGATACGCGGGAAGTGCACCGCGATGTCGCCGAGATTGGTGCCTTCTCGCAGCAATGTGAAAGTTTCATCGGCAACACGCAGCAGTTTGCCACTGACGACTTCTTGCCCGTAGTCATCGGCGATTACGGAAACGTGGCTGCCGGCCGCGATGGCGGGCGCTGTACCGACTGCAGTAAAGCCCGCGCCGGCCGCAATGTCTGCCGGCTGTGCATCGCGCGCGATCGACAGGGCTTCCTGCGTGCTCATCGGCAACGAATCACCCGGACCGAATGCCTCGACGCGAGCGAACCATGCCCGCAGTGCCGGGTAAGGCGCTGTTGCCGCGTCGTACAGCTCGGGCGAATTGCGCATCAGCCAGAGCGTGAAGTAGCACGCCGCATCCGCCAGCGTGAATTGATCGCCGAGCAGGTAGTCGTGGCGGCCCAGCATGGACTCCAGTTGCTGCATCGACACTTGCGCCTGACGCATCGCGTGCGGCGCACCGGCGATGAAGTTTTCCTTGGTCAGGCCCGGCGCCATCTTCGAGCGATCGTCCATCACGTCCGCGGGCAGCATGGGTATCAGCGCCACGAAGGCGGGCAGCAGCATTTGCGGACTGAAGCGCTTGTCGGCCCAGTCTTCCACGGCCGTGACCAAACCGCTCAAGTGGGCGGGAATGCAAGGCGGATCGGGATATAGCTGTTC
>CANJXH010000002.1 GCA_947478755.1 Betaproteobacteria bacterium | reverse complement strand
TGGCTGGGGTAGAAATTGAGAAAACGCAGCAGCAAGGTCCCGCTTTCATCGCGCACGTGGCAGAGCAGTTGGCGACGGGGGCGAAAAGCGATTTCAGTGGAAACGACGGTCAACTCGAACTGCGCCGCCGCACCGGGAATGGCATCACGTATCTGCGTGATGCGGGTTTCGTCCTCATAACGCAGCGGCAGGTGCAGCACCAGGTCCAGATCACGATGCAGGCCCAGCTTGGCCAGCTTGGCGGCAAGCGCAGGCGCAATCCCGGCGATTGTGGCGGTGTTACTCAACCAGAAGAACGGCGTCCGCTTCCACCAGCGCGCCGCGCGGCAATTCCTTCACGCCGACTACGGCCCTGGCCGGATAGGGCTCGGCGACATACCTGGCCATGACGTCACTGACCTTGGTGAAATTGGCGAGGTCGGTCAGATAGATATTGATCTTGAGCGCATTGTCGAGCGAAGTGCCTGCCGCTTCGGCTACCGCTTTCATGTTGTCGAATACCCGCACGATCTGATTGTCGATGCCGTCGACCATCTGCATGGTCTTTGGGTCGAGACCGATCTGGCCGGAGAGATAGACGGTATTGCCGGATCGCACTGCCTGCGAGTAGGTGCCGATGGCTGCGGGCGCGGCGGGCGTGGAAATGATTGCTCTGGTCATGATGATGTGTGCTTGCGCTGAATGTTGATGTGAGGCCGCGCAAGGATACTGCGAACTAGTGCTGTTTGGGTATCAGCAGCCCGGCATCAAGCCCCGCCGCAGTGAGCTTTGCACGGGCTTCATCAGCCTCCTGACGCGTCTTGAACGGCCCCACCTGCACTCGTGCCTCGATTTGTGCAGGTACGCCCGCCTTTTGTATTCTGGCCAGCAGCTCCTGAGCGTTGCCAACATCCTTGAATACTCCCATCTGCAAAAGGAACTCGGGCTTCGCAGGTGGCGACTTGCCTTCCGTCACGGGACGGGATATCGGCGGGCGAACCGGCGGTGGTTCGGACTTCGATGCTGCACTTCGTACGGCCGACAGTTTTTCTTTCGGCTTCTTTTCTACCGCAAACGGAACGGTCGGTGCTGATGTTTCCTCCGCCTCGGCGTGACTCTTAATTGTCGGAACCGCTTCCGGTTTTGGTGGTTCAGGTGCTGCGGTTGCCGACACCGCAATTGCGGTGTCGTGAACTTCATTCATCACCACCGGCTGGGGTACCGGCACCTTTGGGGTCGGCGTCGGTGTCGCTGGCGCAACGTATAGCGTATCGATCAGCGCCAACCCACCCAGCAGCGCCACGATCACGACGCCCGCGATCGCTATCCGGTTGACCAGACGCTTGCGCAGTACATCTTCGTCGATGGCCTCAGGTTGCGGCGCGGGCTCAGCGTACGGGGTGTCGCTCATTGGGTACCTTGTTGGCAATCTGCTGGTTTTCTTCGCCGTGCCGCGGATTTTGTGCCAGCGCAAACACCAGTTCCGCTTCACCCTTGGATATGCTGCATCTGGAGGCAATGGTATCGACACTCATGCCGCGCCGGGCCATGCTGATCGCTTCGTTGTACAAGGGCATCCCCGTCTGCGCTTGCCGCAGAGCGCCGATGGCGTCAATTTTTTCGTATGCGCAGGCCATTTCGTCACGCAGGCCCTGTACTTCCATCCGCAATTTCTGAATATCGGCTTCGACCGTTGAACGGCGAAGGTGCAAAGCAAAGGAGGCTTCACCATCCTCGTCGATTCGGGTGCTCGGACGCTCTTGGGCAACCGGATGCCGCAACCCCACCGAAGGCTCCTTCGCTACCGGCACGGCCGGCATGCGCCGCCTTATCTGGGCCAACTGCAATAGCGCGACGACAAGATACACTCCGGCAATGCTGGCGCCGAGCAGGATTGCATCGTGTAACCATGGCGCCGCTGTTTCGATCATGGACGGGTGGTGAGGATCAAAAACGAAAACGGGGTTGGACTGGAGTTGGACATTTGGCACTTTGATCATAGTCCGCAGCCTCTTGTTGATAAGCACCAATCAAACAAAGGTTTCGCCCATGTTTCTGCTTAAAAAATTTCTCTCGACGTGGCTTCTGCCACCAACCGGCTTTTTGGTGCTTGCCCTGCTCAGCTTGCTTGCACTCCGAGGCCGCAAGGGGAGGGTCATAGCCGGCATGGCGGTGACAGCGGTGCTGCTGTTATCGCTTTTCCCTGTCGCTCGCTGGCTTTCCACACCACTTGAAGGGGTTCCCATATCGCCGCATGCACTGAAACAGGCGGAGGCGATTGTCGTGCTGGGCGGTGGCGTTCACTACAACGCCCCCGAATATGGTGGCGACACCCTCGGGAAATCATCCATTGAACGTGTTCGCTATGGCGCAACACTGGCACGACAATCGGGACTGCCGATCCTGGTGACTGGCGGCACCCTGTACAGCGGCGCGCCCGAGGGGAAACTGATGATGCTCGTGCTTGAAAACGAGTTTGCCTTGCCGGTGCGCTGGACCGAGGCGAATGCACGCAACACTGCCGAAAACGCCGCTTTCTCGGCGCCGCAGCTAAAAGCTGCGGGCATTCGGCGTATCGCTCTGGTTACTCATGCATGGCACATGCCGCGTGCCAGGAGAGAGTTTGAGCGGCAAGGGATGGTTGTCATCCCTGCCCCCACCGGGTTTTCCCCCACGGGCGCGTCTTTTTTTGAAAACCTGCTGCCATCGACCTCTGCATTCGAGCGCAGCACGAATGCCATTCATGAATGGGTAGGCCTGGCCCTGAGCTAGAACGGCGACAAACGTAGCCTGACGCTAAGCGCTGATTGTCACGCGCGCGAACTTCCGCTTGCCAACTTGCAGCACCAACGTGCTGCCGGCCGTCAGTTGCAAACTTTTGTCGCTGACCTTTTCGCCATTGGCACGAACACCGCCAGCATCGATCATGCGTATCGCCTCGGAAGTGCTGGCGACCAGTCCGGCCTGCTTCAGTGCCTGCGGCATGGAACAGGCGGACATCGATACCTCGGGCATGTCATCCGGGATTTCGCTACGCTGGAAACGGGCAACGAAATTCAGTAGCGCGGCTTCACCTGCTTGCGATCCGCCATGAAAGCGGCTGACGATTTCCTTGGCCAGCTCGAACTTGATGTCTCGCGGATTGGTTCCGGTGTCGATCTGTCGCTTCAGCGATGTGATGTCCGCAGCCGATTTGAACGACAACAATTCGAAATAGCGCCACATCAATTCGTCGGATACTGACATCAACTTGCCGAAGATGTCGTCCGGCGCTTCGTTGATGCCAATGTAGTTGCCCATCGACTTGGACATCTTGTTCACTCCGTCAAGCCCCTCCAGCAGCGGCATGGTGAGGATGCACTGCGGCGCCTGCCCGTAGTGTTTTTGCAGCTCGCGCCCCATCAACAGGTTGAACTTCTGGTCGGTTCCGCCAAGCTCGACGTCGGCCTTCATTGCAACGGAGTCGTAACCCTGCACCAACGGATACAGAAACTCGTGAATGGCGATCGGCTGGTTGCTGCCGTATCGCTTGGAAAAGTCGTCGCGCTCAAGCATGCGCGCGACCGTGTGATGAGACGCCAGCCTGATCATGCCCGCCGAGCCGAGTTGATCGCACCATGTCGAATTGAAGCAGATCTCGGTTCTGGCTGGATCAAGGATCTTGAATACCTGTTCCTGATAGGTTTTGGCGTTTTCGGCAATCTGCTCCCGCGAAAGCGGCGGGCGCGTCGCGTTTTTCCCTGTCGGGTCGCCGATCATCCCGGTGAAATCACCGATGAGGAACATGACATGGTGGCCAAGTTCCTGGAAATGCCGCAATTTGTTGATGAGTACCGTGTGTCCAAGGTGCAAATCAGGCGCAGTCGGGTCAAATCCGGCCTTGACGCGAAGCGGGCGCCCGGATTTCAGCTTTTCCACCAGATCGGCTTCAATCAGCAATTCGTCGGCACCGCGTTTTATCAGCGCCAGCTGGGATTCAATATTGGTCATTACGTGAAGGATTTGGCGAACAAAAAGGGGGTTGGGCCGGGAATTTGATAAACTGCCCGATCCCAAGATCAGGCGACGCTTGATGTACTCCCCGGACACGCCAATTTTAGCTTACCTCCAAAGCCGCAGTACCGCTCAAACTCGCCGTTGGCTGATGGGTATGGGAGCGGTGACTGCTTGTTGCTTTGTCGTCGTTGCGGCATTTGGCAATGTTGCTGGCGTACCGGTGGGGGCCATTTCACAAGAGAACGTTCTCGAATCGCTGGAACTTGCACCCACAACCCTGACGAATGAAGACAGCGGGTTGTTTATCCGCGAGGAAAAGATCCGCCCGGGTGATTCCGCCAACTCCCTGCTGGGGCGTCTTGGCATTGAGGATACCCAACTGATTGATGCTTCGCGATCCAACGTACTTGCGCAACCCTTGTTTCGCCAGCTTTCGCCGGGCAAGACGGTAACAGCATATCTGGAACGTGATGGCCAATTGCATTCCCTGATTTTTCCATTGAATGAAAAACAGGACCAGGCGCTGGAGTTGCTGAATACCTCCAGCGGACTGAAGTTAACGCAAAAGGAGATGCCGCTTGAAAAGCGCATCGTCGTCAAATCCGCCGACATCAGCTATTCGCTATTCGGTGCCACCGACGCAGCTGGAATCCCCGATGCAGTCGCGGCCCAGATGGTGGATATTTTTGGTGGCGACATTGATTTTCATCACGATTTGAAAAAAGGTGATCATTTTTCGGTTTCATACGAGTTGATCACCCATTTGGGGAAACCGTTACGCAGTGGGCGCATTCTTGCCGCAGAATTTATCAACGAAGACAAAAGTTACAAGGCAGTCTGGTTTCAGACTGCCGGTGGGCAAGGTTCGTATTACACCCCTGAGGGCAAGAGTCTGCGCAAGTCATTCCTGCGCTCCCCACTTGAGTTTTCGAGGGTGACCTCAGGCTTCTCGATGTCGCGATTCCACCCGGTTCTTCAACAGTGGCGTGCGCACAAGGGGGTTGATTTCGGCGCTCCGACCGGGACCCGTGTCAAGGCAACCGGCGATGCAATTGTGGATTTCATCGGCAGGCAGAATGGTTATGGGAAGGTGGTTATTCTCAAGCATCAGGGGCCCTACACAACGGTATATGGTCACCTGTCAGGTTTTGCCTCTGGCCTGCGAAAAGGTAGTCGCGTGCTGCAAGGCGACCTGATCGGTTATGTTGGACAATCCGGCCTTGCCAGCGGCCCGCACTTGCATTACGAATTCCGTGTTGACGGCGTATTCAAGGATCCGCTACTGGTCAAGCTTCCGGGTGCTGCATCGCTGTCCAACGATCAACTGACGGTTTTTCATAACGAAACCACGGCGTTGCTGGCAAGAATCGATTCATTGCGTCACGTGAACTTGGCCTCTGCAGACTGATCGTACGCTGGACGCAACCGCGTGGAAACGCCTGCAGCATCAAATCTTATACCAGTCTGATGCCGCAGACACCGGCATAGCGCACTCAAGCGCCACCTGCGGCTACTGGAAGATCACTGTAGCCTGTGCAGGGAAACCTGAACCAAACACGAGTTGGAAGCTCCCTCCGGGAATACAAAAACCCCGGGGGCTTGCTGCTTCTGAAACTACACAGAGAAGGACGACCCGCACCCACAAGTACTGGTTGCATTCGGGTTTTTGATCACAAACTGTGAACCTTCGAGACTTTCCGCGTAATCGATCTCAGCACCCACCAGATATTGATAGCTCATGGGGTCAATCAGAAGCGTGACGCCACCCTTTTCGAGTACGGTATCGTCTTCATTCCCGACCTCGTCAAACGTGAACCCGTACTGGAAGCCCGAGCAACCGCCACCGCTGACAAACACTCTCAGCTTCAGTTCGGGGTTTCCTTCCTCAATCATCAGGTCTCTGACCTTATTCACAGCGTTATCGGTGAAATTGAGGGGCATCGGCATATCGGTGGGGGCGTTCATGTGGTTCTCCTGACTTGACTATTGACCAACTGATTAGTTGGTGTTGGCCAGCTTTAATTCAACTGTCTTGGCGGGTACTCCCTGATGAATCAATCGACCATCCACAACGGCGCCAAGATGCATCTCGATGGTATTGTATTCCACATCCCCTGAGACACGCGCCTTGGACTGAAGTTCCAGAAAGTCGATGCACCGCAGAGGGCCCAACACGGTGCCATTTACCAATAAGTGCGACGCTGTTATTTCACCCTCGATCCTGGCTTGCTCGCTGACGACCAGGGTGCTTGTTTCATTTCCGACAGCAGTAACATTGCCGTGAATCTCGCCGTCCACGCGCAAGCCACCACTAAAGGAGATATTTCCATCGACGCGAGTACCTGCACCGATCAGACTTTCAATTCGCGCTTGCTGCTTTGATTTTGAAAACATGGGTTACCTCCAATTGTTACGCCTACATCGAGACCTGCTGAGATGCGACGACCACCGTGCCCTGCATCAAGCGCACATCCAGCCTTTTGAGAGTAGTTCCCGCCGGCAACACAAAATTGCCTTCCACTCGCCGAAAATATTTGAAGCTGAGCAGAAACCACTGTTGTCCGGGCTTTGCGGTATCGGGGATGTCAACCATAGCAGTTTTGTCGCCCTGCTGAACTAACGCCGCAATCTGAAGATGCCCCTTGAACTCATGGTCATTGACGCCGGATGGGGCTGAAAGCAACATGCGGTAGCGGAAGGCTCCGGCAACTTTTGAGTCTGCCTCGACTTGCAGGCGGTGAATATTGGCGGCTTCGGTTTTCACAGTCCCTGATGCCAGACTCTCGAACGTAGCAAGTTCTTCACGCATACGCGCGTTTTCGGCCTCTATTGCCTTTAGCTGTTCACCAAGCCTTTGTCGAGCGGTACGCTCTATTTCAAGCGATGCCTCGCTGCTGCTGTTTCGGTTGTGCTCGGTTTCAAGCGAGGCCACTCGCTCTCGCAACTCGCTTAGTTCCTGTTCAGACTTGTTTTTGTCGAAACCGGCAAAGCGCCTGCCAATATCGAACACCCAGCCTGCCATCACCATCGCGACAGCCAAGGTCGCAACCATAACCAAGGCACGCCAGTACCAGGGCACGTGCGCACGAACCGTCACGCGCGGCGCTGCCATGCCGAAATGGCGGCGCATCTGGCGCAACATCAAGGCAGGACGGGAACGTGCGACAGTCCTGTACATTCGTCAAAACCGAACATCAAATTCATGTTCTGGACAGCCTGACCCGCTGCACCCTTGACCAAGTTGTCGATCACGGAGAGGATCACCAGCGTGTTCCCATTCTGTGGGCGATGAATCGCAATCCTGCAGAGATTTGATGCTCTAACGGTCCGGGTTTCGGGATGGGATTTGGCCGGCAACACATCAACGAACGGCTCATCTGCATAGCGTTGCTCAAAGAGTGCCTGAAAGTCAGTCTCTTTTGTAATCTGCGCATACAGGGTCGCATGAATGCCACGGATCATGGGAGTCAGATGCGGAACAAAAGTGAGTTCGACGTTACCTCTGGCCGCTCTCGACAATCCTTGCCGAATTTCTGGCAAATGACGATGCCCGTTTACGCCGTAGGCCTTGAAGTTGTCCGCAGCCTCAGCAAAAAGTATGTGTGTTTCAGCCTTGCGCCCAGCCCCTGAGACGCCAGATTTGACGTCGGCAATCAGGCTGCTGACATTGACGCAACCCGATTCAATCAAGGGCAAAAAACCAAGTTGTGTGGCTGTCGGGTAGCACCCTGGATTCGCCACCAGTTTGGAATTCCTGATCTGCTCCCGATTAACTTCGGGCAAACCGTAGACAGCCTGCTCCAGCCACTCTGGACTGGCGTGCGGCATGCCGTACCACTTTTCCCATACCGCCACATCCTGAAGACGAAAGTCCGCTGCCAGATCAATGACTTTTATGCCCTGGTTCAACAACGCAGGAGCTTGCTGCATTGCAATTCCATTTGGGGTCGCGAAAAAAACCAAGTCACATTTATCGAGTGTTGATTTGGTTGGATCCGAAAACTCCAGCGCAACATGCCCTCGCAGACTCGGGAACATGTCGGCAACCGCCATTCCCGCTTCGCCGCGTGACGTGATTGCATGCAGTTCCACTTCAGGGTGCTGTACCAGCAACCTCAAAAGTTCAACACCGGTATAGCCGGTTCCGCCAACAACGCCAACCTTGATCATTGCAAACTCCGCGAATCCATTGTCGAATAGTAGCGCACAGACAAAAAAGCCGCCCAAAAAGGCGGCTTTTTTGTCTGTCTTGGACAGCTTAGCGCTTCGAGAACTGCTTGCGGCGTCGTGCCTTGTGAAAGCCAACCTTTTTACGTTCGACTTCCCGTGCATCACGAGTAACGAAGCCTGCTTGCGACAGGGTTGGCTTCAAAGTCGCGTCATATTGAATCAATGCGCGGGTAATCCCGTGGCGAACTGCGCCAGCCTGGCCGGATTCACCACCACCCACTACATTGACCATGATGTCAAATGTACCAATGTGCTCGGTCAGTTCCAGAGGTTGGCGGACCACCATTCGACCGGTTTCGCGCGAAAAAAACTCGTCCAATGGCTTGTCATTGACGACAACCTTGCCACTCCCTTGTTTCATGAAAACACGGGCGATTGCAGTTTTGCGACGGCCAGTGCCGTAGTAGTAATTGGTGGCCATTTAAATCTCCAGAGCTTTCGGTTGCTGGGCGGAATGAGGGTGGTTCGCCCCTGCGTAGCACTTCATCTTCTTCAGCATCGCATAACCAAGCGGGCCCTTAGGCAACATGCCCTTGACAGCCTTTTCGAGAACACGATCCGGAAAGCGCTGTTGAAGCTTCGTGAAATTGGTTTCTGAAATACCCCCTGGATACCCCGAGTGGCGATAGTATTTTTTGTCCAGGGCCTTGTTGCCAGTTACTCGCAACTTTTCAACATTGACCACTACGATGTAGTCGCCAGTGTCAACGTGCGGCGTATATTCGGTTTTATGCTTGCCGCGCAGGCGGCGAGCAATTTCGGTAGCCAGACGACCGAGCACTTTGTCAGTAGCATCGACGACGAGCCAGTCACGCTGAACTTCAAGCGGTTTGGCAGAAAACGTTTTCATGAAGAAACCTCGGTCTCAATTGGCCCAAACGAAGAACATGGCTGATGGGCGGAATGCGGAAAGGCGCGCATTGTATGCCAGCGACGACGCCAGTGTCAAACCAATCTTGGCTTATCTTTTAAATGCAATTTTTACAAAAAAAAACGCAACCCCGAAGGGTTGCGTGGAATTCGTCCCCTTTGCAGGGACGAGGAGGAGATGTTGCTGACTACAGTGAGATGTTTTTCATCTGCAATCAAAGTGACTGCACTGTAACAAAAATTTTGTTGCGTTGCAAGAAAATTTTTTGGTGTCGTGAATTAAGTCACAATGTCTGAAAAACCGCCAATTAGAAGATATTTTCTAAAACTGACGATTTGCGTGACTGCAATCAAAATCCATAAATTGCGCGTTGCAACAAATTAGCTGGCAATATTTGGTTTTCGGCTTTCGCTAGCTCCCAAATCTCGCGAAGATACAATTCGATGCTCCAATAACCATTCATCAAGTCAATTTTTATGGAATGCACGGTACGCTGGCATGAGGGGATGAGCTTTATCGCTGAAACCGGTAGCGGTCATCTGGTTGCAATGGACGGAGCGCCAGAAGCTGGAGGAAAAAACCTTGCACCGCGTCCAATGGAAATGGTTCTGGCCGGAACGGGGGCTTGCACAGCATTTGATGTGGTATTGATTCTTAAACGCAGCCGCCAAGCCATAAGTGGATGTGAAGCCAGGCTATCGGCAGAGCGAGCTGATGTCGACCCCAAAGTATTCACCAAGATAAACTTTCATTTCGTGGTCACCGGTCACGGGCTCAAACCAGAAACTGTTGAACGAGCGATCAAACTGTCGGCGAATAAATATTGCTCCGCCTCGATCATGCTTGGCAAATCAGCCGAAATCACCCATACATGGGAGATAGTTGAAATCTAGATGTAGTAGGCCACTGAGGTCATGACACGTGACACTGCCCGCATGGCATACCTCGCAACAGGTGGCAATTCTCTGGCGCCCAGGTTGATCGCCGTCTGGGCATGACCGATTTCGTCAGCCTTCATTTGCTTGACTATTTCACGTGACCGAAAGTCCTGCCTCGGCAATAAACCCAAGTGGCTCTCCAGGTGCTTCTCAACCTGCCTTTCCGTTTCAGCCAGAAAGCCTAAATTCCACTTGTCGCCACAGCGACCTGCACTAATGCCCATTACCAGCGAACCGGCGTACCACAGCGGATTCAACAAGCTTTTGCGGCTGCCAAGCTCCTGTAAACGACGTTCGGTCCAGTTCAAATGCTCGGTTTCTTCCATCGCCGCGTACTTCAATGCTCGACGCGTCTCCTGATCACGGGAGGTAAGACTTTGGCCTTGATAAAGTGCTTGCGCGCATATTTCACCACAATGATTAATTCGCATCAAAGCAGCGGCATGCCGTTTCTCGTCAGCGCTCATCTCGGCTTCAGGGGAATTTGTTCCCGGCATGGGGCGTACGGTTGGCGCGGACGCAAAAACCGTGCGTATAGCCTTGTCAAATTCGGTAATCAGCCGGTCTATCACCCGGGCGCATCCTCATGTTTGCCGCGCTTCAAGGCTGTCCGTGCTTCAGCGGAATCCCGTGGCGTGTGTCCTGAAGGGCAAAAGAAATTTCTATTGAGTACTGCATGATGCTGGTTCACCAGTTTGTTCTCAATCGTCCGCCAGACTGGTTTCAAAATCTTTTCCCACCCACCGTCCGACCGACCAACAGCGATCAGTTTCAGTTCGCGCGTCGCACAGCGCATGCCCTCAAGAGTGACATTGATAGCCCCACCCGTCGTCTTTAACACCAGCACATAACGAATTATGCCGTCCGCCCCAATGCTGATCGTGGTGCCATCAACATAGAACCGATTCCGCTCCGTCGGGCCAACTGCAAATTCAATCAGATTCTCGGTCTTGGGAAAGTCGGGGATTACGGTTTTCTCTTCAACCCAAGGTTTCTCTTCGAAATCGTACCTCTCGGATTCACCGCCATACCCCGTAAGAGCAAAAGCGGTTTGGGGCCCGCTCGCTAGAAACATCGCTACCAGCACCACCGCAGGCGTGACGTTACTCATTGTGTTGTGTCTCGCCGTTGGCGGGGTTCGTCCATTTTGGCCTGCGTTCCGCTGGGTGGGTGAAAAGATGGCGCGACAACTCGACAAGCGCCTTCTCATAGACCTCTCGCTTGAATTCAATTACGGATTCCAACGGAATCCAGTAATCATGCCAGCGCCACGCATCAAACTCGGGATGGGCGCTGGCGCGCAAAGAGACGTCTGTATCGCGCCCAACCATCCTCAACAAAAACCATATCTGCTTTTGCCCCTTGTAGGACGTCCGCCATTCGCGCCGTACCCACTGCTTGGGCACGTCATAGCGCAACCATTCCCGGGTGCGGCCGAGAACTTCGACATGTTCCGGCCTGAGCCCAACCTCTTCATGGAGTTCTCGGTACATCGCCTCTTCCGGCGATTCACCCCGATTGATGCCGCCCTGCGGAAATTGCCAGGAATGCTCGCGGATTCGCTTCCCCCAGAAAACCTGATTGAGATTGTTAGCCAGAATGATGCCGACGTTGGGGCGATAGCCTTCACGATCTAGCATGATGCAAACCTTCTAATGTTTCACTGTAGCTGATTCTTTCACAATTGCCCCCGACTGGAAAGGCTGATCGGCGAAGTAGAATCCTGCTTTTGATTGTTACAGGTCTGATCATGCGTGCGTCTCGGTTTTTTATCGCCACCCAGAAAGAAGCCCCTGCCGAAGCAGAAATCGTCTCCCACAAGCTGATGATGCGAGCTGGCCTGATCCGGCGCTTGGCAGGTGGCATTTACACCTGGATGCCGATGGGCCTGCGTGTATTGCGTAAGGTCGAAACCATCGTCCGAGAGGAAATGAACCGTGCCGGTGCCGTTGAATTGTTGATGCCAGCGGTACAACCATTCGAGTTGTGGGAAGAATCCGGTCGCGGGCCCAAGTACGGACCTGAACTTTTGCGTTTCAAGGATCGTCACCAACGGGACTTTGTCATCGGCCCCACGCACGAGGAAGTCATTACGGACGTCGTGCGCCGTGAGGTCAAAAGCTACAAGCAGCTACCGCGCCACTTCTACCAGATACAGACCAAGTTCCGTGACGAAATTCGGCCTCGCTTTGGCGTCATGCGTGGCCGCGAGTTCCTGATGAAGGATGGCTACTCGTTCCATTCCTCATATGCCGACCTTGAGCGCGAATATCGTAGCCTTTACGAAACCTATACCCGCATTTTCACTCGTCTCGACTTGAAGTTTCGCGCAGTAGCGGCCGACACCGGTTCGATTGGTGGCACTGGTTCGCACGAATTCCATGTCCTCGCGGATTCAGGCGAGGATGCCATCGCTTACTGCCCTGATTCCGATTACGCCGCCAATGTTGAGCTTGCCGAAGCATTGGAGCCGACAGGAGCATGTGCCGCAGCGACGCAGCCGATGCAAAAGATTGCCACACCTGGCAAGACCAAATGTGAGGACATCGCGTCATTACTCAGCTTGCCACTGCAAAGGATAGTCAAAGCCATCGCGGTCATGCGAAGCGAAGGCGGATTCGCGCTGCTGTTACTGCGCGGCGATCACGATCTCAACGAGGTCAAGGCGCAGAAAGTGATCGGCGAATTCCGTTTCGCGAAAGACGAAGAAGTCGAACAGGCATTGCATTGTCGCCCTGGCTACATCGGGCCCGTAAACCAGCAGGCAGCATTGTTCGTTGATCGATCGGTAGCAAAGATGAGCGATTTCGTCTGCGGCGCCAACGAAGCAGGCCACCACCTGACCGGTGTCAATTGGGACCGTGATCTGTCGATGACAACTGCAGTGATAGCCGATATTCGCAACGTCGTCGCCGGTGACCGATCGCCTGACGGAAAAGGTTGCCTTGAACTCTGTCGCGGCATCGAAGTTGGCCATATTTTTCAGCTTCGAACCAAATATGCCGAGGCACTGAAATGTCAATTTATCGACGAGCAGGGCAAGGAACAGGTCATGGAAATGGGCTGTTACGGCATCGGCGTCTCTCGTATTGTCGGGGCCGCAATCGAACAAGGCAATGATGATCGCGGTATCGTTTTTCCCGCAGCCATTGCACCTTTTGAAGTGGTTATCGTACCGATGGGCTACAACAAGATTGACGCAGTTCGCGCAGCTGCAGACAAGCTACTGGAAGATCTGCAGTCCCGCGGCATCGACGCGATCCTTGACGATCGCGACGAACGTCCTGGCTCCATGTTTGCAGACTGGGAACTGATTGGCGTGCCGCACCGCGTGGTAGTTGGCGAGCGAGGACTGAAAGAGGGAAAACTTGAATACAAGGGACGGCTTGATAGCGACGTACAAATGTTGCCGATGGCCGATATTGCCGATTTCATGAAGCTGCGAATCGGCTAAATCCGTGCGGCAGATCGTCGCAGCTTTTTTGTGGTCATGGTCGGCTGTCGCATTCGCCGGTGCGCAGCAATACGAGCCGCTGGCAGCCAGCGCACAAGCCGCGTTGCATGAGGCCGTCTCGGACATGGCCTCGCCCGAGCCAACCTTCCCCAGCCTTGAAGAAAAAATCAATTGGCTGACAGAAATGTCGCAACGCCTCTCCCGGCGTATGCCGGATCGTGAAGCACGGATCGACTTCCTCAAAACCGTATATTACGAGTCGAAGCGCGCCGGCCTTGACCCGCAACTGGTACTGGGACTGATTCAGGTGGAGAGCGGATTCAAGAAATACGCACTTTCACCAGTTGGCGCTCGTAGCTACATGCAGGTGATGCCGTTCTGGACAAAGCTGATTGGCGACAAGGGACAGGATCTGTTTCACATGCGCATCAATCTGCGCTACGGCTGCACCATCCTGCGCCACTATCTGGATATTGAAAAGGGCGATCTCTATCGGGCGCTTGGCCGTTACAACGGCAGCCTGGGGCAACCCGAATATCCAAACATGGTTCGTGCAGCCTGGGAAAAACAGTGGGCATGGCCTGCCAGACAATGAGTCTGTGCAGGAACTCTGGTCAATCGCCTCGCCACTAGCCAAGAAGTTGAGGAAGCCGCTCGCCTGGTTCGCGACCGAATGCCGCAAGGGATGCCTATCGCATCCCTGGCAACATCCCTTTCATGCCGCGCATCATCTTTGCCATTCCGCCTTTGGAGAACTGCTTCATCATTTTTTGCGTCTGTTCGAACTGATTGAGCAGACGGTTCACTTCCTGCACCTGGACACCAGCGCCAGTGGCGATGCGGCGTTTGCGTGAGGCCTTTATCAGCTCTGGCTTGCTACGCTCCAGGTGCGTCATCGAGTTGATGATGCCCTCGATACGGCGAATCGACTTGTCTTCGACTGCGCCACCGGCTTGCTGGGCGGCCTGAGCAAATTGTGCGGGCAATTTATCCAACAGCGCGGACATGCCCCCCATATTCCGCATCTGACCGATCTGCTCCTTGAAATCGTTGAGATCGAAGCCCTTGCCGGACTTCATCTTCTGCACAAACTCCTTTGCCTTGTCCTGATCGACGCCCCGTTGCGCTTCTTCGACCAAACCAAGAATGTCACCCATGCCGAGAATGCGCGATGCCATGCGCTCGGGGTGAAACTCTTCGAGGCCATTAAGTTTCTCGCCAACACCTGCGAATTTGAGCGGCTTACCAGTGACATGCCGTACCGACAAGGCAGCGCCACCGCGCGAATCGCCATCGAGCTTGGTCAGCACGATGCCCGTAAGCGGCAAAGCGTCGGCGAAAGCCTTCGCTGTGTTGACGGCGTCCTGACCGAGCATGGCATCAACGACAAACAACGTTTCGATCGGATTCAACTGCGCATGCAACTCGCGAATCTCGGCCATCATGGCTTCGTCAATCGCCAAGCGCCCGGCGGTATCAACGAGTAACACGTCGTAGTAATGCTTTCTGGCGTAATCGATTGCTGCCGCAGCAATATCCTTGGGGTTCTGTTCAATGGACGAGGGAAAGAAATCGATGCCGGCCTGGGCGGAAACGGTCTTTAGCTGCTCGATGGCGGCAGGACGATAAACGTCGCAACTCACTGACAGGATTTTTTTCTTCTGTCTCTCCTTGAGCCATTTCCCGAGCTTGGCGGTTGTCGTCGTTTTGCCGGCGCCCTGAAGGCCGGCCATCAGAATGATCGCTGGCGGCTGGGTAGCAAAACTGAGCTCAGCCTTGCTTCCGCCCATGAGTTCGGTGAGTTCGCGGTGCACTACCCCGACCAGCGCCTGACCGGGAGTAAGTGAACCAATGACCTCCTGACCTAACGCCTTTTCCTTGACGCTGGCAATGAAATCCTTGACGACCGGTAATGCTACATCCGCCTCCAGCAACGCCATGCGCACCTCGCGTAGCATGTCGCTGATGTTTTCTTCGTTCAGGCGGGATTGGCCGCGCAGAGTCTTGACGACTTTGCCGAGGCGCTGGGTAAGATTGTCGAGCATGGCGATGGTTGTTGAGGAAGTAGGGGAGGCGCGAGCCGGGATGCGGTAGACTTTGATATTGTCTGACCAATGTCTGGAATTTTAATGCATCTGCTTGCAGCGACCCTCTACGTCGCGCTGTCACTTCAACTGTGGCGCACGCGCAAGCGTGTGGCACACACGCAGTCTTTCGATAGCGGACTGAGCAGTTTTGAGCGCGCATTATTGCTTGCAGGCCTGCTTGCACACGGCGCAATTCTCTACAACGATATTTTTGATGGTGCTGCGGGCGCAACCCTGATGCGCTTCGGCTTTGCGATCGCGCTGTCATTCATGTTGTGGTTGGCCATTGCCTTGTACTGGGTCGAGAGCTTCTATGCCCGCATGGAGGGACTGTTGCTGATCGGTCTCCCGGCCGGAGCGGTTGCGGCCGTATTGCCTGCGCTCGTCCCGGAACATCACATTCTGGTCAATGCAGGCTCGGCAGGTTTTCGACTTCACTTTCTGGTCGCCATGCTGGCTTACAGCCTGTTCACGCTCGCAGCCTTGCATGCGCTGTTAATGTCCGCCGTCGAAAAAAACCTGCATCGCGGCAGATTGTCTCCGCTTCTTTCTGGCCTGCCACCATTGCTCACCATGGAAGCTTTGTTATTTCGTGTGATTCATATCGCATTTGTATTGCTCACGATGACGCTGATCTCGGGCATCGCCTTCTCCGAAGATCTGTTCGGGAGGGCGCTTACTTTCAATCACAAGACCGTTTTCGCCATCCTGTCCTGGCTGATCTTTGCAGGTTTGCTCCTCGGCCGCCATTTTCGCGGGTGGCGCGGCAAGATCGCTCTGCGCTGGACACTTGCCGGTTTCGTCGCGTTGCTGCTTGCCTATGTGGGAACGCGCTTTGTCTATGAAGTGATCCTCGGTCGCGCTGGGTAATGGACGAAATTCCCTTATCGGCGCAATGCTGGATGCTTGTGGTGCTGGTGATCTGCTCTGCATTTTTTTCGATGGCGGAAACCGCAATGATGGCCTCCAACCGCCATCGATTGCGGCACCTGGCCAGTGAGGGAAATACTGGAGCCGCACTGGCTGTCAAGTTGCTCGGGACCACCGACAAGCTGCTTGGCGTTATCCTGCTGGGCAATACCCTGCTCAACGCTGCCGCCGCCATGCTGACCGGCAATATCGCGCTCACGGTATTCGGCGAAGAAAAATGGGCGCTGGAAATAGGCACCGTCTTTGTCACATTCTGCCTGCTTGTGTTCGCTGAAATTACGCCCAAGGTCATCGGTGCCACGCATCCCGACTGGCTGACACAGCGCATTAGCTTCATCCTGACACCGATGCTGCGCGTTGCCTATCCCTTGATTTGGGCGGTGAATCTCCTGGTGACCGGCCTTCTCAAATTATTGCGACTACAACCCAAATCCGGCCACGAGGAAGTGCGCTTGTCGACCGAAGAGTTGCGCCTGCTGGTGCTGGAGTCCGTACACGGCATCCCCGGTCAGCACCGGACAATTTTGCTCAATCTGTTTGACCTTGAAGACATTACCGTCGAGGACATCATGCAACCGCGTAGCGCCGTGGAAGCCATTGACCTGCAGGCTTCACTTGACGATATTCGCCAGCAACTTGCAACCAGCTATCACACCCATTTGCCGGTCTACGATGGCGACCCCGGCAACGTGATTGGAATATTGCATCAGCGCAAACTGCTATCCCATGTCCTCGCCGGTGACTGGGACCACGACACATTGCGCGAGCAATTGTCGGAACCTTATTACATTCCCGAAGGCACCCAAATTTACTCTCAACTCCAGTTTTTCAAGGAAAACCGGCAACGTCTCGGCTTGGTTGTCGATGAATACGGCGAAATCCGTGGACTGGTGACGCTGGAAGACATCATTGAGGAAATTATCGGGAAATTCACCACCAGCCTGCCGGGTAGCGGTACCGAGCATCGTTGGGGTCTCGACAACACCGTGCTGGTTGAAGGCAGCAAGCCATTACGCGAATTGAATAGGTCGCTCGAACTGGACTTCCCACTGGATGGCCCAAAAACCCTTAACGGCCTGATCCTGGAGTACTTTCAGGACATTCCCGAGGCAGGAATCAGCGCCAAAATCGGGGGGGTTCCGATGGAGGTTGTCCAGACTCAGGATACGTCGGTAAAAATAGTCCGGCTGACGAAGCCCTCGTAGCCCGAACGCCTCCTCAGGTTCAACTTTGGCAAAATCCGCCATATATATTGAATTCAATGAGTATTCCGTCATAGGTCCGGCTTTACAAACACGCACTAGCCGTGCATCATCGCCAGCATCCGAAACGCCGCGCAAAGCGTTGTTCCATTGACGGTACTCGATTAGGGAGAAGTCTTGATGGCAGCCGCAAAAAAGCCGGGGCAAAAAGAATTCAATTACGCATGGGAAGGCAAAGACCGCACCGGCAAGACGGTTCGCGGCGAAATGCGTGCGGCTGGTGAAGCTCTGGTTCAGTCAACTTTGCGCCGTCAAGGTTTTATTGTTACCAAGGTAAAGAAGCAGTCGGCGGGTAAGGGCGGGAAAGTGGAAGAAAAGGACGTTGTGCTATTCACTCGTCAGTTGGCGACGATGATGAAGGCCGGCGTTCCCCTGTTGCAGTCCTTTGATATCGTTGCCAAGGGATCAAGCAATGCAGCAGTGACCCGACTGCTGATCGACATCAAGACTGAGGTCGAAACCGGCTCTAACCTCAATACCGCATTCCGCAAACATCCGTTGTATTTCGACGCGCTGTTTTGTAACCTGATTCAGGCCGGTGAGCAGGCCGGTATCCTTGAGTCGCTGCTTGACCGGCTTGCAACCTACAAGGAAAAGACGCTCGCGCTGAAAAAGAAAATCAAGGGAGCGATGGGCTACCCGATTGCGGTGATCTCCGTCGCGGGCATCGTTACCGCGATCATCATGATTTTCGTCGTACCTCAGTTCAAATCCGTGTTCTCCAGTTTTGGCGCCAACCTGCCGGGGCCAACGCTCGTGCTTATCGCAATCTCCGAGTTTTTCGTCAACTACTGGTGGGTACTGGGTGGCACCATCGGCGGGGGGTTCTACGCATTCTTCTTTTTCTGGAAGCGTTCGTTGGCCATGCAGATATTCATGGACCGGCTCATCCTGAAACTTCCGGTGTTTGGACCATTGATGCAAAAGGCAGTTATCGCTCGATGGACAAGAACGCTGGCAACAATGTTCGCCGCTGGCGTACCTCTGGTTGAGTCCCTTGACTCGGTGGCAGGTGCTGCCGGTAACTACGTGTACAAAATGGCGACCAAACAGATACAGACGGAAATCAGCACCGGCAATACCCTGGGAGCAGCCATGCAAAATTCGCAGGTATTCCCCAGCATGGTCTTGCAAATGGTCGCCATCGGCGAGGAGTCCGGCGCTCTGGACAGCATGCTCGGCAAAGTGGCTGGGTTCTTCGAGGATGAGGTCGATGAGGCTGTCGAAAACATCACCGCGCTGATGGAGCCAATGATTATGGCTGTCTTGGGCGTTGTGATCGGCGGCATGGTGATTGCGCTGTATCTGCCGATCTTCAAACTCGGCTCCGTCGTCGGCTGATCGCCTTTAAATGATTCCCCTTGATGGCGGTGCCGCCGAGCCCGTCACCTTGATTGCGTTTGCGTCGCTGCTGGGGCTGCTTATCGGCAGCTTCCTCAATGTTGTCATCCATCGCCTGCCAAAAATGATGGAGCAAGACTGGCTGGGGCAATGTGCCGAACTGCGTGGAGAAACGCCCACGGAAACTGCAAAGCTGACACTGTCCTCACCGCGGTCGCGTTGCCCTGATTGTGGGCATGCCATCAGCGCCATCGAAAACGTCCCCGTGGTCAGCTACCTTTTCCTGCGCGGCAAGTGCCGCGAATGCAAGGCCCCCATCAGCATCCGCTACCCCCTGGTGGAGCTTTTGACGGCTATGCTTTTTGGTTTGTCGGCAGCACAATTCGGCTATTCGTGGCCGGCGTTTGCAGCAATGCTTTTTTGCGCCGCAGCTGTCGCCCTGGCATTCATCGACTTTGATACGCAACTGTTGCCCGACGACATCACGATGCCCCTGCTCTGGGGCGGCCTGCTGTTCAATCTGTGGGGCAACTTCACCACCCTTGGGAATGCAGTTGTGGGCGCCATGGCTGGCTACATCTCCTTGTGGTCAGTGTATTGGGGATTCAAGCTCGTCACGGGCAAGGAGGGCATGGGCTATGGCGATTTCAAGCTGCTTGCCGCCATCGGCGCCTGGGTAGGTTGGCAGGTTCTGCCCCTGACGATACTGCTCTCGTCTTTTGTCGGGGCCGTGGCCGGAATAGCCCTGATGGTCTTTGCCAGGCACGGCCGCAATGTCCCGATCCCGTTCGGGCCCTATCTGGCGGCCGCTGGGATCATTGCCTTGTTTTGGGGCAAACCGATGACCCAGATATATCTGGGTACCCTGTTGAAGCCTTGAAAAACGGGCTCCCGGCCTGATCTGGGCAACTTGGCGGAGCCGGGAGTAACAGGCTCTACGTTATAATCTCGTCTTTATCGGGTGCAAACATGCCTATCTACGCCTACCGCTGCGACAACTGCGGCTTTGAAAAAGACGTCCTGCAAAAAATGAGCGATGCCAAGCTCACCACCTGCCCCAAGTGCAAGGCGGAAACGTTTACCAAGCAGCTCACGGCCGCCGGTTTTCAGCTCAAGGGGAACGGTTGGTATGCGACAGACTTCAAGAACCCACCGTCGAAGTCTGGCAAAACAACGGATTCCGGGAGCAGTTCCACTGCCGCAAATACCTCGGACACGGCCACAACACCTTCTGCACCCAACGCGGCCGCTGGCATCACTGGTTCGTCGGCTCCCGCTGCGACCTGACCCCTGATACGGTTTCATATACCGATCCGACGCCTTGAGAAAATATTTCATCACCGGCCTTTTGATCTGGGTGCCTCTGGCGATCACCATCTGGGTTCTTGCCATGATTATCCGTGCGATGGATCAGTCATTGCTGCTGCTACCGGAAGCGCTTCGCCCGGAACATCTGATGGGTTTTTACCTGCCCGGCATTGGCGTAATTCTGACGCTCCTGGTGGTCCTGATAACGGGCGTTACCGCGCGAAACATGGTGGGACAGCGCTTTCTGGCCTACTGGGAAAACCTGTTATCCCGCATCCCGGTCGTCAAGTCTGTTTATAACAGCGTCAAGCAGGTCAGCGACACGCTGCTTTCTGGCAGCGGAGAGGCTTTTCGCAAGGTTTTGCTCGTCCGCTATCCTCACCCTGAAGCTTGGGCCATTGCGTTTCAGACCAGCGCTCCGGTGCATGAAGTCTCAAGCGTGAGTGAGGAAGAGATTGTTGGCGTTTTTATTCCGACGGCACCCAGCCCGGTGAATGGCTTTTTCTTTTTCGTCCGCAAATGCGACACGATTGAACTCCATATGAGCGTGGACAGCGCACTCAAGTACATCATTTCCATGGGTGTCGTGGCCCCCCTTCCACCGACCCACCCTTTGATCAACAATCCGGCTGGGCGCGCCCAGAACGAATAATCGAATCAACCCCTCGCCATCATCATCGATGGCGGAATTTTTCCTGACGGACCTCACATGCGTACTCACTACTGTGGCCAGATAAACGCCAGCCTGATTGACCAGACAGTCAGCCTTTGCGGCTGGAGTCATCGCCGCCGCGACCATGGCGGTGTCATCTTTATCGATTTGCGCGACCGCGAGGGTCTGGCGCAGGTCGTCTGCGATCCCGATCGCGCCGACATGTTTGCGCTGGCAGAAACCGTCCGCAGCGAATTCGTCCTCCGCATCACCGGCAAGGTTCGTCGACGTCCGGCAGGGACCGAAAATGCCAACTTGCCTTCGGGGGAAATCGAAGTACTGTGCCACGAGATCGAAATCCTGAATCCTGCCGTCACGCCACCGTTCAGTCTTGATGAAGACAATCTCTCGGAAAATGTGCGCCTGACACACCGCGTCGTCGACCTGCGCCGCCCGCAGATGCAAAAGAACCTGATTCTGCGCTATCGCACGACGATGGCCTTCCGCCGTTTTCTGGACGCCAATGGTTTCATTGACATCGAGACGCCGATGCTGACCAAGAGCACGCCGGAAGGCGCGCGTGACTATCTTGTGCCTTCGCGTGTTCATCCGGGCCAGTTTTTCGCGTTGCCGCAATCACCGCAACTGTTCAAGCAGATGCTCATGGTCGCCGGCTTCGACCGGTATTACCAGATCGTCAAATGCTTTCGTGACGAAGATCTGCGCGCAGATCGCCAGCCAGAGTTCACCCAGGTCGATATTGAAACCTCGTTCATGGACGAGAACGCGATCATGACGATTATGGAAAACATGTTTCGCACCGTGTTCAAGGAAGCGATTGACGTCGATCTGTCCAATCCCTTCCCGCGCATGAGCTACGCCGAGGCGATGCGCCGTTTCGGGTCGGACAAGCCTGACCTGCGAGTGACGCTGGAACTGGTTGATGTCACCGATGCAGTCACCGATGTCGCCTTCAAGGTCTTCAGCGGTCCGGCCACCTCGGGCGGCCGAGTCGCAGCATTGCGCATCCCAAATGGTGCCGCATTGACACGGGGTGAAATCGACGGCTACACCGAATTCGTCAAGATCTACGGCGCAAAGGGTCTGGCTTACATCAAGGTCAATGACGCCTCGAAGCTGAACGAAGAAGGCCTGCAATCGCCCATCGTCAAGAATCTTCACGAGAAGGCCTTGAAGGCCTTTATCGAACGCACCGACGCCCAAAGCGGCGACCTGATTTTCTTCGGTGCCGACAAGACCAAGGTTGTCAACGATGCGCTTGGCGCACTGCGCAGCAAGATCGGCCATGAAAAGGGCTATCTCAATGGCAAGGCCTGGGAGCCGCTCTGGGTTGTCGACTTTCCGATGTTTGAATACGACGAGGAAGGCAAGCGCTGGAATGCCTGCCACCATCCCTTTACCGCACCAAAGGATGGCCACGAAGACTATCTCGACAGTGACCCCGGCAAGTGCCTGGCCAAGGCCTACGATCTCGCCCTGAATGGCTGGGAAATCGGCGGCGGCTCGGTACGTATCCACCGCGAAGAAGTGCAGAGCAAGGTGTTCCGCGCCCTCGGCATCGGTGCCGAAGAAGCGCAACTCAAGTTTGGCTTCCTGCTCGATGCGCTGAAGTATGGCGCACCTCCGCATGGCGGCCTGGCGTTCGGCCTCGATCGCGCAGTGACCATGATGACTGGTGCTGAATCGATTCGCGACGTGATTGCCTTCCCCAAGACGCAACGTGCGCAATGCCTGCTGACGGATGCCCCTTCGGACGTAGACGAAAAGCAATTGCGCGAACTGCATATCAGGCTGCGCCAAAAGGTAGAAACCCAGGTCGACGTCAGCAAGGGTTAAACCGCAAGGGAGATCGGTATGCCTTACAAAATACCGGTCTCAGTACTTGTCGTCATCCATACGCCAGCGCTTGAGGTTCTGTTGATCGAGCGTGCCAGGCATCCCGGTTACTGGCAATCCGTCACAGGAAGCATGGAAAAAGGCGAAGCGCTGCGCGATACGGCGCAGCGCGAAGTGCTCGAAGAAACCGGAATTGATGCCGCCGCTGGCGACTTTGTCGCATGGAACATCATCAACAACTTTCGCATCACCTTGACACCGGAGCGATTCGCCCCGGGAACCACGCATAACGAAGAGCACGTTTTCAGCCTGTGCATTCCTGCCCCTGTGCCGGTACAACTGGCGCCGGAGGAGCACATTGCCTATCGCTGGCTGCCGTTTCGCGAAGCTGCAATAGAATGCTTTTCGTGGAGCAACCGCGACGCCATCCTCATGTTGCCGCTGCGGCAGGTAACTTCGACTTGAGGCATTCGGGGCAGTAACAAGCCGTTGCATCGGTCCCGGCTGTCGATAACACCGGCAATTGCATACACCAGCAGGTCGTCTCGCCGGCACTTATGCCGCAGCGAAACTCTGCACCGCACTGACTGCAGCGACTGTTCGCCGTGCCGGCCTTCTCAGCGCCAGCCATTGGTTCCCCTCAATGCCCAACGCGCAATCAGCGCGTCGAGTGAGAGCTTGCCAGGGCCCGACAAAATTAGTGGCAGCAACATGCCGAGATACAACATCGGGAGCTTGAAATTGCCATGGCCGTCGTCCGTAATGACATAGCCCATGACCAGGTCCGACCATGTCTCCCAGTGCTCGGGCCAATGCACGCTGGCAATTGCCACCAGCGTCAGTACGGTCAGCGAGACGCCGAATATGCGCGTTGCAAATCCGATCGCCAGTGCGACGCCGCCAATCAGTTCTGACCAAGTGGCGATCTGCCAGCTTACATCAGTCGGGATCAGGTTGAAGGGAAAGGGAAAGCGTTCCATGATGTCAGCGAACCAGTTGTCGCCCATGGCCTTTTCGAGACCCGACTCAAAGAACTCCCACGCCAGCAGCAAACGCAAGCCGAGCAAACCAATCCACTCACCGGCGTGGTTGGTCGTGTTAAGCAAAATATTTATCCAGCCGATGGCTTTGTCTCTCATCTCATGACTCCCAGTAAAGCGCCTTCACTTCGCAGGCTGTCCAACAGTGCAGCACCGCTGGCCATGATGGCTTTTGTGTCCGCATGCCCAAGTTCGCCTGCAACATGTTGCAATGCCTGCCGCCCAGTCATCGAGCCGGGCTGCAGCAATGCGACCAGCCTCGCCGATACCGGATTGAGCTTGATGAAGCGCACCTTTTCGTCGTGGTCACGAAATACCAGCAGTTGCACTGCCCTTGGCTTTCGCGGACGGTAATCAGGGCTGATACGGTGTACCGGCCACTCGTAGCTCAAATTCATCAACGCCGGATTCAAAACCGGCCTGGCGGTGAGCAGGTCGCCATCCGCGTCGATTCCTTCGGGAGTCGGCGCCTCCATGATGTCGACCGCGAGCTCGACCCATTCGTAATGCAGCATGTCGACCATGAAGGCGGGCATTGACACAGTTGGCTGGCTCTCCATCAGCCAACGCAAAAACTCACGCGGGATCTCGCGGAAATACGGTGTGTGAGAACGCCATTCGGAAAAAAACCTTCTGCATAACATTCCCCAGCGACGTTCGCCGAGAATCCTTTGCGATATCGGAAAACACGCATCAAGAAACCCGGCCAGATTGTTGTAGAGAAGCTCGTTGTATATCTGCATGCTCCGGGCCGGTATTGCCGGTGGACGTGGCACCCGGCCGGGCGCTCGAATATGCCTGGCAAACGCAAATTGGAATTCCTGAAACGGCAAGGGCGCGTTCATGAGCCGGCGATCACTCGTTGCGCTACGGCAGCATGGCGAGCCATGATGGTCGCGACCTGCCTCACTTCGTCAACGAGGTCCGTCAACGGCGGAATATTGAAATCCCGCTCGACGCATGACGTCACTGGTCCGCAACGCTGGTAGGCGGCATCAAGCAAAGCCCAGACCGGCTCAATCACTTCGGCGCCATGGGTATCGACCAGAAAGCCATCCGCCTCGACATAATGTCCAGCAACATGCACGTAGCAGGTCTTCTGCAAAGGCAGTGCATCCAGAAACGCAATCGGGTCGTAACCGTGGTTGGTGCTGTTGACGTGAATGTTGTTGACGTCCAGATGCAGCAGACAGTCCGCCTCGGCAACCACTGCACTAATGAATTCCGCCTCACCCATTTCCCCGCCCGGTGGAACCACATAGTAGGAGGCATTCTCGATGCCGATGCGTTGCCCAAGAATTTCCTGCGCCCGCCGGATCCGTGCCGCGACCCACTTCACTGCATCCCCGGTAAACGGGATGGGCAGCAAGTCGTACAAGTGCCCGTCATCCGAGCACCACGAAAGGTGCTCCGTGTAGAGACTGATGCCATGCTCGCGCATGAAACCCTTCACCCGTCGCAACAGCGCTTCGTCAAGCGCGCCCGGCCCTCCCAGCGACAACGACAAACCGTGACAAACGAAGGGATAGCGTTCGGTAAAGAAACGCAAGTCGCGGGCAGAACTGCCGCCCATGCCAACCCAGTTTTCCGGTGCCAGCTCGAAAAACCCGATGTCAGGCGGTACCCCAGCCTTCAGTTCGGGAATCAATTCCCGCCTGAAGCCGAGGCCCGCACCAAATGCCTGAGAAGCTTTCACGCGACTAGCTGCAACGCAGTTTTTACTTGGCTTCTTCCATCTTCTTCTTGTTGGCGCCGCACTTGCCTTCGCCACACTTGCTGTCCTTTTTCTTTTCGACTTTTTTGTCGCCGCAGCTGCCATCCTTCATCTTCTTACCGCCACAGGAGCCATCCTTCATCTTTTCGCCGCCGCAAGAACCCTCCTTCATTTTGCCGCCGCAGGAACCGTCCTTCATCTTATCGGCAGGCATGTCGGCCTTGGTGTCCGCTTCTGCCAGCTGATAGCCGCTGCTCAGTGCTTTCATGCCGAAGGGGTTTTCAGCGGCGTGTGCCATTGGCGCCAAAGCGGCAGTGGCTACAAAGGCAGTACCGACAGCCAGGGTCAACAACGATTTCTGCGTCTTCGATTTCTGTGTCATGTCAAATCTCCAAAAAATTAGCCTGCAAAAAACCCTTCGAACTTTCTCCGGGCCAAATCAATCATCGCGCCGTATCCACGACTGGCAGGCGTGACGAATGAAACTCATCTGTTGCCGTACATTCCGGCAACCGCTGCACATCAGCAGATGAAATCGCAGGCCAAGGCGTTCGCGCGTGCTCAGGGGTCTATCCATCCCCTGGGACATCAATCGCGCAGACTCCTTGCAATTCAACATGGCGACCTCAAATCGTACTGACGCTGTCGGAACCACCAAACCAGCGCAACGACAGACATTCCCGCAAGCCCAATCGCGCCCGATGAAGCAGTACCCAGCAATTAGACGTACTGATCGCCAATTCCTTACAAATTTCTTCCGTCGACAAGCCGAGGAACTCCCTCATCATGAAAACCCGCCCCGGTTTGGCTGGCACGCCATCCAGGCACGCCTCGAAAACTGCCCAGAACTGCCGCTGTTCCAACGAGGCATTGGGGTCGCTCCATGTTGCCGGCTTGTCCACCCAGTGACCGTCAGCCAGAAACATGTCTTCGGATTCGTCCCTGTCGTCATCGGCAGGACGCAATTCGGGTTCCCGCACGCGGCGGCGAATGTCGTCAATGATCTTGTTGCGGAGGATGGAAAAGACCCAGGTCTTTACGGCGGCGGCGCCTGTAAAGTTTGCCGCACCTTCCATCGCAGCCAGCAACGCCTCCTGTACGGCATCTTCGGCAGCCGCATCGCTGCGCAATTGCAGGCGCGCAAATCGGAGCATCTGCGGGCGCATGTGGCCCAGTTCATCGGCAAGGCTGTTATCCGTCAAGGCAGAAATCCTTTAGACATTGATTGTTGGCCAGCGGGCCATTGTAAGCAAAAGCGAGTTGCATAAATTGTGGACTTGAAACTTATCGATGCGTCCCTAAATACAGTGCATGCAGCAATAACGCTGCGATCGGATTCAGCAACCCTTACCAAGGAGAACAGCATGAGCACCCTTAGACGCTATGACCCCCTCGACGATCTGTTCCGCGGATTTTTTGTCCGCCCCGTTGTCGGCGCCCCCGGCCAAGAGACTCCCGAAGTTCGCGTGGATGTGCAGGAAAGCGAAAAGTCGTATCTTGTACATGCCGAGCTGCCGGGCATGAAGAAAGAAGACATTCATATTGATATCGACGGCGCGGTCGTTACCATTACCGCCGAACGCAAGCAGGAAAAGGAAGTGAAGGAAGGCGAACGCGTGCTCCGGACGGAACGTTATTTCGGCAAAGTCTCGCGCAGCTTCCAGTTGGCGCTGGAAATTGACGAAAGCCAGGCCAGCGCAAAGTACAACGATGGCGTACTTGAACTGACCTTGCCAAAGAAGGCGGCCGTGCAGGCAAAGCGCGTCACCATCCAGTAAGCAGCCAGGGCACGTGCTCCGACCGAGCACGTGCCATTTTGGCGATTTCACATTGGCGCAGATAGAATGCAGGCTTCATTGGCTTGCACATTGGCTATCGCGTCATGACTCCAAAAATTCCGCCGCAGGACAAAGCCGGCATCCTCGCCGAAGCCCTGCCCTACATCAAGCGTTTCCACGGCAAGACCATCGTCGTCAAGTACGGCGGCAACGCGATGACGGACGAAAACCTGAAGCAGAGTTTTGCCCGCGACGTGGTGTTGTTGAAGCTGGTCGGCATGAATCCGGTGGTTGTGCATGGCGGCGGCCCGCAGATTGACGACATGCTAAAGCGCGTCGGCAAGGACGGCAAGTTCATCCAGGGCATGCGTGTCACCGATGCCGAAACCATGGCAGTCGTGGAGATGGTGCTCGGCGGCCAGGTCAACAAGGAAATCGTCAACCTGATCAACCAGAACGGCGGCAAGGCCGTCGGCCTGACCGGCAAGGACGGCAATTTCATCCGCGCCAAGAAGCTGCTGATTCAAAGCCAGGAAGACCCGGAGCAGATGATCGACATCGGCCTGGTTGGCGACATTGTTGCCATCGATCCGTCACTGATTGCACTGCTGGACACGGGCGACTTCATTCCCGTGATCGCGCCGATCGGTGTCGGTGAAAACAACGAAACCTACAACATCAATGCCGATGTCGTCGCGGGCAAAATCGCTGAAATCCTCAAGGCGGAAAAGCTTGTGCTGTTAACCAATACGCCCGGCGTGCTGGACAAGGAAGGCAAGCTGCTGACCGGCATCACGCCCAAGCAGGTGGACGACATGGTCGCCGACGGCACCTTGTCGGGCGGCATGCTGCCCAAGATCGGTTCTGCGCTGGACGCAGCTCGCAGCGGCGTGAAGGCGGTGCACATCATTGATGGTCGCGTCGAGCATGCCCTGCTGCTGGAAATTCTCACTGACGACGGTGTCGGCACGCTGATCAAATCAAAGTAGTCGCAGTACAAAGATTACAAAGGGGAGACTAGACAATGGCTGCAAAACCAGGCGAGCGGAAGTTACAGATACTGCAAACCATTGCCGAAATGCTGGAGGACCCAGCTGGCGAAAAAGTCACTACCGCGCTGCTGGCGGCCAAGCTTGATGTGTCGGAAGCAGCCCTCTACCGCCACTTCGCCAGCAAGGCACAGATGTACGAGGGGCTGATCGAGTTCATCGAAAACGGCATCTTCTCGGTGATGAACCAGATCAGCGTCGACGAGGAATCCGGGCTGCGCCAGGTGGAACTGATGGTCGCGACCACGCTGCGCTTCGCGCAGAAAAACCGCGGCCTGACCCGCGTTTTGATTGGCGATGCACTGGTGTTTGAAAACCCGCGCCTGCTGGTCCGCATCAATCAGCTGCACGACCGCATCGAAGCCACGCTGAAACAGGCGCTCCGCATCGCCGTCACGCAGGGTCGGCTCCCTGCTGAGCGCGACGTCAGTGCCCATGCTGCGATATTGGCGAACTATGTGATCGGTCGCTGGCACCGTTTCGTCAAGAGCGGATTCAAGTCTGACCCGCTTGATCAGTGGCCGCAGCAATGGGCACTGCTCCAGCGATGATTCAGTTTCGTTTGAGCAGCGCCGCCGCTTCAAGCGCAAAGTAAGTCAGTATCCCGTCTGCACCCGCGCGCTTGAACGCCAGCAGCGCTTCAAGCATGCAGGCTTCACGATCAAGCCAGCCGTTGGCAAAGGCTGCCTGCAACATCGCATATTCGCCGCTCACCTGATACACATAGGTCGGTGCGCCGAACTCGTCCTTCACCCGACGCACGATATCGAGATAGGGCATCCCCGGCTTGATCATCACCATGTCGGCACCCTCTTCCAGATCCAGTGCCACTTCACGCAGCGCCTCGTCGGAATTCGCCGGGTCCATTTGATAGGTACGCTTGTCACCCTTGCCCACGCTGCTACGTAAATTCGCGGCAGACCCGACCGCATCGCGGAAAGGTCCGTAAAAGCTCGACGCATATTTGGCCGAATAGGCGAGGATGCGGGTATGAATGTGGCGCTGCCCGTCAAGTGCAGCGCGGATGTGCCCGATGCGGCCGTCCATCATGTCGGACGGTGCCACGATGTCGGCACCGGCGGCCGCATGGCTAAGCGCCTGTTTGGCCAGCGCCTCCAGCGTCTCGTCGTTCATGACGTAGCCCGTCGCATCGACCAGGCCATCCTGGCCGTGGCTGGTGTATGGGTCGAGTGCCACATCGGTGATCACGCCCAGGTCGGGAAATGCCTTTTTCAATGCCGTCACCACGCGCGGCACCAGACCATCAGGGTTCCATGCCTCTTTTGCGTCCAGCGACTTCTTGTCGGAATCAATCACGGGAAACAAGGCTAATGCGGGCACGCCCAGCTTTTGAGCGCGCTCGGCCTGGAACAACAGGCGATCCAGCGAAACCCTCTCGACACCCGGCATTGAGGCGACCGTCTCGGTCCTGCCACTGCCTTCTGTAACAAATACTGGGTAGATCAGGTCGGATGCCGTGAGTACCGTTTCGCGCATCATTTGCCGCGAAAACTCGTCGCGACGCATGCGCCGCATTCTGACCGCCGGAAATGCGCCTGTTTTTTTCATGATTTGCCGTTAAAAAATATCGCGGAAATTTTTTGACTGATTCCTATCATACGTGCAGGTAGCGCATTTTTGCCACCTCCCGCTTACCTCCCTGAGCGGGTGCCTTGATCAAGATCGAGGCCTTACCCCCGGCCCCCTCCCCTTGAGTCCGGGGGTTTGTTTTTGCGCTATCCCCCCGACCCCCTTTCCGTGAAAGGGGCGACTGATCAGATCGCTTCGCTTGTGTCTGCTTGATCCAGCCAGGCACCAATCGCCGCCTCGGCTTCGTCCATCCCGGTTTTCTTCAAGCTTGAAAATAACTGAATCGTAATATTGTCGCTGTATTGCGCGGCTTCGACTTTGGCAGCGCGCAGGGTTTTGGCCTGCTCCTGCCGGGTAAGCTTGTCGGATTTGGTCAGCAGGCAATGAATCGGTTTTCCGGTCGGAGCGAACCAGCCGATCATGCGCTGGTCAAGCTCGGTGAAGGGCCGGCGGGAATCCATGATCAGTACCAGACCAGCCAGATTCTTGCGTGTCGACAAGTAGCTCTCCAGCAAACGGCCCCATTCACGCTTGACGTGCATCGGCACCTCGGCATAGCCATAACCGGGCAGATCAATCAGTGCTGCACCGTTTTTCATGCGAAATACGTTGATCAACTGCGTTCGGCCCGGGGTTTTGGACACATAGGCAAGCCGTGTGTGCCCCACCAGGGTATTGATTGCAGAAGACTTGCCAGCGTTCGAGCGACCGGCAAAGGCGATTTCAGGCGCGAAGGGGTTGGGCAGGCCGGAAGGATGGGCTACCGAAATCTCGAACTCGGCATGACGGAACAGGGGCATTGGACTGCCGACGCAATAGCGGCAAGAGCAAATTGAGTGTGGAAAAACAGGCGCTAGTATAGAATATCGGGCTTCCGAAACCCCTGCAATTTCCACATTTCACCGATCCCAGGAGTACCTGATGAAGTCGACGCACTATCTGCTGCTGCCACTCATTCTGTTTGCCGCCGCCATGGCACAGGCCAACGAACCTGCCAAGGTTGCAGCCGCCCCGAAGGCTGACCCGACCAAGGGTCAGGCCATTGCCAGCACAGTTTGTGTCGCCTGCCACAACGCCGACGGCAACAGCACCATCGCCGCCAACCCCAAGCTGGCCGGGCAAAGTGCCGAATACCTCTACAAGCAGCTGAAAAGCTTCAAGTCAGTCGATGGCAAGCCTGCCGAACGTCCCAACGGCATCATGATGGGCATGGCCAGCACCCTATCCGACGACGACATGCACAACGTTTCTGCATGGTTCGCCTCGCAAACCGCGAAACCCGGCCAGGCCAAGAACAAGGAAACCCTCGAATGGGGCAAAAAGCTCTATCGCGGTGGTGACATGGCCAAGGGCCTCGCCGCCTGTGCTGCCTGCCACGGCCCGACCGGCAGCGGCATCCCTGCCCAGTATCCGCGCCTTGCCGGTCAGCACACCGAATATCTTGAGGCACAGCTGAAGGCCTTCCGCAATGGCCAGCGTCCGAATGCCGCCATGAAACTGGTTGCGCTGAAAATGACCGACGAGGAAATCAGTGCCGTCGCCGACTACATCGCCGGCCTGCACTGAGAATTCCCTTGGTGGCAGTAGCAAAAAAGGGTGGCGTTGCCACCCTTTTTGACTTCTGCGCGACATGAACAGCATCCCAAAAAAACCGTCCGCAAATTTTGGCCGCAGCGTCTACGAGCTGCTGATCTCGATGCGCTTCGCCATCAGTCTGCTCACAGTGCTGGCGATCGCGTCGATCATTGGTACGGTACTGAAACAGAACGAGCCCTACAACGCCTACCTCAACCAGTTCGGCCAGTTCTGGTTTCCGCTTTTCGAGGCCGTCGGCCTGTATTCGGTCTATCACGCCGGCTGGTTTTTGCTGATACTCACCTTTCTGGTCATCTCCACCAGCATGTGCATCCTGCGCCAGGGGCCGCAGATGCTGCGCGAGATGCGCGCCTTCCGCGAACATGCAAAAGAGGCATCGCTCGGCCAGTTCGCCCATCGCGCGAGTTACGACACCACACTTGCGCCGCAGGTGCTTGGCGCGCGCATTGGTGACTGGCTGACACGCGAGGGCTACGCCTTCAAGACCAATGTCCGTGAGGGTGACAATGGCGGCCTGCTCATCGCCGCCAAACGCGGCAGCGGCAATCGTCTCGGCTACATCCTCACCCACTGCGCCATCGTCACCATCTGTGTCGGCGGTCTGCTGGATGGCGACATGCCGCTCAAGCTGCAGATGATGCTGGGCGACACCCGCGCCGCCAGTCGCGACCTCGCCTTCAATGACATCCCCGCGCAGGCCAGGATGGGGGCGGACCACTGGAGCTATCGCGGCAATGTCTTTTTGCCGGAAGGCAAACGCTCCGACATCGCCACGCTCAATGTCGGCGACGGCATCCTGTTGCAGGAGCTGCCCTTCGACATCATGCTGAAGAAATTCAATGTCGACTTCTACTCGACCGGAATGCCCAAACGCTTCGCCAGCGACATCGTCATCATCGACAAGGCCAGCGGCCAGCAGTTCGAGCACACCATCGACGTCAACAAGCCGGTCAGCTACAAAGGCGTCACGCTCTATCAGGCCAGTTTTGACGACGGCGGCTCGATACTGCAACTCAAGGCGCACAGCCTCTCACCGGGCAGTACCGATATCCTCGACATCAAGGGCCAGGTAGGCGATGCCGTCAAGCTCAAGCAGAAGGACACGCCACTGACGCTGGAGCTTACAAATCTGCGGCCGATCAATGTCGAAAACCTGGGTGAGGAAAAGACGACCACCAGCCAGGAAAAGATGTTGCAGCACCTTGGCAATGCGGCACGCAAGACCGACAAGGACCTGCACAACGTCGGCCCCAGCTTTTCCTTCAAGCTGCGCGATGCCGCCGGCCAAGCGCGTGAATTCAACAACTACATGCTGCCGGTGGTACAGGAAGGACGCGGTTTCTTCATGACCGGCATGCGCGAATCGCAGGCGGAGGCCTTCCGTTACCTGCGCATCCCGGCGGACGAAGACGGCAAGCTTGACACCTGGTTCACGTTGCGCGCGCTGCTTACCGACAAGTCGCGGCATGCCGAAATTGCGCGCCGCTTTACCGCCAAGGCGATGCACGGCGATGCCATATCCGAGACCATGCGCAGCAAACTCTCTTCCACGGCAGAACGCACCATGGACTTGTATGGCAGCGGCGGCTACGGCGCGCTGGACAAGTTCATCCGCGACACCGTCGCCGAAAAGGAGCAACCCAAGGCCGCCGAGATATTCCTCAAGGTGCTGCAAGGCTGTACCTGGGAGGCCTGGCAACTGCAACGCGAACACAGCAAGCTGAAGCCACTGGACATGACGCCGGCACGCGCCGTGTTCATCGACGACTCGCTCAATACCATCTCCGACAGCTTCCACTACGGCGCCCCGGTACTGATCGAACTTGCCGGTTTCGAGGAAGTCAAAGCCAGTGTCATCCAGGCGACCCGCTCGCCCGGAAAATACATTGTCTTCCTCGGCTGTGCGCTGCTGATCGCGGGTGTATTCTGCATGCTCTACATCCACGAACGTCGCCTCTTCGTGCTGGCCAAAAGCGACGGCAAGGTCCTGTTCGCCATGGCCACCAATCGCAAGACACTGGATTTTGAAAGCCGTTTCGCACAGTACCGCGAACAACTGAAACAGATCACTGTGGAGTCCTGACATGGACATGGAATTAGCCCAGCAACAATTGCAGACACAAACCTTCAGCGCGTGGCTGCAACGCCGCCGCCTGATTGATTGGGTGACATTGCTGGTCATCGCTGGCGGCGCCTTTTACGCCCTCAACACTTTTGGCGCCTTCATGGATGTCTATGAAAAAGCCATCCTCATGGCTGCCGTGCCAGTCATCTCGTTTCTGGCCTGGTCGTGGCCAGGCCTGCGCAACCTGCTTGCGGTATCCACACTGTCGTCACTGGCCGCCATCGGGTTGTATCACGGCGACCTCGCCCGCGCCGAGCAGGCCTTTTTCCTCAAGTTCGCTCTGTCGAGCCAGACCGCCATCGGCTGGATGTGCTTCCTGTTCCTGATGTCCACCGTCGCCTTCTGGGTTGGCCTCGCTGCGCGCTCGGCCTTCGCCGAGAAGACCGGTTCGGTGCTGACCTGGTGCGCAGTCGCGATGGGGCTCACCGGCATGCTGGTGCGCTGGTACGAGTCCTACCTGATCGGAACCGACGTCGGCCACATTCCGGTGAGCAACCTCTACGAAGTGTTCGTGCTGTTCAGCCTGATTACCGCCCTGCTCTACCTGCACTACGAGCGCCGCTATGCCACGCGCCGCCTCGGTGCCTTCATCCTTCCCGTGATCGCTGCCGCTGTCGGCTTTCTCATGTGGTACGCCCTGAGCCGCGACGCGCAGGAAATCCAGCCGCTGATCCCGGCGCTGCAAAGTTACTGGATGAAAATCCACGTCCCCGCCAACTTCATCGGCTACGGCTCGTTCGCGCTGTCGGCGATGGTCGGCGTGGCATGGCTGGTCGGCGATGGGGGTATGCTCAAGGGGCGCCTGCCGGAGCAGGATGTACTCGAAGACCTGATGTACAAGGCCATCGCCATCGGCTTTGCGTTTTTCACCATCGCCACCATCCTCGGCGCGCTGTGGGCCGCCGAAGCCTGGGGCACCTACTGGCAGTGGGACCCGAAGGAAACCTGGGCACTGATCGTCTGGCTCAACTACGCCGCCTGGCTGCACATGCGCCTGACCAAGGGTTTGCGCGGCGCAATCCTGGCATGGTGGGCAGTGGTCGGGCTGGTTGTCGTGACCTTCGCATTTCTCGGCGTGAACATGTTCCTTTCAGGGCTGCATTCCTACGGCAGTCTCTGATACCCGCGGTCGGCCTCACTTGCTGGAGTCCTCCATGAATCTCTTCAACGCCACACCGCGCACCCAGCGCATGCTGATCTTCCTGACCCTGGCGATGGCTTCCACCTATTTTGCGGCGCTGGTTTTCCTGATGGAGATCTTTCCGCCACCATCGCCCGACATCAGTGCGGACCAGGTGGCGCTGATCTACTCGCATGCCAATCTCAAGTTCCGCATCGGCGTGGCGATCATGATCATCACCGGTGGTTTCTACATTCCGTGGTCGATGGTGATCGCGGTGCAGATGGACCGCATTGAAAAGCGCACCTCGATCTGGACCATGCTGCAAGCCGTAGTCAGTGCGTCCGGTACCTGGATCTTCGCGCTGCCGCCATTGTTGTGGGGCGCCGCAGCCTTCAATGCCGGCCGCGATCCGGCGATCACCGGGCTGATGCATGAGCTGGGCTTCCTGGTGTTCTACTGCGCGTCGTCCTTTTTCCCTTTCCAGTTGATCGCCATCTCGATTGTCAGCCTGTCGGAACGGAATACCGACCCGCACACCGCCTTTCCGCGCTGGTTGGGATGGCTGTGCCTGTGGGCCGGGGTGATCGCAAGCGAAGGATTTGTCGGCGTCATCTTCAATTCCGGCCCGTTCTCGTGGAACGGCATATTCGTGTTCTGGCTGCCGGTGATCATTTTCACCATCTGGATGATCGCGATGACGATCATGATGTTCCGCGCAATTGCGCTGCAAGAGAAACACGGCACGCAGTAGCAGCAACGCCGCAAAGACAAAGGCCGCCGTAGATTGCTCTACGGCGGCCTTTGCTTGTCGAGGGTACGCGATCGATCAGGTCGCTGCGGCGGGGACGCCACCACCATGGGAGCGATTGCTGGCCGCGAGGCCTTTCTGCTTGCGGTCTTCCTCGGTGACGACGCGGAAAGTAGTAATGGTCATTACTGCCATCCAGCCGAAGAAGACAAACACCGCGAACCAGAACGAGATCATGCCGTCGTAGGCAAACGGGCCCTTCTTGAAAAAGCCGATCAGGCCGGCGGGACAGATCAGGATGCCGCTCCAGACATTGAAGAACGCCACCCAGCGCGGATAAAGGCTAGGCACGTTGTGGTCCATGAAGATCGCGGCGGCGATGATGAACATCCAGATCGAGAAGGACGGCCAGGTGAACAGCCAGTCGAACCAGACCCAGTCGTTCATGATCTGGATGATTTGCGGATCGAGGGTATCGGCGCGGAAGGCAATCGCGGTCCAGGTCATCGGGATCAGGATGAAGAAAACCCAGCCGCCGCCGACATTGACCAGCGAGGCATAGGTCAGCGCGGGCATGCCGCGTTCCATCTTGCGGATGAAAAGGATGATCGGGATCGCCCAGGTGCCGTACAGGCACCAGCAGATGCACTGGATCAGCGAGCCGAGCAGGATGCGGTCCTTGTTCTCGATGAAGTAGCGTGCGGTTTCCTGCGCGCTGAGGTTGGGCGAAATGCCAGGGATGAAGCCCATGATGAAGCCCTGGGCGACGATCAGGGCGACGATGACCACCACGCCTGACCACAGGAAGACCCGCATGACGAGCGGGTTCATTTCATTTTGTTGATTCATGATTTCCTCCATGATTCCGAAACCGACCAAATGGTCTGGCCGCTACTTTGGGCAAATCACTGCCTGTTGTCAAGCATCCACGCGGGGCTACCGGTGCTGCCGCTACGCCACCAGGCGCAAGATGTCGGTGCCGTAACGCTCCGCCTTCGCTTCGCCCAGCCCGACCACGTCGAGCAATTCGTCGTGGCTGCCCGGGCGAGAAAGCGCGAGTTCGCGCAGGGTCTTGTCATGGAGGATGACGTACGCCGGCACACCCTGGATGCGCGCCGTATCCAGCCGCCATTGGCGCAACAGGTCATAGATGGCTGCTGCCTCGGCACCAAGGTCGCTGGCAGGCGCCGAGCTGCTGCCCTTGCTGCGTACCGACACCCTGGCACTGGGGCGGCGCAGTTCGACCAGCTGCTCGCCCTTCAACACCGGCTTGGCTGTTTCCATCACCTTGATCGCTCCATGCTCGGCAAGGTCGACGCGCAACAGGCCGGACGCCACCAATTGGCGGAACACACCGCGCCAGGCGCGTTCGTCGAGCTCCTTGCCGATGCCGAAGGTGGGCAGGCGATCATGGCCGTACTGACCGATCTTTTCGGTCGTCTTGCCCAGCAGCAGGTCGACCAGATGGGAAACGCCGAAGCGCTGGCCAGTGCGCAGCGCAGCCGACAGCGCCTTTTGCGCGACGACGGTGCCGTCGAAACACTGCGGCGGATTGAGGCAGACATCGCAGTTGCCGCAAGGTTGCGAATGCTCACCGAAATAGTCGAGCAACACCATGCGCCTGCATTTCGCCGTCTCGCAATAGCCGAGCAGGGCGTTGAGCTTTTGCGCTTCAAGCCGCTTCTGCTCCAGCGGCGCCATCGATTCGTCGATGCGGCCGCTTTGCATGGCGACATCCTGCAGTCCATAAGCCATCCACGCTTCGGCAGGATCGCCATCGCGGCCGGCGCGGCCGGTCTCCTGATAATAGGCTTCGAGGCTCTTGGGCAGGTCGAGGTGAGCGACGAAACGCACATCGGGCTTGTCGATACCCATGCCGAAGGCGATGGTAGCCACCATGACGATGCCCTCCTCGCGCTGGAAGCGGCGCTGGTGGTGAGCGCGCAGCTCATTCGACAAGCCGGCGTGATAGGGCAGTGCGGTGTAACCCTGCGTGCACAGCCACGCGGCAGTTTCTTCCACCTTCTTGCGCGACAGGCAATAGACGATGCCCGCTTCGTTACGGTGATTGCGCAGGAAGCCGAGCAACTGCTGGCGCGGGTTGTCCTTCTCCGTCACCGTGTAACGGATGTTGGGGCGATCGAAGCTGGAGATGAAGACGCGCGCCGTATCAAGGCCGAGGCGCTGGATGATTTCGCTGCGCGTGGCCTCGTCGGCGGTGGCGGTGAGCGCGATGCGCGGCACCTGCGGAAAACGTTCGTGCAGCACCGAGAGCTGCAGATACTCGGGCCGAAAATCGTGGCCCCATTGCGACACGCAGTGCGCTTCGTCGATGGCGAACAGCGCCAGCCCCTCGGCCTGCTCAACATGCTGCAGCAGTGCCAGCGTGCGCTCATTGGCCAGACGCTCCGGCGCGATGTAGAGCAGCTTGAGCGTGCCGTCGCGGGCCGAGGCTTCGATCTGCTGCACCTCGTCCCACTCCACGGTCGAGTTCAGGTAGGCCGCCTTGACGCCATTCTGGCGCAAGGCGTCAACCTGATCCTGCATCAGCGCGATCAGTGGCGAGATGACGATGCCGCAGCCGGAGCGCAACAGCGCGGGAATCTGGTAGCACAGCGATTTGCCACCGCCGGTAGGCATCAGTACCAGGGCATCGCCACCGGCCGTCATGTGATCGACGATTTCCTGCTGCGCCCCGCGAAATGCCGGGAAACCGAAAACATCGTGCAGCAGGGATTGGGCAGTGGCAGCGCCTGCGGGACGGCCAGTGGCGGGGGAAGACATGGCGCGATTATTTCACGCGCCGCACCAAATCCCTGGCAATCGACTAGGGAATCCTTTGTGCCAGCCGCTGCAGCTCGCCATCGCTGAAGCCGGCGCTGCGGCGTGCCGCCTCGTTCATTGGCAAGGCCGGCCACGGCGCCTTGTAGCGCACGATCAGTTCGCGATATTTTGTCTCGGGATCAACCTCCTTATCAACGCAGAAATAGCGAAACCACTTGTCGCCGAGCGCGACGTGGGTGATCTCGTCATTGAGGATGATGTCGAGGATGCGTACCGCCTCGTGATCGCCCACCTGCAACAGCTTGGCACGGATCGGCGGCGTGGCGTCGAGCCCGCGCGCTTCCATCAGCCTTGGCACGATGGCCATGCGCGACAGCACGTCGTCCTTCGTCTTCACGGCCATCTGCCACAGGCTGTCGTGCGCGGGGAAATCGCCATAGTCGTAGCCGAGGGTCTGCAGGTAGCCGCGCAACAGGCCGAAGTGTCGCGCCTCGTCGGCGGCGACGCGCAGCCAGTCGGCGTAATAGTCGCGTGGCTGGCGACGAAAGCGAAAGGCGTGGTCCAGCGCGAGGTCGATCGCCGCATATTCGATATGGGCCACCGCATGCAGCAGCGCTGCGCGCCCTTCCGGCGTGGCCGGGCTGCGGCGCGGCACCTTGCTGCCAAACACGATCTCGGGCCGTGCCGGCAGGCCATGTACCAGCGGAACCTCCAGCGCCGCAACGTCGGCCACGGCGTCAACTGCAGCGAACTTGTTGGCGCGCCAGTCGTCAAAAATCCGGGTGGCCAGCAAGGGTTTCTGGTCGATGTCGGGCGAGGCCAGCGCGGCTTGCAGGCGGTGAAACAGGTTTTCGGTCATGACGGTAAAAGCGTTGTAAGGTTCGCCTCTTGGCGACGACTCATGTCTATGCACAAAGGAGAAACGCATGTTAATCAAACACCCCCATGATTGCCCGGCTTCGGAGATCACCCCGCAAAATTTGTTTCGACAGCGGCGCGAGTTTCTCAAATACTCCATCGGCACCGGCATCGGTCTCGCCTTGCCCTGGCCGGCAGCGCAAGCCGCGAACGAACCTGCAGAAGACCCGCGCATCAAGATCGCCGGCGTCAAACCCGGCCCCTTCTCGATTGCCGAAAAGCCGAACAAATACGAGCACATCACCACCTACAACAACTTCTACGAGTTCGGCACCAGCAAGACCGATCCCGCAGAGCGTGCCTTTCGCCTCAAGACCAGCCCCTGGTCGATAACCATCGAAGGCCTGGTGAAAAAACCGAAGACCTTGAGTCTCGATGCCATCATGAAAATCGCGCCGCTGGAAGAACGCATCTACCGGCTGCGCTGCGTCGAAGGCTGGAGCATGGTGGTGCCCTGGGTCGGCTATTCGCTTTCCGCATTGCTGAAGCAGGTGGAGCCACTGGGCAGTGCCAAATACGTGGAATTCGAGAGTACCTACCAGCCTGATGTGATGGAGGGTGGTGCCGGCTTTGCTGGAGGCCTTGGAGGCTTCGGTGGATTTGGCGGCGGCGGTGGGCTGGACTGGCCCTATGTCGAAGGCCTGCGCCTCGACGAGGCAATGCATCCGCTGACCCTGCTTTCTGTCGGCCTCTACGGCGAGTTGCTGCAAAAGCAGAACGGTGCACCAGTACGGCTGGTCGTGCCGTGGAAGTACGGCTTCAAAAGCGCCAAGTCGATTGTCAAAATCCGCTTTGTCGAAAAGGAACCGGCCACCGCGTGGAACAAGGCCAACGCCACCGAGTACGGCTTCTATTCCAACGTCAACCCCGAGGTGGACCACCCGCGCTGGAGCCAGGCCACCGAACGTCGCCTCGGCGAGCTGCTCAAGCGCAAGACACTGATGTTCAACGGCTACGGCGACCAGGTGGCTTCGCTGTACAAGGGCATGGATTTGCGCAAGTTCTACTGATCGATCCGGGTAGCCACTGATGAAGCTGTCTTCAAAGCAGGTCACCCTGCTCAAGGTCTTCGTGTTCCTTGCCTGCCTTGTGCCGCTTGGCGATCTCGGGTGGGGCCTCTATCAGGACACACTCGGTGCCAACCCGATCGAAACCGTGATTCGCGCGCTCGGCCGCTGGGCGCTGAAGTTCCTGCTGATCACGCTGGCCATCACGCCGCTGCGCAAGATCACCGGCTTCGGCTGGCTAATGCGCTTGCGCCGCATGCTGGGGTTGTATGCGTTCTTCTATGCACTGCTGCACTGGTGCATCTATCTAGGCCTCGATCAGTCCTTCGACTGGATCGAAATCGCCAAGGATGTGATCAAGCGCCCCTTCATTACCATCGGCATGCTGACCTTCACCATCCTGCTGCCGCTGGCGATCACTTCCACCAATGGCATGGTGCAACGCATGGGCTTCGAACGCTGGCAGGGCCTGCATCGCGCGGTGTATGCAGCGGCGATGCTCGCGGTGCTGCACTTCTGGTGGCTGGTGAAGCTCGACGTCACCTGGCCGCTGATCTACACGGCGATATTGTCGGTGCTGCTGGGCATGCGTCTGTACTACCGCCGGTCTGAACGGCTGCAGACCCATGCGGCAGGGATGTGAATCCGCTTCACGGCGACAGCACGCTCCCGCAAAGTTCCAGCAACTTGTCGCCCTGAAACCGGGCGCCCAGCGTGTGCTCCTGATCCCATGCCGCGTTATAGCCAAGCTCGATCGCCAACATGCCGCTCAATGGCGACACTGACACATGGGCAAGCGCAACGTGAGACCAAACCTCCGACGCCGAGCCCAGTATTGGCATTGTCTCGTCTGACACGGCCTCATCATCCGCAACGACCTCGGCATACGGCGTGTAGTGCTCAAACAGTGCCGCTTCAATGACCGGCCGCATTGCCGGGAACTGGCTGGCCAGGCTGCGAGCCGCTTGCAGCGCCGCCGCATCCGGCGCCTTGCGCGTGCCGCTGACGGCCAATGAGACGGTGCCACCCTGATCGAGTGCAATCTCGCCGCGCCAGAAGCCTCGGCGCCAATGAAGTTCGCCGAGACCGGGATCAAGGAACGGCGCTGATTTGAATAAACCGAACATTTCTACTCCTGGAATTGAATTGCGAGACGCTCAGATGTGAAATCGGCCATGCAATTAGGCGCTAAAGAATTTGTTTGGCGCAGTGTCAATCGTATCGCCCATCGACTGCTGACGTCATCTATCCTGCCGGAAGTGCATTCAACGCCGGCGCCAGCCCGATCCGCTAGGCTCTTTCTTCCTTTAGCCGTTTCCTGGTCTCGGCTCGTAGCCTTGCGCGGCTTGCGCGTTTGTCCTCGCGCTGATGCGCGCCTCCCTTGTTGAGCAGCGGTGATCGCGCGACAGGATTGCGCGGTTTCAGCCTGCGCTGCTTCGCACGTTTCATTTCTTGACGAAGTTGATCACGGCGCGGCCGTCGGCGATGGCTTTCGGCGCCGGCTTCCAGGCGTGGCCGTAAACAATTTCGAAGCTAGCGGGCAGCGACGCGTTTTTGTGTGTGGCCTGCCAGGCTGCAAAGACGCGGCGCCAATCGCGCCAGCCGACGGTCTTGGCCGGCGTACCGAACAGGCCATCTCGCACGCCTAGATGGCGCTGGTCGCGCAACAGGCCGCGTGGCGACGGGTAGGTAAGGGTGATGATTTCCATATCCATCACCGGGTCGGCGAATCCGGCGGCGACCAGCATGTCACCGATGTCGTGCATGTCGTGGAACTTGCGCAAGGGCGGCTCAATGCCGCAAGCAATGCAGGCAGCGCGGATTTCCTTCAGCGTATCCGGCCCGAGCAGCGAGAAGGTGAACAGCCCGCTCACGTCGAGGCTGCGCTGCACATCGCGGAAGGCAGGCAGCGGATCATCGAGCCATTGCAACATGAGGTTGGACCAGACAAGATCAAGGCTGGCGCTCTTGAGCGGCAAGGCTTCGACCCTGGCATTGACGCCGCGTGACGGCTTTTTGATCAGGCGCTGGATCAGGCCGCTGCGCGACTGCACTTGTCGCAACATCGGCAGCGCGTAGTCGATGGCCAGTGGCAAGGCTTTCGGATAACGGCGCGCGAGTTCGCGAATGCCATCCCCGGTGGCGCAACCGATATCGGCCATGCACTTCGGATCAAGCCGCACATAGTCGAGCCGCTCGGCCATGCGACGACCGACTTCGGCAGCAAGGACGGCTGCCGCATCGTAGGAGGCGGCGGCTTTGGAGAAGTCGCCGCGCATTGCGATTACACCAGCGGCTTGATGCCCAGACGTTGGAACAGGGCTTCGTCGCGATCGGCTTCAGGGTTGCCGGTGGTGAGCAGTTTGTCGCCGTAGAAAATCGAGTTGGCGCCGGCGAGGAAGCACATCGCCTGCAAGGCGTCGTCCATCTGCTGGCGGCCGGCCGACAGGCGCACCATGCTGGTTGGCATGGTGATTCGGGCGGCGGCGATGGTGCGCACGAACTCAAAGGGATCAATCGGTTCGGCGTTTTCCATCGGCGTGCCAGGGATCGGCACCAGGTTGTTGATCGGCACCGACTCGGGCGGCGTTTCCATATTCGCCAACTCGGCGATCAGGCTGGCGCGGCCACGACGGCTTTCGCCCATGCCGACAATGCCGCCGCAGCACACCTTGATGCCGGCGTCGCGCACCTTGTCCAGCGTGTCGAAACGATGGGCCTGATTATGGGTACCAATCACGTTGTCGTAATTCTCGGGCGCCGTATCAATGTTGTGGTTGTAGTAGTCGAGTCCGGCGTCGGCCAGCTTCTCGGCCTGGCCTTCCTTCAGCATGCCGAGGGTCACGCAGCTCTCAAGGCCGAGGTCCTTGACCGCCTTCACCATCTCGATCACGCGATCGAGGTCCTTGTCCTTCGGGCCGCGCCAGGCAGCGCCCATGCAGAAACGGCCGGCACCCTTGGCCTTGGCAGCTTTGGCGGCCTCGACCACGGCATTGAGTTCCATCAGTTCTTCGCGGCCCTCGCCCTTGTCGTAGCGCGCTGATTGCGAACAGTAGCCGCAGTCTTCCGAACAACCGCCGGTCTTGATCGAGAGCAGGGTCGAGCGCTGTACGGCATTGGCGTCGAAATTGGCGCGATGCACCTGCTGGGCGCGAAACATCAGGTCGGAAAACGGCAGATCGAACAGGGCTTGCACCTGTTCCGTCGTCCAACGCTGCGCTGCGGCAGTTTTGGCCGGACAGGCTTTGACGAGGGTGATCGGCGATGTCTTGGAAGATGCAGAAACAGTCATGGCGGGTGCAGCGAAGCTGCCGGTTAAAATCGGGGAACTATGCGATTATCGGGGATGGGGGAGCGATTGTCCAATCAGCCACGGCCGCGAACCGGCGGGCAAAAGCCGTGCAAAAAGCTGCTGAACGCCCTGCTGCCGCAGGATTGCCAGCTGTGTGGCGCAATGGACGCAGGTGACCTGCTGTGTGCGTCCTGCCTTGCCGACCTGCCCCGATTGCCGGCGCAACATTGCCCGGTCTGCGCGCTGCCGACGCCGGGCGCCACCCTCTGCGGCGAATGCCTGCGCCACCAGCCACACTTTGATGCAACGCTGGCGCCCTTCGCCTACGCCTTCCCACTTGACCAGTTAGTCCACGCGCTGAAGTACGCCCATCACCTGGCGCTGGCCGGACTGTTTGCGCGGCTGATGCACAGCGATGCCATCGCTGGCGACTTGATCATTCCGCTACCGCTGTCGAAAGAACGTTTGCGCCAACGTGGCTTCAACCAGGCCATGGAAGTGGCCCGACTGCTGTCGCGCTCAACGGGTATCCCGATCAACTTCCTCGGCACTACTCGCGTCACCGATACGGTGGCACAGGCCAGCTTGCCGTGGAAAGCGCGCCGCGCCAACGTGCGGCATGCCTTTGAATGCGCCATCGACCTCGACGGAAAATCGGTAATCGTCGTCGATGATGTGATGACCACCGGCGCCAGCCTCGATGAATTTGCCAGAACCTTGAAGTATCACGGCGCGGCGCGGGTCAGTAACTGGGTATTGGCGCGAACGCTGAAGCATGAATCCTGATTCCGCCGCGCGCATCACAAAGGTGGCCGACTGGCTGGCACTGGCCTGCCTCTCGGCCATGGTCAGCCTGCCCCTGCTGCACCCGCGCCACTTCAACCCGATTCCCAGCTTCTGGTCGGAATGGTGGGCCTTTGCCTTCGGCCTTGGCGCAGCCGCACTGCTGCTGATTCGGCCCGGTGCGTGGCGACCTTTCGGTTTGCCGGAAGTGGCCGCGATACCGCTCGTCTTCCTCGCGACGGCACTGGTGCAGTATTTCGCCGGGCGCTGGTATTTCGTCGAGCCCTGGTTGATCTATGCACTCTATCTGCTTTGGGCATTCCTCATGCTGCTGGCAAGCCGCAGCTTTGTCGACAGGCGAGGCCTTACGCCGCTGGCCGATACGCTGGCGGTGGCGATTCTGTTCGGTGCGTTTTGCAACACGGTCATCTCGGCCTTGCAGTTCTACAAGACCGGCTATCAGAGTGGATGGGTGTTCGTCCGGCTGGCAGCGGTGCCTTACAGCAATCTCGGCCAGGCCAACCATTTCAACCACCAGCTGTGGCTCGGCATCGCCTCGCTCTACTACCTGCACCTGCGCAATCGCTGCCGCCTGACGATTGCGTTGCCGGCGATGCTGCTGCTCCTGTTGGCGTCGACCATGAGCAGTTCAAAAAGCACGCTGCTCTACGCGCTGGCCTTCACCCTGGTGGCAGGCGCGATGCACTGGAGACTCCCTTCCGAGAGCAATGGCCGCAAGCTATGGCGACTGGCCTTGCCACTGCTGCCAATGGTTCTGCTGGCGCAGCTGCTGGTGCGCGCGCTGGGCATCGCGGGTGATGCATCGTCGCAATTGGCGACGCAAAGACTGTTCAGCGACGTCGGCGGTTATCAGATTCGCTGGCGGCTGGCGCGCTCGGCCTGGAATGCCTTTGTCGATTCGCCGTTGCTCGGCAACGGCATCGGCACCTATCCCTGGCAACTGTTTCTCGACTGCAGCCGCTATGCACTGGGGCAGGGCCCGCAGGTGGCGGAACACGCCCACAACATCGTGCTGCAACTGCTGGCTGAATTCGGCATCATCCCGGTGGCCATCGCGCTGTGGCTTCTGCTGCGCTGGGCCGTCGCGCTGTGGCGCCAGCCGTGGCGAATCGAGCACTGGTGGCTGTTGTCGATGCTGTCGGTGGCCGCGATTCATTCGATGCTGGAGTACCCGCTCTGGTATTCCTTCTTCCTCGGTCCGGTGGCCTTGCTGCTGGGCGCTTCTGCGCGTCCGGCCGTGCTGATCAACAACGGCTGGCGCGGTGCGGCGATGTGCGCCATGGTGATCGGCGTTGGCGTGGTGCCGCTGACGACCATCCGGCTCGATTACACCCGCCTGGAGCAGAGCTACAACGTGTTCCAGACATCGTCCGGCATACAGACCCGAAACGAACAGATTGATACCCTGGTGAACATCCAGACCAACTCACTGCTGGCGCCACATGTAGTAGCTGCGCTGTCATCAATGATGGAATTGAACGACAACGATCTGGAGGCCAAGGTCGTTGTCTGCCGGCAGGGCATGCGGTTTTCACCAGCGCGCAGCATCGTCTTCAAGTGCGGCACGCTGATGGCGATGGCGGGCGACGACAAAGGGGCACTGGCGCAAACCGAGCAAGCGCTGCGGGCCTACCCGAAAGAAGCAACCAGACTGGCTGCCGACCTGCGCAAATTGGAAGAAAAATACCCGCGGGTAAAGGTACTGCTGCCGCTGGTCGACCGCTATGCGCAGCCGGTGAAGCAGCTACCTTAGCTTGCTGTCGACATAGGCCGACATCTCGGGTGTCAGCGTACCGCTGGCCCTGGCACTGGCAAAGGCAGCACGTGCCTCGGCAGCCTTGCCATCCGCATCCAGCGCCAGTGCCAGCCCGACCCACCAGCGTCCTTCGCCGGGGTTCTGCGCCAGCGCTGCGCGATAGTGCTCGACCGCCTCGGCATGGCGTTTCAGGCGTGACAGCACGGTGCCGCAAAAGGCGCGGTTTCATCTGCGGCCCGTAGTGACCTTGCTGAGATCCCATATCGGCAGGAAGATGCCCAGCGCCAGTACCAGCACCAGCACACCCAGGAATACGATCAGGATTGGCTCGATCTGGGCAGAGAGTGTCTTCAGTTCGTATTCGACTTCGCGTTGATACATGCCGGAAACCTCATCCATCATCTCGTCAAGCGACCCGGATTCCTCACCGACTGCGATCATCTGCAGCACGATCGGGGTAAAGACCTTGGACTGCATGGCGGCACGCAGCACACTTTCGCCACGTTCGATGGTCTCGCGCATGCCTTCGACCTTGCGGGCAATGTAATCGTTGTCCACTGTCATGGCGACCACCGACATGGCCTGTACGACCGGCACGCCACTGCGGGTCGCCAGCGCAAAGCTGGACGCAAAGCGCGCCAGCGTGGCCTTCTCGATTATCTTCCCCGCAATCGGGATGCCCAGCTTGAGCCGATCCCAATCGTGCTTGCCGCGTGCAGTACCGATCCAGGTACGAAACGCAGATACCGCGGCGATCACGATGCCGAGCATCAGCCACCAATAGCTGACAAAAAATCCCGACGAAGCGAGCAGTACTCGCGTCATCATCGGCAATTCGGCATTGAAACCCTTGAATACTGCCGCAAACGCGGGAATGACAAAGATATTGACGATTGTAATGGCCACCACCATCGCGATCACCACAAAAGTTGGGTAGCGCAACGCAGACTTCACCTGATTACGCATGAATTGCTGAAACTCCATGTGGTAGAACAGGCGCAGAAAAATTTCCTCCAGCATGCCCGTGACTTCACCCACCCGCACCATGGCGAGATAAAACGGCGAAAAGACCTTGGGTCGGCGCGCAAAGGAAGCCGAGAGTTCGCGTCCGGCATCAAGGCTGTCGCGAATCTCGCCAATCAGTTGCTTCATCGACTGGTTGGGGTTCGACTCCTGCATGCCCAAAAGGGCACGCATGATCGGCACGCCGGCTTTCAGCAAGGTATGTATCTGCCGCGTGAACAACAGAATGTCGATATGTTCGATCGCGGGCTTGAACAAGGCCGTGAAAAATCCTCCCCCCTGTCGCTCGGCCTCCGTGATCTGCAAGGGCGTGATACCGCGGCCGAAGAGAATATCGGCCACGACGGCAGCACTGCCGCCATCAAGCGTGCCTTCGACTTCGCCGCCTCTGCTATCGCGTCCCTTGTACGAAAATGAAGCCATATGTCTTATTCGTCAATCTGGGCGCTGACCCGCATTGCCTCTTCAATCGTCGTCCGGCCGCTGAGAACAAGCTGCACGGCATCGCGCCTCAGCGTGTTGCCATTCATCTGTTTGCGCGCCGCATTGACAAAGGCATTTGGGTCCGTCTGGTTGATCGCCGACACGATGTCCGTGGTCATTTCCAGCATTTCGTATACCGCAGTGCGTCCCTGATAGCCGGTACTGTTGCAATGGGCGCAACCGCTACCACGGTGATAGACGTGAGTATCGACAGCGTCGTGCAACTCCTGTTTCAGCCATTCGCGCTCATGCGGATCGGCAGCATGCGCGGTGGAACAGTTCGGGCATATCACGCGCACCAGACGTTGCGCGAGGACGAGGTTGACCGACAAGGCAACCATGTAGCGTGCCACCCCCATGTCGAGCAGGCGGATGGGCGTGGACAGAGCATCATTGGTGTGCAGCGTTGACAGTACCAGGTGGCCGGTCATTGCCGCACGCATGCCGATTTCGGCGGTTTCCTGATCGCGCATTTCACCCACCAGCACAATGTCCGGATCCTGGCGCAATGCCGAGCGCAATACGCGCGAGAAACTGAGATCGATTTTTTCGTGAACCTGGACCTGATTGAGGCCGGGCAAGCGATATTCGACAGGATCTTCGACCGTGATGATCTTCTTTTCGGTCGAATTGAGTTCGTTCAACGCGGCATAGAGCGTGGTGGTCTTGCCGGAGCCGGTCGGCCCCGTTACCAGCACCATGCCACTGGGGCGACTGATCGCCTTGCGCAAGCGTTCAAGCACCGCTGGCGGCATGTGCAATTTTTCAAGGCCCAGCAAGCCCGTGCTTTGATTCAGCAAACGCATGACCACCGATTCGCCGTATTGCGTCGGCATGGTGGACATCCGCACATCGATCGAGCCATTGCGCATCTTCACCGCAAAGCGGCCGTCCTGTGGCAGGCGTTTTTCCGAGATGTCCAGCCCTGCCATCAGCTTGAGGCGCAGCGCCAGGGCCGTTGCAATCTTGGCATCCGACTCGGTCTGCACATGCAGAACGCCGTCAATGCGAAAACGGATACGCAGCGACTTTTCCAATGGCTCGATGTGGATGTCCGAGGCGCGACGACGCAACGCTTCATCGAACACGGTCTGCAGCAGCTTGACGACCGGGGCGTCTTCCTGCCCCTCACTCAAGCCCAGAACGTCGCCCAATTCGCCGACGCCGTCGGACAAATCAGCCGTCAACTCCTTTGCCAAGCCCCTTATTTCCTCGGTGCGATGGTAGAGCCGGTCAATGGCGCCCAGCAGTTGAGATTCGGAGACAACCGCAAGGTCGATCTCGCGCTTCAGCAGCCGGGTAACTTCATCGAACACCTGGAAGTCGGTGGGGTCGGCAAAGCCGACGACCAGCTTGCCTTCGGTTTCGGAAAGCACCAAGGCGCGAAAACGGCGCGCATGGCTTTCGGGCAGGAGCTTGATCAGTTTTGAATCGGGATCGAAGGACTTGAGGTCAACAAACTCGGCGCGCAATTGCCGCGCCAGTGCCTTGGAAATGCTGTCCTCCGTGACGTAGCCGCTGTCGACGACGATCCGGCCGCAGCTTGCGGCCACTGCGCTTTTGTTCATCCAGCGCCAGCTTGAGCTGCTCGTCGGTCATCAGCCCCTGCTGTATCAGCAGGTCGCCGAGACGCACTTTTTCCGGGCGTGCCATCGATTCTCCAGTAAGATTTCGCGCTTCGCACGATCGATTGATTTTACGTCAAGCGCCACCCTTCTCCATGTTCGACATTGTCCTATTTGAGCCGGAAATCCCCCCCAATACCGGCAATGTCGTTCGCCTGTCAGCCAATGCAGGATGCCGTTTGCATCTTGTTGAGCCGCTGGGGTTCGACATCAGCGACAAGGCGGTGAAGCGGGCCGGGCTCGATTACGCCGAATTCACCCAGGTCCTGGTGCACCCGAACTGGCTAGCCTGCAAGGCGGCCTTGCAGGGCAGACGGATGTTCGGCATCACGACCAAGGGCGACTACAGCGTCTTTGACACAAAGTTTGCCGCCGGGGATGTATTCGTCTTCGGGCCGGAATCAAGGGGATTGCCGTCAGAGCTGCTCAGCGAGCTGGGGGCGAGTTGCAATTTGCGCATCCCGATGATGCCGCAATGCCGCAGTCTAAATCTTTCCAACGCGGTGGCGGTGACTGTTTACGAAGCGTGGCGGCAGCAGGGATTTGTCGCAGGGGTTTGATTACTCCGCTTTCGGGTCGCGCGCCATCAGGAGCTCAACCACGTTGCGCGGGGCGATCTTGCCGCTGAGGACCGCAACGACGGAGCGCGTGATCGGCATGTCGACGCCAAGTTGCTCGGCGCGTCGGGCAACCTCGTAGGCGGCGGGCACGCCCTCGGCCACATGGCCAAGTTCGCTGGTGATCTCGGAAAGTGAACGCCCGGCAGCAAGGCCAAGGCCGACACGCCGATTCCGTGACAAGTCACCGGTGCAAGTAAGCATCAGGTCGCCAAGACCTGCGAGTCCCATGAAGGTTTCGGCACGCGCGCCTAGTGCAACGCCAAAACGGGTGATTTCGGCCAGGCCACGGGTCATCAGGGCGGCCCGGGTGTTGTGGCCAAGACCAAGGCCATCGCAAATGCCGGTGGCAATCGCGAGCACATTCTTGACCGCACCACCCACTTCAGCACCAACCAGGTCGTCGCTGGCATATATCCGCAGATTGTTGCCGTGCAGGGCCTGGGCCGTATTGCGGGCAAACGCGGCATCGGTTGAGGCCAGCACCACCGCGGTCGGCATCTTGCGTGCAACCTCTTCGGCGAAACTGGGTCCTGTCAGCACACCACTGGCCGGACCGGGATGAACTTCGGCCACCACCTGATGTGGCAGAAAACCTGTTTCGGCTTCCAGCCCCTTGCACACCCACAGCAGTGGCAGGTTTGGCGCAACCTTGGCCAGGGAAACCAGGGTTGGCCGCAAACCGGCTACTGGGGTTGCGATCAACAGCAGATCGGCAGCGGCCACCGCGGCGATTTTTTCGGTCGCGATGATGCTGTCCGGCAACACAAAGCCAGGCAGGTAACGGGCGTTTTCGTGGCTCTGGTTGATCGCCTCGGCATGCGCCAGATCGTCGGCGATCAGCGTTATTTCGTGCCGATCAGCAAAGTTGATCGCCAGAGCGGTCCCCCACGCGCCGGCACCAATCAACGCAATTTTCATTTTTACAAACCCCAGACCTGAGATGCCTTGACGAAACCGCTCTGGCCGTCGCGATGCTTCACCTTGGCCCAACCGGGCGTCGCGCTCCTTGAACCGTCCGGCAGTTCAAGGAGCACATTTTTTTCGGCCGAAAAAACCACCGCGCTCTTGTCGCTCGCTTCCGCACGAACCTCGGCCTTGTCGACACGCACGATCAGGGTGCGGGCCGGCGAGAGCAATCTTGCCTCGATCCAGGCCATGTTGCCGTTGCTGTCACGAACCTTGGTCCAGTACTCCTGGGTCAGTACCACTTCCACCGGCGTGCCACGCGCGACGATGAAGTGCTTGACGCCCTTCACCGATGGCGCGTCGTACAAAATCGCATCATCGCTGACGGATCGATAGTCCAGCGCCAGCGCTGGTAATGCCGCTACGGCAAACAACAGCGCCAGAAGTGATCGCATTTGCCTTTACTGAACCTGTGCTGGTGCAGCCTGCGCCGCCTGTTCCTGACGCTGATGGTAGAGCGCCTCAAAGTTGACGGGGGCCAGCATGACCGGCGGAAAACCGGCACGGTTGATGGCGTCGGAGATGACTTCCCGCACATAGGGAAACAGGATGGTCGGGCAGGTGATGCCAAGGATCGGCTCCAGATTGTCTTCCGGCACATTGCGGATCTGGAAAATGCCGGCCTGACCTGCTTCAACCAGAAAGTACGTCTTTTCATCACGCTTTGCGGTCACGGTTGCCGTCAGCACGACATGGTAGAGGCCCTCGTCGATCTGGGCCGCCGTGTTGTTGAGCTCGACGCTGATGCTCGGGCCTTCCTGATCGAGGAACACGCCAGGTGCATTCGGCACTTCCAGCGACAGGTCCTTGACGTAAATTTTTTCGATATTGAATGAAGGCTGTTCTTGTTCGCTCATGAGAGGTTACCGATCGGTTGATGTGTCTTGGTTGAAAATTGCTAGGTCAGCATTGGGTCCAGTTTTCCGGCGTGGTCCAGCGCATACAACTCATCGCACCCGCCCACATGGGTATCGCCGATATAAATCTGCGGCACTGTCCGCTGTCCGGTTTTTTCCATCATTTCCTGACGACGTGCGGGATCAAGATCGACGCGTACCTTCTCGATCTCAGTCACCCCTTTGCGCCGCAGCAGCTGCTCGGCCCGTACGCAGAAGGGGCACACCGCCGTTGCATACATCAGTATTTTGGGCATGGTCGCAGCTCAGGTCTTTTTGGTCAGGGGCAAGCCAGCCTCGGACCAGGCGCCGATGCCACCGGCCAGATTGAACACCTTCTCGAAACCCGCCTTGGTCAGCTTGTCGCGCGCGCTTTGACCGCGCGTACCGCTGGCGCAGCAAAGTATCACCGGCGTCTGCTTGAACTTTTCGATCTCAACCAGATGCTTGTCAATCTGACCGAGTGCAATGTGCTTCGCGTTGGCAATATGACCACCGGCCCATTCGGACGTCTCGCGCACATCAACCACCAGTGCATCTTGACGATTGATCATCATGGTCGCCGCTGCGGGTGACAGTTCTGCCGCATTGGGCCGCAGCAGCGGCCATATCAGGAAACCGCCGCTGACGAGTGCCGTCGCAGCCCAGGCCCAGTTGTATCCGTGTTTGAGAAATTCGATCAAGACCATTTTGTTTGTGGCTTTCAATAGCGCTCCGAATCAATCGGAGCATCGGGGGTCGGTATTATAGAATGCCAGCCGCAGTTGGCTGCGACTATTGATGACCTTCACCGCTTGGAAACTCCATGTACAAAATCGTGCTTCTTCGCCACGGCGAATCCGTGTGGAATCAGGAAAACCGCTTCACCGGATGGACTGACGTCGGCCTGACTGAAAAGGGCATGGCCGAAGCCAAGGCCGCCGGACAATTGCTGAAAAAGGAAGGCTTTGTCTTTGACATCGCCTTCACTTCGGTGCTCCAGCGCGCCATCAAGACCTTGTGGACCGTGCTTGAAGAAACCGGACGCATGTGGATACCGGTTCACCACTCATGGCGTCTCAACGAGCGCCACTATGGCGCGCTGCAAGGGCTGGACAAGGCCGAGACAGCAGCCAAGTTCGGTGACGCACAGGTGCTGATCTGGCGCCGTGCCTACGCGATTGCGCCACCGCCTTTGCCGGACGATGACCCTCGCCTTGAGCGCAATGACCCCCGGTATGCCGACCTCAAGCCCGGCGAATATCCGGTGACCGAATGCCTCAAAGACACGGTGGAACGTTTTCTGCCCTTCTGGCACAGCAACATCGCACCGCAGATCAAGGCAGGGAAGCGCGTCGTCATTGCCGCCCATGGCAACAGCCTGCGGGCCTTGATCAAATATCTCGACAACGTTTCCGACGATGACATCGTCAATCTGAATATTCCCACAGCGCAGCCCCTGGTCTACGAACTTGATGCCGACCTCAAGCCTCTGCGCAGCTACTACCTCGGTGACCCCGAGGCCATCAAGGCGGCCGCGGCAGCGGTTGCCAATCAGGGCAAGGCGAAGGCTTGAGTTTTCCCCGCGGCGCATTGCTTCTGCTCTGCGCCGGCGGCGCTGCCTTCGCGGCCATTGCCGCCCCGAAACGCGCCGAGCTGCAGGCGCAGCAGCAGGATCTGCGCAATCGCATTGGCAGTCTGCAGGCCGATCTGTCGAAAAACGAAAAATCAAAAGCTGGTGTCACGGAACAGTTGCGTGCGGTCGAAGCCTCAATATCGGCTGCCAATCGCAAACTGCAGCAACTGGCTGAAAATCGGCACGCCATCGAGCTCCAGCTGAACGAACTGGAGCGGCAATCGCAGCAACTGGCGCGGCAGGTCGACAACCAGCAGAAGCAGCTCTCACGGCTGCTCTACCAGCAGTTCATCCATGGCAATGACGATGCATTGCATCTGCTGCTGTCGGGAAAGGACCCCAATCAGACAGCCCGCGACCGGTACTTCATGACCCTGTTGTCGCGCGAAAAAGCGGACCTTCTTGGCGACATGCGCAGCGCCTTGCAGGAGAAGAAACGTCTCGCCGAAGTCACCCGTGAAAAAAGCGCGGAACTTGCCGGCATCGAAAAGCAGCAGCAGGAAGGACGGGCAGCGCTGTTGCAGCAGCAAAAGGAACGACAGACCCTGCTTGCCAGGATCGCCGGAGACATCAAGACTCAGCAAAAACAAATCAACACGCTGAAGGCCGACGAAAAACGCCTCGGCAATCTCATCGACAATCTGGCGCGACGCTCTACCGCCAGCAGCAAGCCAAGGCGCCATGGCAACAACACCGCGCCGCCGCCACCGAGCCGCCCGATGCCACGCGGCCCCGACCTCGCCAATGCTGGCGGTGAATTTGCGGCCCTGCGCGGCAAACTGCCGCTGCCGCTGCATGGCACGATCATCGGCCGCTTTGGCGCGCTGCGCAGGGACGGCGCGACCAACTGGAAGGGCTTGTTCATCCGGGGTGGCGAGGGTGAAGAGGTCCGCGCCGTGGCCAAGGGCACCGTTGTCTACGCCGATTGGTTGCGCGGCTTCGGCAACTTGATCATCCTCGATCATGGCGACGGTTTTTTGTCGGTCTACGGCAACAACCAGTCGCTGCTGCGCGACAGCGGAAAATCGGTCAAGGCCGGAGAAACCATTGCAAAGGCAGGGGCCGGCGATGGCATTGATGAATCGGGTTTATACTTTGAACTCAGATATCAGGGACAGCCATTCGATCCGTTGCGTTGGATCAACCTGAAGTAACCCATCTCAATTGATCCAAAGGTCATCTATGCGCGGCAAGCTGCAAAAATTCGGTTTGATCGGCGTTGGCGTCGTTGCCGGCATTCTGTTGAGCCTCAATTTTTCGGCCAATGCCAGCAAGGAATCAGCGACGTCGGCGCTTCCCGTAGAAGAGCTGCGCAGCTTTGCTGACGTGTTCAATGCCATCAAACAGGGATATGTCGAGCCGGTTGACGACAAGACGCTGATCAACAATGCCATCAGCGGCATGCTGTCGAATCTCGACCCGCATTCGTCGTATCTGGATGCGGACTCGTTCAAGGATCTGCAGGTATCAACGCAAGGCGAATTCGGTGGGCTGGGCCTTGAAGTCGGCATGGAAGATGGCTACGTCAAGGTGGTATCGCCGATCGAGGACACACCGGCCTGGCGTGGCGGCGTCAAGGCGGGCGACCTGATCATCAAGCTGGATGACACTCTGGTAAAGGGAATGACCATCTCCGATGCGGTGAAAAAGATGCGCGGCAAGCCCAAAACCGACATCACGCTCACCATTGTGCGCAAAGGCGAAAACAAGCCGCTCACGCTCACCCTGACGCGCGAGATCATCAAGGTACAGAGCGTCAAATCGAAGCTGATCGAACCCGGCTTTGGCTATGTCCGCATCACGCAGTTCCAGGAAGAGTCGGCCAATGACCTGGTCAAGGCGCTGGACAAGCTCTACAAGGACAAGGACAACAAGGGCGAACCGCTACGCGGCCTGGTGCTGGATCTGCGCAACGATCCGGGTGGCCTGCTCAACGCTGCCGTAGGCGTGGTGGCGGCCTTTGTTCCGGCCAATAGCTTGGTGGTCTCCACCGATGGCAGGACGGATGATGCCAAGCGCAAATACACGGCAAGCCCGGACGACTATCTGCGCGGGCACAAAAGCGACTACATCAAGCAACTGCCTGAAGGCGCACGCACCGTTCCGCTCATCGTCCTGATCAATGGCGGCTCGGCCTCGGCCTCGGAAATCGTTGCCGGCGCGCTGCAGGATCACAAGCGCGCCTTGGTTCTTGGCACGCAGAGTTTTGGCAAGGGTTCGGTGCAAACCGTATTGCCCCTATCCGCCAGCACCGCCATCAAGCTGACGACGGCACGCTACTACACGCCCAGTGGCCGCTCGATCCAGGCCAAGGGCATTACGCCGGATGTCGTGGTCGAAGCCACCCCGAACGGCGAAGCGCGAGACTGGTTGCGGGAAGCCGACCTTGACCGCCACCTGAACAACGACAAGGATCAGACGGCCGGAAAGGAAGGCGATAAGCGCGCCGTGAAAAAGACCAAGCCGGCAAAGGATGAGGCCGAAGACGAAGAGTCGTTCAAGCCCATCGAGTTTGCCTCGAAGGCCGACTATCAGATGACCCAGGCGATGAACCTGCTCAAAGCCTGGCAAATCATGCAGAAAAAATGAACCCCGAACAGGCGCGCCTGCTGCGTGACAAGACCCGAGGCAACCAATGGCCTCGCGATCATCACGCACTTGGCACACGGAAGCAGCATCTGATCCATTTTGGCTCGCATGACGCCGAGCAGTTGCAACAGGCGCATCAACTGCTGCTGAAAATCGAAGGTTTGCAGGCCGACATCGGCGAGATGGCCAACAAACTGTGGGTTCGCTACGATCTTTACGATCACACCCTGCATGGCATCGAATCACTGCTGATCCGCGCCGGCTTTGCCCTCAGCAACTCGCCTTTGTACCGTTTGAAACGCGCACTGATTCACTTCGCCGAAGAAACCGAAGTGCGTAATCTTCACGGCCCGCAACGGCTGATTAAGAAGTCACAGGACATTTACTCCAAAGCCTGGGAGAACCATCCCCACGGCGATCACGACGACACGCCGCCGGATCTGCGCGCAGAAAAATAGCGCGATGAATGATGCACAGCTGTTGCGTTACAGCCGCCATATCCTGCTGCCGCAAATCGATATTGAAGGTCAGGAAAGACTGCTCGCTGCAAGGGCACTGATCATTGGCGCAGGTGGCCTGGGTTCCCCTGCCGCGCTCTACCTTGCCGCCGCTGGCATCGGTACCGTCGTGCTGGCTGATGGCGATACGGTCGACCTGACCAACCTGCAGCGTCAGATATTGCATCGCACGGACTCGGTCGGCAAAACCAAGGTTTTGTCGGGCCAGAACACACTGGCCACCGTCAATCCTGAATGCGGGGTGATTGCGCTGCATGAGAGGCTTTCAGGTGAGCGACTGGCCAGCGAAGTTGCGCAGGCCGACGTGGTACTGGATTGTTGCGACAACTTTGCGACACGGCACGATGTCAATCGCGCATGTGTGGAAGCGCACAAGCCCCTGGTATCGGGTGCCGCCATCCGCTTCGATGGCCAGGTATCGGTATTTGATGCAAGTCGCACCGACTCACCGTGCTACCACTGCCTGTTTCCGGAGGGTGACGATGCAAATGAAGAACGCTGCGCCATAACCGGCATCTTCGCGCCGATCACCGGCATCGTCGGCGCAACCCAGGCGGCCGAGGCATTGAAACTGCTGATTGGTTGCGGCGAGTCGCTGGCCGGCCGGCTGTTGCTGCTTGATGGCCTGGCGATGGAATGGCGTTCGATCCGGGTGCGGCGAGACCCGGAATGTACGGTGTGCGGGAGTCGATCCGACGCCTGATCGCACCGTGGCGGGTTCACGCCCGCGACGAATTTCAGCCGGGTTTCACGACCCTCAATTGTCGATCGAACAGATCGGCAACGTAATCGACCCATTCGTCCAGCTCGAAATCAGGCGCGAGGCCAGCGCTGCCCGAGAATGGCGCCATCAGGAACGGGCCCGTGATCATCGAGAACATGCTGAGCCCGATGTACTTCGAGTTCGCATGGTGGTCGTACACGCCGCACGCCATAAGCTTGTCGAGAATGCGGTGAAGCCGCACCAGCCCGACCCCTTCGGGGCCGAACTTCTCCATGTACAGACTCCTGAATGTCGAACTGCCACGCGCAAACTCTGCCACCACCATTTTCGCGATCCAGTGTTTTTCGTAGTACGCGTCGGTCATGATCTTGAAAATGTCGCGAGTCACCGAGGGCGAAGCCGGGTCGATGGCATCCAGCGCCTTCAGTCGCTCCAGCACCTCATCGTAATAGCGCAGCATCACTTCGAACAGCAGACCATCCTTGCCGCCGAAGTAGTAGTGAATCATGGCCTCGTTGGTTTCCGCCGCAGCAGCGATTCTCCGCTCCGACAAGTCGGTATGGCTCACCTCGCGCAGCAGCGATTCCGTGGCCGATACCAGCCTCATTACCACCTGGCTTTTATCCCCCGATTTGGGTCGCCCCGGGCCGCGCTTTCGTTCCGGTGTATCAGTGGACATCCTGTTCTCCCCCTTGAAGCCAGCGCCAGACTGTCGCGCCAGCAATCCCGCAGCATTTGTTCCCTCAATTTAAGCATGACTTAATTAATCTGCTTTGTCTCCTCTTTCGCTTCTAGTACTCTGTCGCTTACAAACAGGCGACGCGCGGGCCAAGTGCATGTCGCATACAACCCCACGGAGGAAACAACATGCCGACCAGCGACGAGATTGACGTTTTGCTTGCAGACCCAATGAAGTATTTTGGCTACTCCCGCAGCAAGACAATGGGCGTGAGCCGCAGCGACCTCGATGAACTGCAGC
>CANJXH010000001.1 GCA_947478755.1 Betaproteobacteria bacterium | reverse complement strand
GAATGCCCTGTTCCTTCTGCGCGTTGATGAAATGCTGAAGTTCGCGCGGCGGAAACTTCTCGTCGTCAATATTCAAGGCCTTCAACATGCGTTTGATTGCCGCTTGCTGGTCAGCAGAATCGAGTATCTGAAACAGCTGCGGCAAACCTGCATCACGATAGTGCGCGCGCAGCAGGCGATTGCAAAGACCATGAAAAGTGCCGACCCACATGCCCCGGGTGTTGATCGGCAGCATGGCCGACAGCCGTGTCAGCATTTCCTTGGCTGCCTTGTTGGTAAAGGTTACGGCCAGAATCCCCGCCGGATCGACCTGCCGCGTCGAAATCAGCCAGGCAATGCGGGTGGTCAGGACTCGGGTTTTGCCAGATCCAGCGCCCGCGAGGATCAGGGCGTGTTGGGAAGGAAGGGTTACCGCAGCCAGTTGCGGGGAATTGAGGCCACGGAGCAGGTCGGTCATTGTTCAACGATTATAAGGGCGCCAAAGCGCTCTCCCGGACCCGATTTTGACGCCAAGCCATTGAAAAGCCGGGCTTCGAACCCATCTACTGTATTGCAATATTAATTGGTTTTAATTAAAACTATTATTTTGTAAAGTAAAAATAAATCAATAACTTGTGACTTATTTTTATGATATTGCACTGCAATATATGTAGTATGTTGACTCAGTAGCACCCGGCGCGGGGGACCCGCGTACCAAGAGCCCAAACATGGCTGAAGGAGATTCAAATGAACACCCCGAAGATGCTTCCGTTTTTAGCCAATACCGCAGGAATTGAACTGGAACGCGTCGAAGCACTCTGGCTTGAGGCCTCTGACCACGCCCACAGCATCACCGGCGAATCAGAAAGCGCACGCTATCTCGGCATCGCCCATGAGCAGATGATCGCCTTGGTCGAACAAGAAGTGCTCGCCGCCAATTCACTTGCCGATGCGCCATGGCTGATGATTCAGGCGCATCTGAGCGTTATCCCCATGGTCATTGCAGATATCTTTGCCCAGGCGGTCGTGACCACACGCCAGTTGATTCACCGCTGCAAGGCAAAAACCGAATCTGTTGTTTGACGACTGGCGCCGTCAGTTGGTTGGAGGTGGGGCTGACGCTTCATCAGCCTCAACCCCGGCCAACTGCTTCAGGCGCTGTCTTGCAACCGCTGCTTCGGCTTTGCTGACAAAGCCCGGGATGGCCACTTCATACTGATACGTGGCGGCCTCACCCTCCTCTGCCTTGATTGGCAGAACCCGCGCGTCGAAGCCTGCATCACGGACGCGATCCCACAGCGCCAACGCCTTTTGTTCGTCATCAAAACGGCCCAGCAACAATTTCACTTTCCCGTGGCTTCGCATGGCCCCGTCACCCGCCTTAATGTCAGTCTCGCGGGCGCGCGCCTTAAGTTCCTCCATGCTTGCTTTCATCAGGGGGTTGGCAGCACCCCCTTTTGCTGCCGTAAACACCGACAGGGGCTCTACCAACTGTGTTGCCTCACCTTGCGCGGGTTGTACCTCTACATGGCCCTCAATCAGCATGACCAGATCCTCGTCCTTGCCTGAACGCCCCCATACATCCGTACCGCGAATCCCGATCGTGGCATTACCGACGCGGATGGATACATCACGTTTTTGCAGCCTTTTGATTGCCGCTGTCGTGAAGCGAAACGCGCCATTTGCCACGTTCAACGCCATTTTGAAAACCGAGTCCTCTTGCGCGGCAGACTGATAGACCAATTGCGCCTGTTCGCCCAGTTTCAGGGTGCTGCCTTCGGGCAGACGAATATAGGCGCGAGCGCCGCTGCCGGTGCGAACCCTGTCTCCCTCCTGTACCTGCTGCCCCGGAAAAAGCGGTTCGACCTGATTGCCCCGCAGCCGCCAGGCCGGCATTTGCACGGCATCAACGATCGCGGTACTCGCCCATGACGGTCCGAAAAACAACATCAGCAAGACAAGGCAACTGAAACGGGCAATCATTTTGAACATCTTCTTTCCTTTTCCGGATCGTCGGCCATCGTTTGGCAGGCAAGCCTACACGAAGTTCCGCAACGGCAGAAATGGCGCCGGAATGCGCCCGTCCCGGCAGGTATAATTTCGCGCTCTTTTGCGCTGAACAAGGCCTTTCCCGGCCACGCCCATCCCATGCAGGAACGCTATAACCCACAGCAGGTCGAACAGGCCGCCCAGGACGACTGGAACCGCCGCCAGGACTTTCGCGCCGTCATCGACCAGAACAAGCCCAAGTACTACTGCCTGTCGATGTTCCCCTACCCGTCCGGCAAGTTGCACATGGGGCACGTCCGCAATTACACCATCGGCGATGTGCTCACCCGCTACCACAAGATGAAGGGTTACAACGTGTTGCAGCCCATGGGTTGGGATGCCTTCGGCCTGCCTGCCGAAAACGCCGCCATCGCCAACAGCGTGCCACCGGCGAAGTGGACCTGGGACAACATTGCCTACATGAAGCAGCAGTTGCAATCGCTGGGCTTCGCCATCGACTGGGAGCGCGAACTGGCCACCTGCCAGCCGAGCTACTACAAGTGGAATCAGTGGCTGTTCCTGCGCATGCTCGAAAAAGGCATCGCCTACAAGAAGACCCAGGTCGTGAACTGGGACCCGGTGGATCAGACCGTGCTCGCCAATGAACAGGTGATCGACGGCCGCGGCTGGCGTACCGGCGCCCTGGTGGAAAAGCGCGAGATCCCCGGTTACTACTTGAACATCACAAAGTACGCTGACCAGCTGCTGGACGATCTCGACAAGCTGCCGGGCTGGCCAGAGCGCGTGAAGACCATGCAGGCCAACTGGATCGGCAAGAGCCACGGCGTGCGCTTCGCCTTCCCCTACATACTGGAAGGCAAGGACGAGAAGCTGTGGGTCTACACCACCCGCGCCGACACCATCATGGGCGTCACCTTCGTCGCCGTCGCTGCCGAGCATCCGCTGGCTGCGCATGCCGCAAAGAACAACCCCGAACTGACGGCCTTCATCGAAGAATGCAAGCACGTCTCGGTGATGGAAGCCGACATGGCGACCATGGAAAAGAAGGGCGTCCCCACCGGACTCTTTGTCACCCATCCGCTCACCGGCGAACAAGTCGAAGTCTGGGTCGGCAACTACGTGCTCATGGGTTATGGGGAAGGCGCTGTGATGGCCGTGCCGGCGCATGACGAGCGCGACTTCGGTTTCGCGCTCAAGTACCAGCTGCCGATCAAGCAGGTCATCGCCATCGACGAACAAACCTTCTCGGCCGCGGGCTGGGCCGAGTGGTATGGCGACAAGCAGGCCGGCCGCTGCATCAACTCCGGAAAATACGACGGCCTTGGCTACGTAGCCGCAGTCAATGCCATTGCCGCGGACCTCAGCGCCAAAGGTCTCGGCGAAAAGACCACGCAGTACCGCCTGCGCGACTGGGGCGTTTCGCGCCAGCGCTACTGGGGCTGCCCGATCCCGATCATCCACTGCGACAGTTGCGGTTCGGTGCCGGTGCCCGACGACCAGCTGCCGGTCAAGCTGCCGGACGACTGCGTGCCCGACGGTTCCGGCAACCCGCTGCACCGCCGCGACGACTTCCTAAACGCCCCCTGTCCGAAATGCGGCAAGCCGGCCAAGCGCGAGACGGACACGATGGATACCTTTGTCGATTCGTCCTGGTACTACGCCCGCTATGCCAGCAAATTCAGCGACACCGCAATGGTCGACGAAGAGACCGCCTACTGGATGCCGGTCGATCAATACATCGGCGGCATCGAGCATGCCATCCTGCATTTGCTCTATTCGCGCTTCTGGACCAAGGTGATGCGCGACCTCGGTCTGGTCAATTACGACGAGCCCTTCGCCAACCTGCTGACGCAGGGCATGGTGCTCAACCACATTTTCTCGCGCCGCACTGCCAAGGGCGGCATCGAATACTTTGCGCCAGAGGAAGTGAATCTGCTCAAGGATGATGCTGGCCGCATCACCGGCGCCACCCTGGTCGCGGACAGCAGCGCGATCGACTATCAGGGCATTGGCACCATGTCCAAGTCCAAGCGCAATGGCGTAGACCCGCAGGCGCTGATTGATCAGTACGGTGCCGATACCGCGCGCTTTTTCATGATGTTCGCCTCGCCGCCGGAACAGACGCTGGAGTGGGCCGACTCCGGCGTTGAGGGTGCGCATCGTTTCCTCAAGCGGGTATGGGCTTTCGGCCACGGCCTGCACGGCAACACGCAACACGCAATGCCGCAACAATTGCCTGACACGCTGGCGACCATCCGGCGCGAAGTACATCTAACGCTGAAGCAGGCGGACTACGATCTGGCAAAACACCAGTTCAACACCGTGGCGTCAGCGGGCATGAAAATCCTCAACGCGCTTGAAAAGACCTCGAAGGACGCCGCCGGTTACGCCGTCGCCGCCGAAGGGCTGTCGATCCTGTTGCGCCTGCTCTCACCCATTACGCCACATGTCGCGCATGCGCTGTGGCAGGCGCTTGGCTACGGCGACGACATCCTCAGCGCGCCCTGGCCGGAGCCGCTTGACGCGGCGCTGAAGCAGGATTCCATTGAGCTGATGCTGCAGGTCAATGGCAAGTTGCGCGGCAGCATCAACGTGCCTGCAACTGCCGACAAGGCGGCGATCGAGGCACTGGCGCTGGCGTCTGAAACGGCGCAAAAGCACCTTGACGGCCAGGCTGCAAAGAAAGTGATCGTGGTCCCCGGTCGCCTGGTCAACATCGTCGTTTGAAAAGCCGTTACCCTGTCGTCTCCGCCCAAGTGAGCACCCTATGAAAATGAAGCGAAACCTGTTTGCCCTGATCTGCGTGTCGCTGCTCGCGGCCTGCGGCTTCCAGTTGCGGGGCGCAGTTCAAATGCCCTATTCCACTTTGAACATTGCACTGCCGGAATCCAATACCTTGCGTGCAAAACTCTCCCGCGCCGTCACTGCCGGGAGCAATACGCAACTGGTCGATACCGCGAAGGAAAGCCAGGCCATCCTAGGCATTACCGGTGACAGCATTGTCAAGAATGTGTTGTCGCTCAACTCCGCCGGTCGTGTGCGCGAATACCAGCTGGTTCGTACCGTCTCGTTTCGTGTCTATGATCCACTCGGGCGCGACCTGATTCCTCCCGGCCAGATCGTGATTCGGCGTGACATCACCTTTGATGATTCCCAGGTGCTGTCCAAGCAGGCGGAAGAGCATCTGCTGATCAAGGATATGGAAGATGATCTTGTGCAGCAGTTGCTGCGACGGCTTGCCGCGTCGAAGCCGGATTTCGCCCCCGAAAAGTCCGACACCAAAAGCTGAAGCATGATCCTGCGGCCCGAACAACTTGGCGCGCATCTCGACAAGCCGCTGTCGCCGCTGTATGTCGTCCATGGCAACGAGCCGCTGCTGGTCATCGAAGCCGCAGACAGGATTCGCGCTGCGTCCCGCAAGCAGGGCTTTGACGAGCGCGAAGTGCTGGTGGTCGGTTCCGGTTTTCGCTGGGATGACTTGTTCATGTCGGCCGGCAACATGTCGCTGTTCGGCTCCAGCAAACTCATTGATCTGCGCATGCCCACCGGCAAGCCCGGGCGCGATGGCGGCGATGCCTTGCAACGCTATTGCGAACAATTGGCGCAAGGCACCGTCACCCTGATTACCCTGCCCGAGATCGATTGGGCAGCGCGCAAGGCGGCATGGTTCATCAACCTGACGGATGCAGCAACGACGCTTGAATGCAATGCGCCGTCGCTGTCGCAGCTGCCGGCGTGGATTGCGGTACGGCTGCAAATGCAACGCCAGACTGCGCCACAGGATGCCTTGCAGTTCATCGCCGGTCATGTGGAAGGCAATTTGCTTGCAGCACATCAGGAAATCCAGAAGCTGGCACTGCTTTATCCGGAGGGGCAGCTGACGCTGGCCCAGGTGGAGGAAGCGGTGTTCGACGTGGCTCGCTTTGACGTGGACAAGCTGCGTGAAGCACTGCTCGTTGGCGATATCGCGCGATTTGCCCGATTGCTTGATGGTCTGCGCGCGGAAGACACGGCCCTGCCCTTGATGCTGTGGGCGCTGGCGACGGAAACCCGCGCCGTGGCCCAGGTTCGCATTGCCATGGATCGGGGACATTCTGCCGATTCGGCAATGAAGGAAGCCAGGGTATTCGGCCCGCGCCAGAATGCAGTGCGTGCCGCTGCTCAGCGATTGAGTGCCGGTACTGCACGTGCCGCGCTGCTGCAAGCCGCCCGCATTGACCGCATGATCAAGGGACTGACGCAGGGTGATGCCTGGGATGAAATGCTCCAGCTCGCCTTGAAGCTGTCCACGCTGCAAGGCAAACAAAAGTCGGCCTGAGCCTGTCTATTGCGCTGCCTGATTTGACGCAAGATCGCGATCCAGTCGCACGCGCAAAAAACTGGCAAATCGCGGCAGACCTTTGGATGTGATATCGCGATAGCGGTAGCTCACCCAGCAACCGATCGGCGGTGGCTGGCGGCGATCCTGATCCGAAAATCCTGTCCCGAGCTTGAAGCGCCTGCCGGATTCGGTTTCAAGCTCCAGTGCGCCCATCATCCCGGCATACTTGCCCTTGCCCGGAATCTGTCGCACCACGCGTGCCTCTGCATCGAGATAGGGCTTGTACTTGAGCAGGTCATCACTGCGCCCCGCCTGATAGTTCGCGTCGGCGCGGTGCAACACCAGGCCTTCGCCACCGGACTTTTCCACCTCGCGTAACTGCGCTTTCAATGCTGCGGCGGTCGTCGCCGGTTGTTGCGGGATCATCTGCACCCAGGGCTGGTTGATGGCTGCAACCGCCGTTTTCAATGCGGCAACCCGCTCACTGAAAGGGCCCGGATGCGCGGGCAGGTCAAACAGCATGTAACGCATGCGATGCCAGGCAGCGTCGTCAGGTGTTTCGCTGCGAACGGTTGACACTGCTTCGGCGAAACGACCATGCCCCGCCCAGAGTTCGCCATCCAGCGGATAAGTCGGCCACCCTGCGGTGAACCACGCCGGTGCCTGCACCACCGTACCGCCGCGGGTCAGCAGTTGCCTGCCATCCCAGTAACCGCGAACACCATCCAGCTTTTCACTGACGTAATACCCGGCCGGATCACGTCCCACGACATAGACGTTTGCCAGCGTTACCCCGGGCGCGCCAACGGCCCATGCCGTCTGGAAAAGACACAGCAACAGTGCCACGATCGCGACACCAGGCCATGATTGCTTCATGCCTACCATTTGACTCGGGCGGTGTATTCCAGTATGGCGCTGCCTTCGGCCGGTACCGTAATGTTCCACAGTGCTACATGCGCACTCTCCTTCACGTGCTTCTGGCTTTGCTGCGTAATTTCCCAGTCGCCCGGCATCGGCTCCTGCACCTTCACCGTGACAGGCTCGGCCTTGGCGTTGCGGATGACAATGCTGTAGCTGTTTTCATTGCTGCGGTCGGAGAGCCGCCGATAGTTGGTCTGCTTGCGGTCGGCGGTGATGTCGAAGGCCTCACCAAGCCGCAATCGAACGGTTTCATTTTTTGCCGTGTGCGCGATATTGTCCTCGCCGACAAACTGCGCCGCCCCCTGGCTGTCACGCGCATACACGCGCATCACGCCCGCGGGCAGCGGTTTGCCCAACTGCCCGCCCTTGTTCTGGAAGATCACGAAGACAGCCGGCTTCAGCTTTTCGCCCAGCGTGTCAAAGCGGCCCATGTAGTAATAGTCATTGCCTGCCAGCAGATACTCACGTTCGGCAGGCACCGATGTCGCGGACAGCAGCGCAAGCTGCTTGGTCTGGTTTTCCGCCAACGTCGTCGGTCGGTCGAAGGTGTAGAGGTGGTAATCCATCAACGCCTCTTCGCGCGGTGCGGCATCGGCCGCCATTGCCACCATCGCGCCCTTGGCAAGAAACTCGCGCCGTTCGGGCTGCGCCCGATTCAGTGTGCCGGCGACCAACTGCAGCGTCGCACTTTCATAGGCAGCACCACTGCTGTTGGTCAATGTCACCCATCCGTTGAGATCAAGCGTCTTGCCGCCGTCGCCCAGATTGGCCACATAGTCAGCCTTCCAGGCCAGCCCGCCGGTGAGGTATGAAAGCTCCAGCGTTTGCGCATTCGCCGCCGTGGCATCCAGCAATACGGAAAGCGTGGGGCGATCGCGCAAGGTTCCCGGCACGCTGTCAAAAGCCAGTCTGCCGGGAACCCCGGTCTCAATCCGATCGGCAAAACGCAGCACCGTGCCCTGACTGGCGGCCAGCACCGTCGCTTTCTCCCTTGTCTCGGCGCCGGTCGCCGGGTTGCCCCGGATCACGGTCACTTCGCGACCGACATATTTGTCGAGCAGCTTTTGCGGGGTGAGCAGATCAAAATCGAAATTCTGCTCAATCAGGCTTATTGGCTTTCCATTCACCGCGCTAAGCAAGGCGGTTTCCGGTTTCATCTGCGCCGACACGTCGCGCAAGGAAAGGCGCACCGGGCCACCGGGCAGCGTGACCTTGCGCCGCTCCTTCACCAGCGCCAAGTTGTCGTTGTACACCGTCACCGCCGTGGCAACACGGTCCGCGGCGGGAGAAACTATTTCAGTGACCGCTTGCGCATGGGCAACCGACGCCGCAAGCAAAGTCGCAACAAAGGGAAGAACAGCTTTCATCGACATCTCCAGTCCGTGGCGTTGAATGCCCCGCAGAACAGGCCGCGCCTGAGCAACGGTACAATGGAAACATTACACACTAATGCTCCACGTCTAAGCATATGGACATAAAAAATTACATGGAAGGCGTTGGTCAGGCGGCACGTGCTGCCGCTGCCGATGTCGCCAAGGCCTCGACCGCTGCCAAGAACAAGGCGCTGCTGTCAATGGCAGCTGCGGTTCGCGCACGCCAGGCAGAACTGCTTGCCGCCAATGCGGCTGACCTTGCCCAGGCACGGCAGGATGGCCTCGATGCCGCCATGCTCGACCGTTTGACGCTCAGCGCCAAGGGCATCGAGTCGATGGCGCAAGGGCTGGAACAGGTCGCTGCGCTGCCCGATCCGGTAGGTGAAATCACGGATCTCAAACGCCGCCCGAGCGGCATCCAGGTCGGCAAGATGCGTGTGCCCATCGGCGTGGTCGGCATCATCTATGAGGCACGTCCCAATGTCACCGCAGATGCGGCCGCCTTGTGCCTCAAATCCGGCAATGCCGCCATCCTGCGTGGCGGCAAGGAAGCGCTGCGTTCCAACCAGGCCATCGCCGCCTGCGTCCGCGAGGGTCTGAAAGTGGCAGGGCTGCCGGAAACATCGGTACAGGTCATTGAAACCACCGATCGCGAAGCGGTCAGCCATCTGGTCGCCATGCCGAAGTATGTCGATGTAATCGTGCCGCGCGGCGGCAAGGGACTGATCGAACGTGTGAGCCGTGACGCCCGCGTGCCGGTGATCAAGCATCTGGATGGCAATTGCCATGTTTACGTCGACGGCGACGCGGATGCTGCGAAGGCCTTGAAGATCATCGAGAATGCCAAGACGCAACGGCTTGGTACCTGCAACACCGCCGAATCACTGCTGGTGGCACGCAGCGTCGCCATGGCACAGCTGCCGGCAATCGCCGCAATGCTCATTGCCAAAAGAATCGAAATTCGCGGCTGCGCCGAAACGCAGGCATTGGTGCCACAGGCCAAGGCGGCGACGGAAGAGGACTACTACACGGAGTATCTGGCTGCCATCATCTCGGTCAAGATCGTTGCCGGCGTCGATGAAGCCATTGCGCACATCAACAAATATTCCTCGCAGCATACGGATGCCATCGTGACCGAGAACTACACGAATGCGATGCGCTTCCTGCGTGAAGTCGATTCCGCCTCGGTGATGGTGAACGCGTCAACCCGTTTCGCCGACGGCTTCGAGTTCGGGCTCGGCGCAGAGATTGGCATTTCCACCGATAAGTTCCACGCGCGCGGCCCGGTAGGGCTTGAAGGCCTGACCTCGCAGAAGTGGATCGTGCTCGGCGACGGTGAAGTACGCGCCTGAAATGACGACCTATCAGGCCATCGTCAAGGCACCCGGTTTCAATATCGGCGTCTGCTGCGACAACGACGAGATCACCTTGATCGACTATCTGCCGCCCGGTGCCGAGCAGGTGCCGAAGGCGACTGTGGCAAAAGAGGCAGTCCGGCAACTGCGCGCCTATCTGAACGATCCCGCATTCGCGTTCTCCTTGCCGCTGGCGCCGGCCGGCACGCATTTCCAGCGCAAGGTGTGGGACGAGATTGCCGATATTCCACCCGGGCATACCACCAGCTACGGCGAACTGGCCAAGGCCATCCGGAGCGGTCCGCGCGCCGTCGGCGGGGCCTGTGGGGCGAATCCGTATCCGGTCGTGGTCCCTTGCCACCGCGTGATTTCGGCAGGCGGTGGTTTAGGCGGTTTTGCCAAACAGCGCGATGGATTTCTACTCGATATAAAAAGCTGGCTGCTTGCGCATGAAGAGTCCGTCGCCGAATGATGCGGCACTGATCGACGAGTTCGCCGACGCGCTGTGGCTGCGCGACGGCTTGGCGAAAAACACGCTCTCCAGCTATCGCAGCGATCTTGCACTGTTCGCCTCGTGGCTTGCCACTACCGGTGGATCACTGATCACGGTCGATGACGCGATCGTCAATCGTTACCTCGCCCATTTACATGCGCAGGCGAACCCGCCGAAGCCTGCCACGCAGCGACGTCTTTATTCGGCATTGCGGCGCCTGTTCCGCTGGCTGCTGGAGGAGCGCCGCATCACCACCGATCCGCTGTTGACCATCCAGCGTCCGAGCAAGAGTGACCGCTTCCCCAAGACCCTGTCGGAAACTCAGGTCGAGGAGCTGCTGGCGGCGCCGGACATTGAAACGCCCATCGGGCTTCGCGACCGCGCATTGCTTGAGCTGCTCTACGCCACCGGTCTGCGTGTGACCGAACTCACCGGCCTGAAACTTTTCGAACTGAATCTGGAAGACGGCGTGGTGCGTGCCCTGGGCAAAGGCTCGAAAGAGCGACTCGTCCCCTTGGGCGAAGTGGCGGTGCAATGGCTGCAACGTTACCTGCAGGACGGGCGACCGATATTGCTCAAAGGCCGTGCCTGCGACGAAGTATTTGTTACTGGCCGCGGCAAGGGCATGACACGACAGATGGCATGGGCGTTGATCAAACGCTACGGCAGCCAGGCCGGCATCTCGCGCGAACGCATCTCGCCCCATGTGCTGCGCCACGCCTTTGCCACGCACTTGCTGAACCATGGCGCCGACCTGCGTGTGGTGCAGATGCTGCTGGGGCATGCGGACATCTCGACCACCCAGGTATATACCCACGTCGCACGCGAGCGCATGAAGCAGCTTCACGCCGTGCATCACCCGCGCGGGTGAGTATCAGCCCTTGCGCTGGATGAACTCGATCTTGTAGCCGTCGGGATCTTCGACGAAGGCAATCACGGTCGTACCGTGCTTCATCGGGCCGGCTTCACGCGTCACCTTGCCGCCACGCTGCCGCACCAGATTGCAGGTCGCCGCCGCATCATCGACTTCCAGGGCGATGTGCCCGTAGGCATTGCCAAGCTCGTACTTGTCGATGCCATAGTTGTAGGTCAACTCGATCACCGCGCCTTCATCCTCGTCCTGATAGCCGACAAACGCCAGTGTGAACTTGCCGTCGGGATAGTCCTTCTGCCGCAGCAGGCGCATGCCCAACACTTCGGTGTAGAACCTGAGCGATCGGTCGAGATCGCCGACGCGTAACATGGTGTGGAGAATTTTCATTTGGATTCCTAGATGATCGGTATCTCGCTGGTACGACGCTTGAGTTCGGCACGAGCGCCTTTGTAGTCAGGATACAGGCGTTCGACCACGGCCCAGAAACGCGGGCTGTGGTTCATCTGCTCCAGATGCGCCAACTCGTGGGCGACTACATAGTCGATCAGGTGCAAGGGAAGATGTATCAGCCGCCAGTTGAGACGAATGCCGGTACTGCTGCAACTGCCCCAGCGGGTTCGCGCCGAACTGAGCGCAAGGGGCGGTATCGGTCGTGAGACGCCTTGCCCGTAATGTTCAATGCGTTGCAGGAACAAGGCGTGGGCACGTCGCTGCAAAGCCTTGCGTGCCAGGGCATCAAGGTCGGCATTGTCGCGTGCTTCAATTGTCAGCGTCCCTTCCTCCCAGCGGCTGCGGTTGGCACCGGTGGTCACGCGCACTTCCACGCCGGCACCGAGTATCGGCAGGCGCTGGCCGTGACGGATCGGCAACTGGCGTGGCGCGCGACTGGCGTACTCATCAAGTTTGTTCAACACCCATTGATCGTTTTCGCGAATGAAGTTTTCAATCTGGGTGATCGTGATTGACCGTGGCGCCGCAACACGCAAGCCACGTTCATCTATGGAAAGTGCCAGGCGGCGCCGCGCTGCCTGACGCAAGGTGTAGCTCACCAGGCGGTTGCCCAGAATCAGGTTTCTCGACTTGTCCATCTGCGCTGCTGGTGGTTCGCTGCGAAACAGCGGCAACTGGTCGAAGAGCGGCAGTCGCATCGGATAGTCAGGAAGCCAGCGAAAAAAGATCCGGCGCATCCTGCTGCAACGGCAGCATGGCCACTGCACGACGCAGGGTGAGGTCGATGACCGACAACGGTTGTTCGATCAGGCGCCAGTTGAGCCGCAGCACATGATCCTCAACCTTGGTCCAGCTGCCGCGCAAGGAAAAGGACAAGGTCAAGGTTGGCGTCTTGCAGGCGAGCCGTTCGGTCTTGCCAGCGATCTCGTTGGCCACCATGCGCGAAAACAGGACTTCGGCCTCGCGCCGCAACCAGCTCTCGGCGGCATCCTGAATCTGTCGCATGCTCGCATCCGGCGGCAAGGGCAAGTGCAGCACATCTCCCTCTCGCATGGCCTGGCGATAGTCGGTATCCAGTTTCAGGCGCAGCGCACTGCCAAGGTAATCAATCGCGGCACCATAGTGCCAGCGCGACGCAGGGGCCGCCGCTTCACTTTCGAACAAGCCTCGTTGCGGATCACGCAGCTTCATCTGGATACAGGGCCGGACTGATCCGGCGCATTTCGTTTTCGATCCATTGTTCGGCGCGGGCATTGGCTTCTTCCGGGCTGATGCCTACGGTATCAATGCGCGGGCCAATGCTGACCACCACCCTGCCGGGGCGTTTGAGCAGGGCATTGCGTCCCCACACCTCGCCGGAATTCAACGCCACCGGAATCAGCGGCACGCCGGCATCCACCGCGAGAAATGCGCCACCGATCTTGTAGCGGCGCTTGAAACCCGGCGCGACACGCGTGCCTTCGGGAAACACGGCAACCGAATAGTCCTGCGACAGGCGCCGCTTGCCCTGGGTCACCAGCTGGTTCAAGGCGTTCTTGCCGGCACCGCGATCGATCGAGATCATCGGCATCAGTGCCAGCGCCCAGCCAAAGAACGGCAGATACTTCAGTTCTTTTTTCCAGACGAAAAGCAGGTCGGGGAAAATCTCCTGCAAGACGATCGTTTCCCACGCCGACTGGTGCTTGCTCAGGATCACTGCGGGATGAACGATGTTTTCCGCTCCCCTCAATTCATAGCTGATGCCGAGCAGGTAGCGGATCAGCCAGGTGACCGGCGTCGTCCAGATATGGCCCATCTGGCGCAGCACGTGGTGGGGCAACCAGAAACACAGCAGCACCAGCGAACAGACCAGGACGGTCCATACCGTCACCACCAGCATGAACAGGAGCGATCGCACAATGGCAGAGATGTTGGAAATCATGGTGTCAGGCTTGCGACGGCGGCGGCGAGGTCGGTAAACACCTGGGTGTGCTCAGGCAGCTTCGGGTCCACCCTTGTCTTGCCGCCTTTGCCAGTCAGCACCAGGATGGGTTGCGCCCCTACTGCCACGGCCGCCTGCAGGTCACGCAGCGAATCGCCAATGGCGGGCACGCCCTCAAGATCGCAACGATAGCGCGCCGCGATCTCTTCGTACAAACCGGCCTTCGGTTTGCGGCAGGCACATTTTTCCTCGGCGGTATGCGGGCAGAAAAAGACCGCATCAATGCGCGCCCCGACCAGGCTGGCGGCGCGATGCATCTTGTTGTGGATGGCGTTGAGGGTATCCATGTCGTAAAGCCCGCGGCCGACACCGGATTGATTGGTCGCCACCACCACCTGGAATCCCCATTGATTGAGGCGCGCGATCGCCTGCAAGCTGCCTTCGATCGGCACCCATTCGTCGGGCGACTTGATGAACTGGTCGGAGTCATGGTTGATGACGCCGTCGCGGTCGAGGATGACAAGTTTCATAAAACCAATTTAGCCACAGAGGGCACAGAGGGCACAGAGAAAAACACAGGCAAATACAGTCCTATCTCTGATCTGCAGCTCACGTAGACAGCTTGGAAATATCGGCCACGCGGTTCATCGCCTCGTGCAGATTGGCCAGCAAGGCAAGCCGGTTGTTGCGTAGCTTGAGATCGTCGACATTGACCATGACATCGTTGAAAAAAGCATCCACCGGCACCTTGAGCGCAGCTAGCGCCTTTAATGAAGTAGCGTAATCGCCTGCGTCAAAAGCGATGTCTGCCCGCTGCCTGACATCATCGAGCGACCAGTTCAACGCCACTTCTGCAGCTTCAGTGAGCAGGTTTTCGTCAACCTGAGTGGTGACGGCGCCTTCGACTTTTTTCAATATATTGCTGACGCGCTTGTTGGCAGCGGCAAGGCTGGCCGCTTCGGGCAGCGCTGCAAAAGCGCGCACTGCGGCAAGGCGTTTGGGAATGTCGCCCAGCCGTTGCGGGCGCTGCGAGATGACGGCATCGACCTCTTGCGCCGAGTAGCCCTGCTCACGCAGGCTCCCGGCGAGACGGTCGTAGATGAAATCGGTCAGTGCGGCGCCGTTGTGCTTGAACTCGGTGACCGTCTTGAAAGCAAGTGATGATGTTTCGAGCAGTTGATCCAGCGTCAGCGGCAGATTGCTTTCGCTGAGCATGCGAATCACCCCCAGCGCATGGCGGCGCAGCGCAAACGGATCCTTGTCGCCGGTGGGAATCTGGCCGATGCCGAACATGCCGACCAGCGTCTCCAACTTATCGGCCAGCGCAACCACCAGACCGACTTGTCCGCGCGGCAGGCTGTCTCCGGCGAAGCGTGGCTTGTAGTGATCCTCGATGGCATCGGCGACATCCTGAGCAATGCCATCGTGCAACGCGTAATAGCGTCCCATGATGCCCTGCAGCTCGGGGAACTCGCCCACCATGTCGGTGATCAGATCGGCCTTGGCCAGCAATGCCGCTTGGTCTGCCTTGCGCGCCAACTCATTACCCAACTGAGCCCCGCCGAGCTGGTTGCCAATCGCACTGGCGATGGCGCAGACACGTTGGGTGCGTTCGCCCTGCGTGCCAAGCTTGTTGTGATAAACAATTTTCGCCAGACCGGGGATGCGATCAGCAAGCGACTTCATGCGATCCTGATCGAAAAAGAATTTTGCGTCGGCGAGGCGTGGGCGTACCACGCGCTCGTTACCCTCGATCACGTTGCTCGGATCATTCGGGCGAATGTTGCTGACGATGAGGAACTTGTTGGTCAGCTTTCCCTTGCCATCGAGCAGTGGGAAGTATTTCTGGTTCGCCTTCATGGTCAGGATCAGGCATTCCTGCGGCACTTCGAGGAAGCTCTCTTCGAATTGGCCGATCAGCACATTGGGGCGCTCGACCAGCGCCGTCACTTCATCCAGCAACGCATCGTCTTCGATCGCCCGTAGCGCAGCCGAGCCATTGCCACCTGCCGTGGCGGCAGCGGCTTTGAGCTGCCGTGCAATTTCTTCGCGCCGTGCGGCGAAGCTGGCGATTACTGCACCTTCAGTTTCCAACTGCTGCGCGTAGCTGTCGGCGTGCTCCAACTCGATGCTTGCGCTGGCGGCTTCGAATCGATGCCCGAAGGTTGTCCGCCCTGCGGTCAACCCAAGCAGGGAAATCGGCACCACATCAGCACCATGCAGCGCAACCAGTCCATGAGCGGGTCGTACGAAGTTCACCGTGGTCCAGCCATCCGCAAGCTGGTAGGTCATCACCTTGGGGATCGGTAGTGCAGCAAGCGCGGCTTCAAGGGCTTTCTGCAAGCCCTCGGCAAGCGTCGCGCCTTTGGCCGTGCTGTCGTAGAACAACACATCCGCTTTGCCGTCCGACTCGCGACGCAGGCTGGCGACAACGGAAGCGTCTGCGCCAAGAGCAGCAAGCTTTTTCAGCAGTGCCGGAGTAGCGTTACCGCTTGCGTCGAGGCCGACGCTGGCCGGCATCAGCTTTTGCGCCTGCGCTTTATCGGCGGCTTGCGCTGCGACGCTACTGACTTGAGCAGCAAGGCGGCGTGGCGATGCGTATGAGGTCACTGACGAGGCGTCGCTAGCGAGGCCGTGTGACTTGAGGGATTGCAGCAGTGTCTGCGAGAAAACCTCGCCGAGTTTCTTCAATGCTTTGGGCGGCAGTTCTTCGACAAACAACTCAACCAGCAAATTCTTGTTCATGTTCATGCTACCCCTTCGACTGCGCTCAGGGCAGGCTTCTTCGCTACGAGTTGCGCCAGCACTTCTTCGGCATGTGCCTTGGGTGCCATCGGGAAACCCAGTCGTGCGCGGCTGTCGAGATAACTCTGGGCGACGCTGCGCGCCAGGTTACGAATGCGGCCGATGTAGGCAGCGCGCTCGGTAACCGAAATTGCCCCGCGCGCATCGAGCAGGTTGAAGGTATGCGCAGCTTTAAGGACTTGCTCATAGGCAGGCAAGGCAAGCTTTTCTGACATCAGATGCTGGGCCTGCTTTTCATGCGCCCCAAACGCTGTAAACAGGAACCCGGTGTCACTATGCTCGAAGTTGTAGGCACTTTGCTCCTGCTCATTCTGCAGATAGACGTCGCCGTAACTCAGGCCAGGCGTCCACACCAGGTCGTAGACGTTGTCGACGCTTTGCAAATACATGGCAAGGCGCTCCAGTCCGTAGGTAATCTCGCCGGTAATGGGTTTGCAATCAATGCCGCCGACTTGCTGGAAATAGGTGAACTGCGTCACTTCCATACCGTTGAGCCAGACCTCCCAGCCCAGGCCCCATGCGCCGAGGGTCGGGTTTTCCCAGTCGTCCTCGACGAAGCGGATGTCGTTCTGCTTGAGATCGAAACCAAGCGCTTCGAGCGAGCCGATATAAAGCTCCAGAATGTTTTCCGGCGCGGGCTTCAATACCACCTGATACTGATAGTAATGCTGCAAACGATTGGGGTTTTCGCCATAGCGCCCATCCTTGGGCCGACGCGACGGCTGCACGTAGGCGGCCTTCCACGGCTCGGGGCCGAGCGAGCGCAAAAAGGTTGCGGTGTGACTGGTGCCGGCACCGACTTCCATGTCGTAGGGTTGCAGCAGGGCGCAGCCCTGCGCGGCCCAATATTGCTGCAGGCGCAGGATCAGTTCCTGAAACGTGGGTTTGATAGTTGCCATGACAGTCTTGTTTTCGCTTGCGCCCGGCAGGGCGGAAAGCCGCGATTTTACAGGCTGGCCGTGCTTTTAGCGCGGCGCCTCAGAGGGTCACGAGGCGACTGGCAACTTGATAAAAAGCAAAGCTGACGAGCCATGCCAGGAACAGCGGCCAAGCCAGTGCGAACATCGTGAACCTGAGGCTCTTCGATTCGGAACGCAGGGTGGCAATGGTCGACAGACAGGGTGTGTAGATCAGCGTAAACAACATGAAGCTGTAGCCCTGTATCCAGCTCATGCTGTGGCCGATGTGCTGGGTCAGCGCATCGCCTTCGAGGCCGTAGATGACGACCAGTGCGCCGATCACGATTTCCTTGGCGACAAAGCCGAAGATCAGCGCAATAGTGAGTTTCTCGTCGATGCCTAGCGGCCCGAGTATCGGCTGCATGAATCGACCGATCAACCCGGCATAGCTGTCGGGTCCGGCCGGCGCCACGCCGGCAGGCAGGTGCGTCAGCAACCACACTAGCACCACGCCAGCGACAATGATCTTGCTAGCACGCACGAGAAAGTGCCGCGCCTCCAGCCAACCCCGTACCCACACCTGGCGCAATGTTGGCAGGCGATAAGGCGGGAGTTCGATAACAAAAGGCTCTTCCGAGCGGAATTGCCTTTTCCCCTTGAACAGCAAGGCGGTGAGGAAGGCGATGACAAAGCTCATGATGTAGAGCGAGGTCAATACCAACGGTGCCTGGCGCGCAGTAAACAGGGCGGCGATGATGAAGAGGAACACCTGCAGGCGCGCCGAACAAAGTGAAAACGGGATCACCAGCATCGACAGCAAACGAAGCGGACGACTGCGCATCACACGCGTGCCCATCAGTGCCGGCACATTGCAACCGAAGCCCATCAGCAGCATGACGAAACTGCGTCCATCGAGCCCCATGCGCGCCATCAGCGCATCCATGAGATAGGCGGCACGCGAGAGGTAACCCGAGTCTTCAACGATGGCCATGAAAAAGAAAAATAGCACGATCAGCGGGACAAAGCTGGCCACGGTGGCGACGCCGTCGAAAATGCCTTCGACCAGCAGTCCGTAGACCAGTGGTGGCGCCCCCGACAAGAGCGGTTCGAGCACACCCATCTTGACCAACCCGAAAGCATCACCCAGCCAGCCCTGCAACGGCGCACCAAGCGTAAAAACGCCAGAAAACACGCCGTACATAGCGAGGAAAAAAAGGGGCAAGCCAAGCCACTGGTTCATCAATACGCGATCCAGCTGATCCGAAAACTGGGCAGGCAGACGCGCCGGTACATGAACAGAAGACCTCATCAAATCGGCGGCCTGCCTTTCGACGACATCATCCTCGGCCAAGCGCTGTGGGGCTTTTTCCACATTGGCTTCTGGCGCGGTGAGTGCCTGAGCCAACGCAAGCATCATGTCCTTGTGGCCGTCGCCATACTTGGCGCTGACCTTGACCACGCGCGCGCCCATACCGGCCGCCAATGAAGGTGCATCAATCGCGATACCGAGCTTTTTGGCCTCATCGATCATGTTGACCAGCAACACGATGGGAAAGCCAAGCTGCTTGAGTTGCAGCGGCAGCACCAGTTGACGATCAAGTTGCGCGGCATTGACCAATACGGCCAGCAGATCCAGTTGCTGCGCTTCGAGAAAATGCCGCACCAGCTTTTCGTCGTCGGCATAGCCGTGCAGATCGTAGATGCCAGGCAGATCCACCAGCTCTACCATGTCGCCGCCGACGATGATTTTCGCGGTGAACAGATCGACAGTGACGCCGGGCCAGTTGCCGACCCGGGCCGATGCGCCGGACAGGCGATTGAACAGGGTCGACTTGCCGGTATTGGGCATGCCCAAGAGGGCGATGCGTTTCATGCGGCCGGCGCGATCTTGATATGGATAGCGTCGGTGCGCCGAATGATGACGTCCGTGCTGCCGACTCGCACATGCAGCGGGCCGAAGAAAGCCCCGCGCCGCATCAGCTTTACCGGCTTACCTGCCCTGAAGCCCATCGCCGTCAGCCGATGATGCAAGGCTTCATCGGCCTGTACTGCAACAATAGTGGCGTCCTGACCGGGCAACAGTGAAGCAAGTGAAGAGGACATGGCAAACAGCGGACGCGTTGTTGAGAGTGGTTCTCATTGTGAGACATGCATCCTATTGTTGCAATCAGGCATTTTTTAATAATCACTCAAGCCCAAACCGTTCTATTGCCCATAAGACAAAATAGGAACCTCATTAACAGTAAGGACAAATCATGAATCGTCGCGAACTCCTGCAAGGTAGCGCAGCCCTTTCCATGGCCGCACTGGCTACGCTGGCTCAGGCTGAAGAAAAGCATGAAGCAGGTAACGACATGCACGCCCATCATCACGGCTCGCCCTATGCCGATCTCGCCCACGCCGCCACCCATTGCGTGATGATCGGCGAGGCATGTATAGGTCACTGCCTGCAACTGCTGGGCGAGGGCAACAAGGAAATGGCCGCCTGTGCCAAATCTGTAGAGCAGATGGTGTCGGCCTGCAATACCCTGCGTCAGCTTTCCACCTGGAACTCACCCTATGTGCCACGCATGGCCAAGGTGGTGATGAACATGTGCAAGGACTGCGAAGACGAATGCCGCAAACACGAAAAAATGCACGAGGCGTGTCGCAAATGCGCCGACTCGTGTGCGGCCTGTTACAAGGAGTGCGCCAAAGTTGCAGTCTGATCTTCGCACTGCCTGCTGACTAACTGCTTTTCGGGATGAGCTGCGACAATCAGTCGCAGCTTGCCCCCACGAAACGGTGATACAAATTAGTCCCTTGATTACAAGGCTTTTTCCAAGGGGCGCATATAAAACACCACAAAAATTGGCACGTCAGCACTGCGCTGGTATTTCTGTCTGTTCACAATGCATTTGCTGCCGACGCTTCCTTACCCTTGCTTGACGAAATTGTCGTCTCCGGTTCGCGTGCGGAAACAAGACTTTCCGAAACACCCCTTGCCATCGGCCGCGTTGAAGGTGAAGAAATAAATCGCGACAAGCCGAAGACCATCGGCGATGTCATCAACCGCATCCCGGGTGTGTTCTGGAACGATCTCGGCAATGAGCAGCACAGCATGGGCATCCGCCAGCCGATCAGCACCAATGCGATGTACCAGTATCTCGAGGATGGCATTCCAATCCGTCCCCTCGGCGTGTTCAACCACAACTCGCTCAACGAAATGAACCTGGCCGGCACGGACAGCGTCGAGGTGGTCAAGGGTGCCGCATCTTCGCTTTATGGCAGCAATGCAGTCGGCGGCGCCGTCAACTTCATCAGTGCGCCATCGTCGCGTACGCCCTATGGCAGCGTTGGCTATCGTTACGACAACACCAACAAATTTTCGCGCGTCGATACGGCTGCCAGCAACACCTGGGGCGATCTCGGGTTGCGCTTCTCGCACTACAGCTCGCGCCGCGAAACCAACAACTGGCAGGAGTACAGCTATGGCGACAAGGATTCCTACACCCTGCGCGGCGACTATGCCCTGAACGCATCCTCATTGCTGCGCGCGACTTTGGTCCATACCGACCTCGACAGCGCCATGACCGGCAGCCTGTTCGAGAACGACTACCGCCGCCGCCCCGGTTACAGCATCAACACCTTCACCTACCGCAAGGACAAGACCACGCGCGCCAATCTGGCGTGGGAGGGTGAGACCATCGCCAACGGATTGACCACGATCACCGCCTTCACCCGTCGCAACGATCACGGCCAGATACCGAGCTACACCATTACCGGTTGCGTCGGCGCAACCTGCAACGGCACTAAAAACAACAACCATGTCGATTCGATCGGTGTCGACATCAAGCACCAGCAGGAATTCAGCTGGATGGCTTCACGGCTGGTTGCCGGTGTTTATGTCGATCACAGCGACAACCCCTACGTCAGCGACAACCTTGCCATCACGCGCAATGTCGCGACCGGCAAATATGTCAGCTACACGATGTCGGCAACACAGTTGGGAAGGCGCGATTACCAGGCGGATATTGTCAACACCGCGTACTTCGCCCAGTGGGAATTCACGCCACTGGCAAAAACACGGGTGGTCGTCGGCGGCCGTTCGGATGACATCACTTACGACTTCACCAACAACCTGGCGCCGGGTGGAAGCGCGAATTTTGGCGCCCCCAATGAGAAGCGCAGCTTCGCCCGCTTCAGCCCGAAGATTGGCGCCACCTACGCGCTGAATAACAGCGCGAGTCTCTATGCCAATTTCAGTGAGGGCTTTACACCGCCGGAAGTCAGTCAGCTTTACAGCAAACTCGCGATCCCGAATCTCAAGCCGGCCACTTACGACAACTATGAAATCGGCCTGCGCGCTGCCTTCCTCGGCGGCGCACTCAAGCTCGACTCGGCGCTGTACCGGCTTGACGGTCATGACACTATCGTCAGCTTCACCATCGCACCTGGCAACAGCATCAACCAGAATGCCGGACGCACCCGCAGTAGCGGCCTTGAACTGGGCCTGACCTGGGATGACGGCGGCCCCTTTGATGCACGCTTTGGCACATCAATCGCAACGCACAGGTTTCTCAAGTACCAGGCCTCGCCTGCCCTCAACTACAGCGGCAAGGAGATGCCGCAAGCCCCGAGCAACATCACCACGGCAGAGCTCGGCTACAAGCCGGTAGCCGATGCTCGCATAGCAGTGGAAGTGGTCAATCTCGGCGACTACTGGATGAACAATGCCAATACCATCCGTTATGGTGGCCACACTCTGCTCAACGCACGTGGCAGCTACCAGTTCTCCCGAGGTTGGGAAGCCTGGCTGCAGGGACGCAACCTTGGCGATGAGCGCTATGCCGACTCGGCATCGAGTTCGTTCTCAGGCGTCGGCGTTTATAGCCCCAACACAAAAAACCAGTACAGCGCCGGCGCACCGCGCAGCTTCATGGTCGGCTTGACCTGGACCTTTGATGCCAAGGCGAAATGAGCACCTCCGCCACCTCCGCCACCTCATCCATCAAAGCCGGTTGGGCAGAGCGCCTGACCGGCGCAGCTTTCCGCTATCACCACTGGTTCGGGCTGCTGTGCTGCTTCGCCGTGATGTCATGGGGTGTGAGTGGTGTGATGCATCCGATCATGTCGCGCATCAGTCCGCAGCCGGTGGCTATGCGCCCGCCGGCTGCGCAAATCAGCCTGCACAAGGCGCTCGCACCGGCTGAAGTATTGGCGCGAGCAGGTATCGACGAAGTCGCCGCATTGCGCGTGATCGACTGGGATGACAAGGTGTTCTATCAAGTCAGCCTGCCGGGCGATCCCCGGCGCAGATATTTCGACGCAAACAGCGGCAGCGAAACACCGGACGCCGATGCGCTGTATGCAAAGGCATTGGCGAAGCATTTCACCGGCAATGACAGCACCGCCAAACCTGTTTTGCTTGAGCGTTTCGACGATGACTATCTGTCGGTGAATCGCCTGCTGCCGGTGTGGCGCATCGACGATGCCGGCAAAGACAATCTTCGCGCCTACATCGAAACCAGCCCGCCACGTCTTGCGGGGCTGGTGGATGACACCAAGGCGACACTGGGTGATCTGTTTCGCCTGCTCCACACCTGGGAATTTGTCGGTACCGATGGCGCGCAAAACCCACTGCGCAAATCGCTGATCACCTTGTTGCTGCTCACTACATTGTTGAGCGCATCGTCCGGCATACTGATTTACGGATCCCTGTGGAAACGCAGCAGTTTGCGCAAGCAGCATCTCCCTTCGAGACGCTGGCACCGTACCTTAGGTATTGCTGTCGCGGTCAGTTCGCTCACCTTTTCCCTCAGCGGCCTGTGGCACCTGCTCGGGAGCGAGTCGCGTGAAACGCCAGCGCCGCTCATCGGACGCCTGCCGGTTTCAGAACTTCAATTGCCGGGCGCCATGAGACATGGCGCATGGAAAGAAGTATTTGCCATCAATCTGGATGGTCAGACTTACTATCAATTGCACGCAGCCTCGGGGCACAAGTCTGATCGGTCGCATGCAATCGAGCCCGCGGTCGAACACGATCACAGAGTTAAACCGGGCGGGCAAATGCATGCACAAACCCTTTACCTGCGCAGCGACAACGATGTCATGCTGGCCGATGCAGAATCGTTGCACGCACGCTGCCTGGCCCGACAATATAACGGGCTGCCGGACAGCAACATCGTCAAGACATCTTTCATTACGCAGTTTGAAGGCGAATACGGTTTTCTCAATAAACGTCTGCCGGTGTGGCGCGTGGACTATGCAACGCCTGACCATGCGGCCTATTACGTCGAAACAGGCAGCGGCGCACTGGCTACCGTAGTTCGCGACAGTGATCGCTGGGAGGGCTGGAGCTTTGCCTACCTGCACAAATTCCATTGGCTCGACTTTGCCGGCAAGGATGCACGGGATTTCATCATGGCCCTGTTCGGCCTTGGCAATCTGATGGTTGCTGTTTTGGGATTGTGGATATTTGTTTCCCGTTACCGCAGATGATGCACTACTTCTCAGGCAGGTTAGCCTTGCCATCCCGGAACAAACCGCTGAATTGTGGAATCGCTTTCTCGCTCGCGCTGCACGGGACCGTGATTGCATTCCTGCTCTTCATTCCGCCTACCCCCGCAATTACGACTCAGGCTCCTCTCATTGCAAGCATTGTCAAAATCCCTATGCTGGAATCAAAGCTGCACAAGCCCGATCAAGCGCCGTTGAGACACCAAAGGCAGCAAAACCATTTGCCATCTTTGCAGGCCCCTTCGTTGCCCACTACTGACCTGGCGATGTCGGCGGCAACCGTTACCAAGAACAAGGATGTCGCACCAACAGTTTCCGCAGCGCCTGTGGCGTCAGTACCGGTCGTCATACCACCGCGTTTCGATGCTGCCTATCTGAACAATCCCATCCCTGCCTATCCTCCAATGGCAAGGCGCAAGGGTGAACAAGGCAAGGTTCTGTTATCCGTGATGGTAAATGCAGATGGCAGCCCTATCCGAGTCGAGGTCCGCAACAGCAGTGGCTCAGCAAGCCTTGATCAGGCTGCGCTCGAAACCGTGAAGCGCTGGAGATTCATACCTGCAAGCCAAGCCGGTGACAACATCGAATCAACCGTGCTGGTACCTCTGACATTCCGTCTTGAAGGGCGGTCTTGATTGACTGATGTCATTTCCGCTCCTCCCATAGCCATGCCGCGCCACGCACGCCGGAAGAATCACCGTGCCGGTTTTTGAGCAAACGGGTGACAACCTGATTGGTGAAAATGTGCTTCTGCCACAGCGTGGGTACATTGACATAGAGCCGATCAATATTCGACACTCCGCCGCCGAGAACAACCACATGGGGATCGAGAATATTGATCACCTGTGACAAGGCAAAAGCCAGACGCGCCTCATATCGTTGCAGCGTAGCTTCGCAACCGGGATTTCCGGCATTGGCATTGATGGCAATCTGTTTGGGGACAAGTACTTCGCCGGTAACTCGCTGATGATCGGCGGACATTCCTGGGCCAGACAAAAATGTTTCGATGCAGCCTCTGTTCCCGCAATAGCATTGGGGCAGGAACGCTTCATCACCCGGCATTCTATTGTGTCCCCATTCTCCAGCGATCGCGTTTGCGCCTACCACCGCCTTGCCATCGATCACTATGCCACCACCGGCGCCGGTACCGATGATCACGCCGAACACGACAGGAGCTCCCGCAGCGGCCCCATCGGTTGCCTCCGAGAGGGAAAAGCAGTTGGCGTCATTGGAGAGGCGGACTTCTCGTTGCAACAGGGTTTGCAAATCCTGGCGCAATGGCTTGCCGATCAGGCAGATAGAGTTTGCATTCTTGATCGTGGCGGTTACACCGGATTCTGCGCCGGGAATACCTACCCCCAATGATCCGCGCCGGCCCAGCTTGGCTTCTGCATTTTCGACCAGCGCGACAATTGCGTTAACCGTCGCCATGTAGTCATTCTGCGGTGTTGGCACGCGCTGCCGCAGCAGCACGCTGCCCTCGCCATCAAGCGCAATGATTTCTATCTTTGTGCCACCAAGATCAATACCAAGGCGAAGGCTCATTGCTGCTTCAATACCCGATCAGGCAGCAGCGATCTTGGCCAGTGCCGCATGAAAGCTCGGCTCCAGTTCATCCATGCTCGACGCAATGATGCCGACATCGCGCAAGTGTCCGTCGCTCAATCCGTAGATCCAGCCATGCACGGTAAGTGGCTGACCACGTGTCCAGGCGTCACGCACGACGGTCGTTTCGACGACATTGACCACCTGTTCCAGCACGTTCAATTCGCACAGCCGATCAAGCCGACTTTCATCGCTGCCGCCAGCCAGCAGCTCACGATGCTTGTCACGCACGTCCTGAATGTGGCGCAGCCAGTTGTCGATCAAGCCGAGGCGCTGGTTATGCAGCGCCGCACGCACGCCGCCGCAGCCATAGTGGCCGACCACCATGATGTGGCGCACCTTCAATACATCCACCGCAAACTGGATCACCGACAGGCAGTTGAGGTCGGTATGCACCACCACGTTGGCTATATTGCGATGTACAAAGACTTCACCCGGCAGCAGGCCGGTTATCTCGTTGGCCGGCACGCGCGAATCGGAGCAGCCGATCCACAAATACTCGGGCGCTTGCAGATGCGAAAGCTTGCCGAAAAACTCGGGATCTTCGGCGCGAATGCGCTTGGCCCAATCGCGGTTGTTCTCGAACAGATGACTCAGGTCGGTATCGCTCATGTTTAAAACAGTCCTTTCAACTTGCCCTTCAACTGGTCCTGCACTTTCTGCTGCGTTTTCTCTTTTATTTCCTGCTTCTTGTCTTCAAGACGCGCTTTGGCAGCATCGCTCACCAGATTGGCCAGTTCAAGCTTGAAGGCGGGTTTATCGAACGGCCCGCTCACCCGCACCGGCACGGTAAGGCCTTTGAGTGCATCCGTTTCCTTGCCGCCCTGCCCGGCAGCAGTACCAACCACCGATGCCTTGAGCACGTAGTTGAGCTGGCTGTTGCCGATATCGATGTCGCCATTGCCGCCGAGGCGGAGAAAAGGCGACTTGGCCGCGAGGTCATCATTGCGAGCAACGCCATTGGCGATTTTGAACGAGGCACTGAGCTCGGAAAAGTCGGTCTTGTCCGTTGCGCTCGCGGCTTGCGTCACATCGCCCCCGAGTTTGGCTTTGGCGCTGCGCAGGGTTTGCGCGATATTGATGCCCTTGATGGCGCCATCGCGCAGCACCGCGCCGGCCGTGCCGGACAGTGATTTTTTCATCGCCGTGACAGTGTCGCCCTGGGTCGCAATGTCGAGCGAGACATCGCCCCGGCCCTCGATCATTTCCTTGCCGGCAATGTCCTTGATCAGCGGATCCACGTTGATGCCGCGCAGCGACTCTTTCAGCGCGATGCGGTTGCTGCTGGCATTGAGTGAAGCAGAACCGCTGACCTGGCCGCCGTAAAGGTCAGCCGAATGCGGGGCGATATCGACCTTGCCGTGCGCCGCATTGAAACTGACCCTTACATTGCGCGCCTTGATGTTTTTGACTTGCAGCTCACCCACACGCAATGTGCCGCTGGCGTTGAGACGTTTCAAAGCCGACAGATCGACACGGTCATCCGCCTGCTTGTCAGCCGTGGGCGGCAGGTATTTGTCCACATTGAGCTTGTCGATATCCAGCTCCAGGCCGATGTTGGCAGATGCGCCAAATACAACATTGAAGCGCGCGTCGATATGCGTTTCATCAAAGGCGGTCAAGAGATTGCCGCTCACTGCGGGCTTGCCATATTCGGCCTTTATCCGGCCACTGATGGGCAACCGCAGTGGTCGGGCAGGCAAGCCCGGCATGTCGACATCAAACCCACCGGAAATGGTTGGCAGCAGCAGGGACTTCGACTCCATATCCAGCGCGAGAGGCGTGGCGAGACTGCCCTTGATTTTTTTATCCCCCATTGCTGCATCAAGGCCCAGTGCAAGCCCACCCATCTTCAGTGACTGCAAGGTGCCTTCGATATTGCTCAGATCCAGACTGACGACCGCGTTGCGTGCCGCACCTTTAAGCGTGGCCTTGATGCCGACTTTCACCGCACTGAACTGTTCGCCCTTGCGCGTAATGCCCGGCACGTCGAGTGCAAGCGTAAAGCTGTCGGCATCGAGCTTGCCGGCGGTAGACAGCCTGAGTCCATCGACAGTCAAGCCGTCCTTGCCGCCAACGGCATGCCCGGTGACGAAATCAAGATCGGCAATTTTCAGCGTGCTGTTTGCCCGTTCGTCACGCCAGGTCAGTTGCGCATTGTTGATGTGGATGCCGGCCACATCGAACTCGGGTGGCGGTGCAGTGGCACCACTTGGCTGCTTGCTGCCAAGCAGGTCATCGATATTGAGGTGGCCGTCGCGATCCTTGACCAGCGTCAGCTTGAGGCCATCAATATCAACACTGTCGACGACGATTTTTTTCGAGAGCAGCGGCAAGACGCGTACCGATACATGAGCCGCATCCAGTGAGGCAAAAAACTGCTTGCTCTCGTGTTCGGAGAGCGAGGCGCGGGCCACATCCACCCCGAGGCTGGGCCAGAACTTGAGCGCGAGATCACCCTCGATTGTCAGCGTGCGCCCGGTCTTGGCCAGTACTGCCTGAGCGGCTTCCTGCTTGATGCGCGCCGCATCGAAGGTGGCTGCAAGATAGGCAAACACTGCTGCCGCGAGCAACAGCAGCGCGGCGAAAACGATGGCGACCCGCTTGAGTATGTTCATCAGCCGCGTTCAGGGAAAGTTTGCATCGGCAACATAGGGATTGGATTCACGCTCCTGGCCGAAGGTCGAATTCGGACCGTGGCCGGGGATGAACTCGACATCATCGCCGAGAGGAAAAAGCCTGGTGCGGATGGAGCGAATCAGGTCATCGTGATTGCCACGCGGGAAATCGGTACGGCCAATCGATCCGGCGAAGATCACATCGCCGACCACGGCAAATTTCGGCGGGCGGTTGTAGAACACGACGTGTCCCGGCGTATGCCCGGGGCAGTGCAGCACTTCCAGTGTCTGCTGGCCGAAGGTCACCGTATCGCCATGCTCCAGCCAACGATCAGGCAGGAAGGGTTCGACCGGAGGAAAGCCGTAGCTCGCTGCCTGCTTTGGCAGGTTGTCGATCAGGAACTGGTCATCCCGATGCGGGCCCTCGATCTTGACACCAAGCTGGCGGGCCAATGTGCCCGCAGCCGATGCATGGTCGACATGGCCATGGGTCAGCAATACCTTTTCGATGGTGACCCCGCCCTTTTTTGCAACGGCAAGAATACGTTCGATGTCGCCACCGGGATCGACCACTACGCCTTGCTGCGTCTGATCACAAACCAGCAGTGAACAATTCTGGGCAAATGGCGTGACGGGGATGATCGCGTATTTCATTGCCGTCAGTATACCCGCGGCAGGTGCCGGACCGAGGCCTGTTCGCCCTGGGTCCGGCTTGGCTTTGATCCGGCTATTTCTTCAGGGAGTCGCGAATTTCCCGCAGCAGCGCGATATCTTCGGGCGTGGCCGGTGCTTCTGCGGGGGCTGCCGGCTCTTCGCGTTTCAGGCGATTGATCTGCTTCACCATCATGAAGATGATGAAGGCCAGGATTCCGAAGTTCACTGCCACGGTGATGAAGCTGCCATAGGCCAGAACGGGAATGCCGGCTTTCTTGAGGTCCGCCAGCGCGGTGAGATTGTCCGGATTCTGACCGAGCACAACAAACAGGCTGCTGAAGTCGAGCTTGCCGACCACGGCGCCGATGATCGGCATGATGAGATCGCCGACCACCGAATCTACAATTTTTCCAAATGCGCCACCGATGATCACGCCAACAGCGAGATCAATGACGTTGCCCTTGACGGCAAACTCCTTGAATTCAGTAACCATGCTCATGTGCTTTTCTCCGTGACAGTTTCGGGACTGATTGCAAGGGCAAGGCTACCACCGGAAAGCCCCCCGGACAACAAATCCGACAACATTTTATGAAAACGGAATTATCAGAACCGCTGCGTCAGACGTTCAACCCGGGCCTCCAGCTGGGCTGACTGATTGCGCAATTGCTCTACTTCGCCGACAAAGGCCGCAGCCTCCGATTGCTTGACCAGGGCCTTTTTCTCATCGATCAGGTATTCGCTGACATTTTCGCCAAGATTGCGTGCAGCCTGGCGTTGCCAGTTGGCAAAGGCGTTCAACACAGCAACGATGCGGTGCGCGGCAATATCGCCGACAACCCGTGAAAGGTCTTCCTCGATGTCCCAACGCAGGTTGCGCAGCACGTAGCCAAGCGCATCGGCCAGGTCAGCCGGGCCCTTGATGTCGGCGGACTTCATCACCCGCTCGTTGCCCTGCAAGGCCAGGAAAGGCGCCTCTGCCGGCAGCACGATTTCGAGATCCGGGGAGGCACTGCTGGCGAGCAGTCTCCCGTCGCTGCCGATGGAGAAGGTGAACGACAACGGAAACATGGCGACCCGCACGCTGCGGCCCGCAAAGGGCTGCAGCCTATCGCGCGCCCAGTCGGCCTGATCGAACACATGGTTGATGGCTGCGATCAGTCCGATCGAAGGGGATTGCGCGGAAAACATGTTCAGAGCTTGTAGCCGCGATGAAGCGCAACGACGCCCGCTGTCAGGTTGAAATATTCGACGCGCGAAAAACCAACGCTCTCCATCATGCCCTTCAGCGTTTCCTGGTCGGGATGCATGCGGATCGACTCGGCAAGATAGCGATAACTTTCGGCATCCTGCGCTACCTTCTCGCCCAGCCAGGGCAACACCTTGAACGAATATACGTCATAGGCCTTCTCCAGCGGCTGCCACACCTTGGAGAACTCCAGTACCAGCAGACGCCCCCCCGGACGCAGCACCCGGTGCATTTCCGCCAGCGCCTGATCCTTGTGGGTCATGTTGCGCAGTCCGAATGCAACACTGACGCAATCGAAGTAGTCCGAAGGAAACGGCAGCTTCTCGGCATCGCACTGTGCCGTGGGTGTCAGGATGCCGGCATCAATCAGGCGGTCGCGCCCGACTGTCAGCATGGCATTGTTGATATCGGTGAGCCATACCTGACCAGACGGACCAGCGCGCTTGATGAAGGCCCGCGACAGATCAGCGGTACCACCCGCAACATCGAGCACGCGATGTCCCGGGCGAACGCCGGAAAGCTCGATGGCAAAACGCTTCCAGATGCGATGCAGGCCACCCGACATCAGGTCGTTCATCACGTCGTACTTTTGCGCGACAGAAGAAAAAACGCCGGCAACGCGCCTGGCCTTCTCTTCCTCCGCTACGGTCTTGAAACCAAAATGGGTATCGGACATCTAGTGCTTTCCGCAAGCATGGGCCGCTGCAGGCGGCTTGCTCACTTTGGTGGTGTCGGTATCGCGGTCAAGGCCTTTGGCAGCGAGTCGGCTCAGATACTCCTGCCATAGTCGGTCCTGCTCGGCACCGAGTTGATAAAGCAGATCCCAGGAGTAGATTCCGCTGTCGTGGCCATCGGAGAACACCGGCTTGATCGCATAGTTGCCCACGGCATCGACAGTGGTAATGGCGACGTTGCGCTTGCCGGTCTGCAGTACCTCCTGCCCCGGTCCGTGCCCACGAACCTCGGCCGAGGGGCTGAATACCCGCAACAATTCATAAGGCAGCCGAAAAACGGCGCCATCGGAAAATGCAACCTCCATCAGATGCGATTTCTGATGCAGTTTGATTTCGGTAGGAATTGGGGAATTACGCTGCAAGCCGGCCATACGCGGATTTTACGCCAGCTGCGGTCAATCACCGGGGTTGCCATTCTGCCCTGCAGCGAATCCGTCAAAAGTGGATCAACCGATAGCGACGCGCTCGAAATCGTCACCGCGCTCAATCTGCGATGCAAGCTTGAATTGCTTCACGCTACCGCCTTCGACGTCAAGGACACGCCCCGGCTTGAAAGTTCCTGCAGGCAATATCAGCTGGGTACTCGCAGCATCTGCCGTCAAAACGTAAGCAGGCCGCCACGGATCCTTGGTGGCATTGATTCCAGCATTGCGAATGGCGATTCCCTGGATTGTTCCGGCCAACAGATGTACTCCTGCATGCAGCCGACCGTCTTCGTCAAGCATCAGCCAGCGCACGCTGCCCAGTGCGAAACCGCTTGCACCGGGCTTTCTGACGGCAATCAGCTGTCCCACGCCAACACGGACGCTGTCGGCGTTCATGGTGGCCCTGAGCAGCCGCAGGCCACCAGGAGCCTCGTTGATGATCTCCCAGTCGGGCTCGGCACGCATCCTCCCGACCTCGACCATCTGCGTATCGTGGCGCTCGGATACCCGTCCGAATGTCGCGATCTCCTCGCGCTCCCGGCGCAGCATGGCGACATCGGCGCGCGGCTGCTTGAAGGGATTGCCGGTGATCTGGAACCAGATCGCATCGCTGCCTGCCGCCAGCTCAACCTTGCCGCTGCCCGCACGACGATCGGTCGGACGCTGCATCCCGCCCTTGCACCAGCGCTGATACAGGCGCTGCAACATATGCTCACAGGCAGGCTGGCTGCAGTCTTCACCCAGTTGCAGCTCGGCTGGCGAACGCCCCTCTGCCAGCGCGGCGAGTCGGGTCTTGATGCTTTTGGCAAGTTCGCCGGTATCGAGAAAGCGCGGCGCGTTGCCCTTGATCGGGAAAGGGCTGGGCGGTAGCGCGGAGTCGAGCTCGACATTGATAGGCACGGCCTGCAGGTCTGCAGGCGGCTCAGTCCGCAGGGACAGCTTGCCACCCCAACGCCGTGCTCAGCGGACGACCCAGTTCAAGGGGCGCGCAGAAAACTCGTGGGCACTGGCGGCATGCAGCAACATTGATTCGGCATAGACCGCCAGCGGCGTCACCGCCTGCTCGCCGTAATTCACCTTGTCGCCGATGGCCGTGGTCGCGATCTTGTTCTGCTCGGCAAACGTCAGTAGCCGGTGCAGGCGCGACCAGTGCTCGGCATCGGGTTGCGAAAAACCCCGCACTCGATCGAGCTGACAGGCATGCAGCGTCACCAGCGCGCGCTCGACGAGCGTCGCCAGGGTATTCGGCGATGCGCCCGATGCGGCGGCATCCTCAAGACAGCGCAGATAGCCGACCGTCACCGCCTGCCAGAGCATCATGTTGGCCGCGAATGCTTCCGCTTCCGCCGCGAGGTACGGAAATGATTTGGCGGTAAAGCGTTTTGATACCTCTTCCTGCACATAGGCAATCTGTACGTGCAATCCTTCAAGTACATCGAATCGATCCCGCAGAGGAATCTTTTTCCGATTGAGTTTGTCGAGTTGCTCGCACAACTGGCGCTGCAACAAGCCTGGATTGGTCAGCGTCTGATCACCCAGCCAGCGCTTGCAATCGGCAATATTGGCAAACAGGGGCGTGGCCGTCTCGTCAAGGGGAGGAAGATTGAATGTCATCAGCTGATGTCTCCTGCGTCCAGTTGTCTTACGAGCTGTCGCCGCAAAGCGCCAACGTCGACCTCACCACGCAATGCCCCCTGTCGTTGTACCGCAGCCCATATCGGCCCGGGGAAATGGCTGTCGTCTTCCCATCTCGGGATGACATGCCAGTGCACATGCGGAACCACGTTGCCAAGACTGGCAATATTCATCTTGTCCGGTTGCTGCACGTCGCGGACGGCGCGCTCGGTTGCCATGACGATATTGAACAGGTGGCGCTGCTCGCTGGCCGACATGTCGCTCATTTCGCTTTGGTGATGGTTCCAGATGACCCGACAAAAGCCGGGGAAAGCCCTGCCCTCGTCGCCACCCACCAGAATGACGCGGCAAAGGACATCCTCAAACAGGATTTCTCCTCCGGCATCATTGCAAAGTGGGCATTTGGCAGACTTCATGACCTTGAATGTATCGTGCTCCAGTGGTTGAAACAGCAAGGCTAACTAACGGTAACAAAACAGTGCTTACAGCCGAGCGGGAGGCCATTACACTACTGTCATGTTGATACGTCCGTTAATTAATGCCGCAATTTGCGTCACATTCTGCGCCAATTTTGTCAGTCCGGCAGGGGCAGCGGGGCTGAATGATCCCTTCTCGACTGCCGATCTGCTGAAACCGCCAACCGCGTTGGCGCCCTCGGAAGACGGCGAGTTGCAGCCCTGCTCTGCGCCTGGCGCGGCACCCTTTTTCCTGACCGACGTCGTCAATCGCGCCCTTTGCGGCAACCCGCAAACGCGAGAGGTCTGGGCCAACGCGCGCGCGCAAGCGACCAACGTCGGCCGTGCCAAAGCTGCGTACTTGCCCAGTCTCGACGCTTCCCTGTCGGCAAGCCGCAATAAAAATCGTGGCGGTACCCTGTTGGCACCTGTCGATCGCAATCAGCGCAACTACGATCTGTCGCTGTCCTGGCTGCTTTACGACTTTGGCGGTCGCGAGGCAAGCATGACCAATGCGATGGAGTTGCTGACAGCCGCCAATGCGACTCAGGATGCCACGGTACAGGCCCTGTTCCTGAACGCGGTGAAGGCCTACTACCAGTTGCAGGCAAGCGAGGCGGCAGGCGCGGCAGCGGCGGAAGCCGAAAAGGCAGCGCTGGAAAGTCTGAACGCCGCCGATGCACGATACAAGGTAGGTGTTGCCACGCCAGCCGACAAGCTGCAGGCACAGACCGCGCATTCGCAGGCCCTGCTGAATCGCATCAGCGCAGATGGCAATCTGCAAACCGCCCGCGGCACACTCGCCAACGTGATGGGATTGAATGCGGCGAGTGACGTGCAATTGGCGGCAACAGGCGACATGCCGGCACCTGCCGAATTTGATGCCAACATCAGGCAGCTGATTGATGAGGCAATGCGGCGGCGCCCCGACCTGCTGGCTGCGGAAGCTCGCGCCCGTGCTGCACAAGCCGCCGTCAACGTTGCACGTGCCAGCGGTCGCCCGAGCGTGTCGCTGGGCCTCAGTGGTGGTGACGTTCGCAGTGGCGGGTTGCCGGACGCCAAAAGCACCGCACTGGGTTTGACGCTCAATATCCCGCTGTTTTCAGGTTTCGACACCACCTACAAAATCCGCGCTGCCGAGGCGCAGGCGCAGGCAAATACCGCGCAAAGCGAAGCAATCAGACTGCAGGTAGGCCTGGATGTATGGAACAACTATCAGGCGCTATCCACTGCGACCCAGACCATCCGCAGCAGCGCCGACCTGCTTGCCAGTGCCGAGCAGTCACAGCGCATGGCTTTGGGGCGTTACAAGGCGGGCATGGGCAGCATTCTTGATGTACTGAACGCGCAAAGTGCCCTCGCCAGCGCGCGTCAACAGAGAGTACAGGCCTTGTACAACTGGAATGTCACACGCGTATCCCTTGCGAAGGCCATGGGCTCGCTGGATCGCGGATTGATCGAGTCACTGTCGGATGCAAAAACACCATGAAAATCCTGTCCAAGAAATCCCTGTTACTGGTGACCTTGCTCGTCGTCGCCCTTGGTGTCGTATGGAAATACCGCGCCGGCACCGAAGCCGCAGAAGCGCGCTACAAGACCCAGGTCGTCGACCGAGAGGACATCACCCAGAGTGTTGCCGCCAATGGCACATTGAATCCCGTGATCCTGGTCAGCGTCGGCACACAGGTCTCGGGTACGGTCAAGAAACTGCACGTCGATTTCAATGACCATGTCGAGAAAGGCCAGGTCATGGCAGAGCTGGATGATGTCGTGCTCAGTTCGCAACTGGGGCAAAGCGAAGCCTCGCTGAAAAGTGCACGCGCCTCGCTGGAGTTGGCCGTGGCCAACGAGAACCGCATGAAGAGCCTGCTGGCGCAGGAGTATGCATCGAAGCAGGATCTCGACTCCGCCACCCAAACCCGCAAGTCTGCACAGGCGCAGGTCGAGCAGTTTCAGTCACTGACGCGAAAGGATCGGGCCAATCTCGATTATTCGGTGATTCGTTCGCCGGTGTCCGGTGTCGTAATCGACCGTCAGATCGATGTCGGCCAGACCGTCGCTGCCAGTTTCCAGACGCCGACCTTGTTCAAGATCGCGCAGGATTTGTCCAAGATGCAGATTGACTCGAGCTTCGCCGAAGCCGACATCGGCCTGATCAAGGTAGGCCAGTCGGTGCGCTTTACTGTGGACGCCTTTCCCAGCCGCAACTTCAAGGGCAGCGTGAGGCAGATCCGGCTCAACCCGACCACGCAATCGAATGTCGTCACGTATGACGTCGTGGTCGCTGTCGACAATCCGGAAAAAATCCTGCTGCCCGGGATGACCGCCTACGTAAACATCACCGTGGACCAGCGTGAGAGCGCAATGACCGTTCCCAACGCCGCCTTGCGCTTCAAGCCTTCCGAGTCGGGTACATTCAAGACCGGCAAGCCCGGCGAGAAACAGAAGAAAAAACGTGAACCCGGGACCGGAACGGTCTATGTGCTGGACAATGACAAACCGAGAGCCGTCACCGTCAAGATCGGCATCACCGACAACCGCGATACCGAGATCGTGTCGGGCGACATCAAGCCGGGCGATACGGTCATCATCAGTGAAAACTTGCCGACGACGGACAACAGCGTCAGCACCGGTCCGCGCATGCGGATGTTCTGAGTCAAGCCAATGCTGATCCACGTCAAGGGGCTCACCAAGTCCTACGAGACAGCCGCGGGGCTTTTCCCAGCGCTCAAGGGTGTCGATCTTGACATCGCGCCGGGTGAATTCGTCGCGATCATGGGGCCGTCCGGTTCCGGCAAATCGACGTTCATGAACATCCTCGGCTGTCTCGACAAGCCCAGCGCAGGCGAATACGTGCTGGATGGCAATCATGTTGCGGCCATGGGCCGGGACCAGCTTGCCCTGGTACGCAATCGGACAATCGGCTTTGTGTTCCAGGGCTTCAACCTGTTGCCCCGTATCAACCTTGAAGACAATGTCGCGCTGCCGCTGGTCTACTCTCGTGTTGGCAAGCAGGAGCGCAGCCGCGCCGCGCAGGAACAACTGGAAAAAGTCGGCCTCGGCAAATATGCCAAATCCCTGCCCAACCGCATTTCAGGCGGCCAGCAGCAACGGGTGGCCATCGCCCGCGCACTGGTGAACAAGCCCCGGCTGATCCTCGCCGATGAACCAACCGGCAATCTCGACAGCCAAACCAGCGAAGAGATCATGGCCTTGTTCGAAGCACTCAATCAGGAAGGCATCACCATCGTGCTGGTCACGCATGAACCCGATGTCGCCGCCCACGCAAAGCGCCTGGTGCGCTTCAAGGACGGATTGATTGTCCATGATGGTGGCCACGACCGGGATATGTCGCTGGCCGTGGCAGAGCCATGCTAGCCACCCTGCTCAGCCAGGCGTGGATCGCCATGCTGGCGAACAAGCTGCGTACCTTCCTCACCATGCTGGGCATGATGATCGGCGTTGCCGCCGTAGTGCTGATGATGGCCATTGGTCAGGGTGCCCAGCAGTCGGTAAAGGCGTCGATCGAATCGATGGGCTCCAACATGTTCATCGTGCTTTCCGGTTCGACGACGGCTGGCGGGGTACGCATGGGCGGCGGCGCAGCACCCACGCTCACCATCGCGGATGCGGATGCGATCGCCGAGCTTCCCGGAATCTTGACCGTGGCACCGGTGCATCCGGGTTCGGCGCAACTGGTCTACGGCAGCAACAACTGGAGCACCTCGGCGTTTGGCACCACACCCGCCTATCTGGACGTGCGCGACTGGCCGGTAACCGAAGGTTTTCCCTTTGCGGACTCTGACCTGCGCTCGGCAACGCGGGTCGCGCTGATCGGCAAGACCGTCGCCACCAACCTGTTCGGCGACGAAGACCCGGTCGGCAAAACCATACGGGTACGCAACAGCCCCTTTGTCGTGGTCGGTGTGCTAGGTACAAAAGGCCAAAGCCTTGATGGCAGAGACCAGGACGACACCATCCTGATGCCGCTCACTACCGCGCAACGAAAGGTGTTCGGCACACAGTTCCAGGGCTCCGTGCGATTCATCAACGTGCAGGCAACGTCAGCAGAAGTGATGGCGTCTGCAGAAAAGGCCATGAACACGCTGCTGCGCCAGCGTCACCGCATCCGTGACGGGCAGGACGACGATTTCACGGTGCGCAACATGACGGCCATGGCCAACGCTGCTGCCGCGACCACCCGGGTGATGTCAATGCTGCTGGGTGCGATCGCATCAATTTCCTTGTTGGTGGGGGGTATCGGCATCATGAACATCATGCTGGTTTCGGTCACCGAACGCACTCGCGAAATCGGGATACGCATGGCGCTGGGCGCACGTGAGCGGGACATCCTGCTGCAATTCCTGCTTGAGGCCATCATCATTTCAGTGGTCGGCTGCTTCATCGGCCTGCTGATCGGCGTTGGCGGCGCACTTCTGGTAAATGTGCTGACCGGTACCATGGTCATCATCACCGGCATATCGGTACTGATCGCCTTTGGCGTCGCTGCCGCAGTCGGCATCTTCTTCGGTTTCTATCCGGCAAGGAAGGCAGCGCAACTCGATCCGATCGAGGCATTGCGCTATCAATAAGACTAGCGCCTGACCTGTGTCACCAGCGGTTCTCCTTGCGCTCGCGGCAGGCCCTGATACTCGCCACCGTGGCCATACACGAACACCCGCTGCTCGGCGTCCTGTTTTCGCCGGCCTGCGTCAGATGCAGCCTGATGTCGATTGGCAATCAGGGGCGGGGCGATGCCATTGCTCGCTGCCGCCGCACTGGCGTCAACCTTGGCGACATAGCCATTGGCGAATCCACCCTGGTAGTTGCCGGTGTTGTACGCCGAAATGGCCGCCCGCAAGGCATTCTGTCCGGTACCGTAACGCTTGCTTGCGCCTGCATAGTTTTCCGAGAGTATCCGCGCGCCGGCCTTGATGTTGTCGCAAGGCTCGAACATCTGGGCCGCACCAACCCCCAGGCGTTGCAGATTGCCGGAATTGACCTGTGCCAGACCCATGTCCACCGAATATTCCCGCGCAATCAACCACGAAGCCCATCCGATGGCTTCCTGCCGGCTTGTCGGCTGACGGGCGAGGCGCTGGCTGCCATTGACATTGATGGCGTGCGGATTGCCGCCGGACTCGACCCGGATGATGGCCATCATGGTATCCGGGGCAACCTGCGGTGCGCATTGCACCAGCAACTGTTCGAGGCCCGGCAGCATGCGGCGATCAGCTCGATACGCCGAGCAGACGTTCCAGAAATGACGGGCGCTTGCCAAGGGCCATGCCCTTGCGCAGGGATTTGTTCTTTATCTGCAGTTCGCGCGCCAGTTGCACCGCGACCATGTACTGCAGCTGGCGTGCCATGCCGGGAGCAAGCAGAAACAGCGAGTGGTAGCGCACCGGCGTCAGCGCAGCAACACTGACCGCTCCGACGGCGATGCAGCTTTCAGGCGCCGGCATGTTTTCGACGAGGGACAACAGGCCGAATACCTCTCCATCACGCACATCAACCGGCTCCATGTCGGTATCGCCAACGGAATCGACCCGGGAACTTCTGACTGCACCGGACAGAAGGATGTACATCGCCCGTCCTTGTTCCTCCTGCGTGATCAACTGGCCACCGGCGGCAAACTCCTCAATCTGGAGATTGGCAACGAGCACATCCAGTTGACGATCACTGAAACGCTCGAAGGCCGGTAACGCATGCAGGAAGGTTTTCAGTTCCATGTCAGTGAAGTTTTTCCGCTGTCGCAATCGACTCGCGCAGACGTTCGGCGAGAAGCTCTACCAGTTGTCCAAGCAGCGCATAGGCAATGTCTTCGTCGTGAATCACCAGACGTTCGAAATCCTGTGCGTGAATCTTCAGGGCGCGACAAGGAGTAATCGTGGTCACCGTCGAACTGGCCTGCATTTCACCACTCAGCACTGACACCTCGCCAAGCCAATCGCCCGGCTTGATCCGGCCGAGTTCCAGGGTCCTGCCACTGTCTTCGAGCGAGGCCGCCATCTCGCCTTCCAGCACCAGGTAAAGCGAATCGACCGGCATGCCATCACGAAACAGCTTTCGTCGCGGCGGCAGGTTGACAATGGAGCAAGCGGACAGCAGGCGTGCAAGATTGTCCGGGCCAAGCTCGGCTGCCACTGCAGGAAATCGTTGTTCGAATTCAGCCGCCAGATCGTTGGTCATGATTGTCAAACTCTGAGCCGGACTAGGGAATGTTGGGGGCATGATAACGCAAGCCTGAAAGCTGCGTTCGGTAGCAATTCACACAGACGCCGGTTAGCCTTTGACCGCTTGCCGCGCTTTGACAATCGGCTTCACAGAGGCGGTATTGGGTAGAATGACTTTCCGGCTTGCAAAGCCAATAAAAAGCGCCAAACGTGAGGCTTCCCACCCCGAGCTCCGCTGTCCGTTTTTTCAACCGTTGCAGTGCCGTCTGGCTACTGTTGCAGGTGACGGGTGTCGCCCTTGCCGCCGATGTTCCGCCCACCCCGGGCAGCGTGCGCGGCCTCGTGCCTGCAGAGCGCAACCGTGCAAACAACCCGGCACAGATCATCCTGCCGGACCAACCCGGACAGGCCATTCATGATCGTCGCGGCAAGCGCTTTCAAGTGCATGCCTTCCGCTTTGTCGGCAACACCGCTTTTACCGCACAACGCCTGAAGCGGGTGGTCGAACGTTTTGTCGACCTTGAACTCAATCTCTACGACCTCAATGTCGCTGCCGATGCCGTCACGGAGTTTTATCACGATCGTGGCTACAACCTGGCGCGCGCAGTGATTCCGGCACAAAAAGTGGAAGATGGCGCAGTCACCATCGCCGTCGTCGAAGGGCGTGCCGGCAATGTGCTGTTCTCCGGGCAAAAGCGTTACGACGCAACGTTGTTGCGGGACTACATGCGTCCACTCACGACGGGGAGCCTGGTCACTACCGACAAGCTGGAAAGAAGCCTGCTGCTGCTGAATGATCTGCCGGGGCTGAAGGCTCGCGCCACCATGGTGCCCGGCAACGAGTTCGGCGCTTCAGACATCCTGGTCAAACTTGAAGAGAGCTTGTTCAACCTCAACCTCAATGTCGACAATGCCGGCCGCAAGGAAACGGGACGCACACGCGCAGATGCCAGCCTGGATATCAACAATCCGCTCGGCATCGGCGACCAGTTGAACGTGCGTGGAATGGCCACGGACAAGCGCCTGATGCGGTACCAGAAACTTGGCTACAGCCTGCCGGTCAATCACGACGGCCTGCGCTTTACTGCCAGCGTGTCGGAAGTCCGTTATGACGTGTCCGGCGTGTTCGCCGCACTGGGGCTGGACGGCCTGGCAAAGAATGCGGAAGTCGGCCTGCTGTTTCCGCTGGTGCGCAGTCGCGGTCGCAATGACACCTGGACCATCGGTTACCGTGACACCCAGCTTGAGCAGCGTGCCTTCAAGACCATCATTTCAAGTACACGGTTTCGCATCGCCACGGTGGGTTACCAGTTCAACAGCGTGGAAGAGGATTCTTCGGCCAACAACGGCTCGATCCAGCTTGCCAGCAATCTCAAGAAGAACTCGAATGGACTCAAGCAGGATGCCGAGATGTTGCGCGTCGAACTTGACGGTAGCACCTTGCAACCGCTTGACCGGCAGTGGGATGTCTACCTGCGCGGCAATCTGGTTTTCAGCAATGACCGCCTGCCTGACAGCGAAAAGTTTTCGATCGGTGGCCCGGGCAGTGTTCGCGCTTATCGCGCTTCGGAACTGCGCGGCGACTCGGGAGCACAAGGCACGCTGGAGTTTCGCCGCCGCCTGACGATTGCTTCGCGGGCCGCATCATTGTCCGTTTTTGCCGATGTCGGGCGGGTTATCTACAAGGCGCCGGGGTTCAAGGATGCCTGGGACAGCCTGACCGGTGTCGGCGTCGGACTCACCGTGTATCCGACACAGCAAACCACCGTGAAGCTTGAAGTTGCCACTCCTGTTGCGGGCCGTTTTCATGCCGCCGATGGAGAGAAAGGCCGGGTATGGGCCAGCATCAGCGCAAGCTTCTGACAATGGCCATCGCGGCCCTGCTTGCGGCCAACCGGGCGCAGGCCGAGTTGCCCGCGGGTGGCCAGGTTGCCGCAGGGTCCGCCACCATCGGCAATGTCGGTACCAGCCAGCAAAACATCACACAGACCACTGACAAGGCCATCATCAACTGGCAGAGCTTCGGCATCGGCAGTGGCGACAGCGTCCGCTTCTACCAGCCGTCCTCGTCATCGGTCACACTCAATCGTGTCATTGGAAACAACGTCTCCAACATCCTGGGCAATCTGAGCGCAAATGGTCAGGTCTTCCTGGTCAACGCCAATGGCATCTACTTTGGTGCTGGCGCGACACTGGATGTCGGCGGCCTGGTCGCCACCACGCTCAATATCCGTGACGCGGACTTTCTCTCCGGCAATTACCTCTTCACTCGTGCCAGCAATTCGACTGCACGTGCGGAAGTCGTCAACGATGGCGTGATCAAGGCGCGTCAAGGTGGCTACGTGGTTCTGGCCGGCGACTATGCAGCGAATCGTGGCGTGGTTGAAGCAAAGCTCGGCACCATCCTGCTGGGTTCGGCGCAACAGCTCACACTCGACGTCAATGGCGACAGCCTGGTCAACTATGCATTAAACGAACGCAACCTCACGGCACTAGCCGGGGTTGCCAACAGCGGTCAGCTGCTCGCCGATGGCGGCCGCGTGGTGATGACGGCATCGACCGCGCGCACGCTGGCCAACAGCGCGGTGAACAACAGCGGCGTGATCCAGGCGCGCGGTGTGGATGAACACGACGGCGCGGTGTATCTGCTCGCCGACGGTGGCGCGATCACGCTCGATGGTACGTCGCGCATCGACGTCTCCGGCGACAAGGGCGGCGGCACGGTCCACATCGGCGGCGATTTCCATGGCGCTGGCAGCGAGGTGCGTGCCGACGCTGTAGCAATTGCGTCCGGTGCAACCATCAAGGCGGATGCGCTGGATTCCGGCAACGGCGGCAAGGTCGCCGTCTGGAGCGACGGCAGCACGATGTACCAGGGAAGCATCAGTGCTCGCGGAGGTGAGCAAGGCGGAAATGGCGGCTTTGTCGAAGTGTCGGGCGCCAGGCTGACGTTTGCCGGTACAGCGAATACTTCAGCTGCTAAAGGCAATACGGGAACCCTGTTGCTTGACCCGACCACACTCAACATCACCGATGGCGCCGCGGTCGCGGGCGACCTGAGCGGCAGCGGTGCCACCATTCTCGCGGCGGATGCCAACGGCACGACGACAAACGGCATTGCCGAGACCACACTGGAAGGGTTGGGCGCGACCACCAACGTCGTGCTTGAGGCTACAGGACAGATCACTGTCAAGGATCTTGCCGACAACCTGCTCAACATGCAGCAGACCAGCGGCAACTCCTTGCGCATCACATCAACCACCAGTGGTGGCATTCACTTCGACGATGCCAATGACGAAATCAGCACGCAGGGCGGCGGCATCACGTTGCAGGCAAACGGCACTGGCTCGCTGTCCAACATCGGCAAGCTGACCTCCAACAACGGCGACATCATCCTTCAAGCAGCGAACGGCATCACGCTGCAGAACAATATTGCTGCCGGCACCGGGTTTGTCGGTCTCAATTCCTCGGCCGGGGGAGTCAATCAGGCGGCAGGGATCATTACGGCCGCCGGGTTGGCAGCGACAGGAAGCGGAACCTTCACCCTGAACAAGTCGAATACCGTCGGCACGCTGGCGGCCAACGTCACCGGTGCGCTCAACTTCAAGAACAACGGAGCGCTGAGTATCGGCAGCGTTCTTGGCACGACTGGCGTCAGCACGAACGGAAACAATCTGTCGTTGAATGTGAATGACAGCCTAAGCCAGCAAGCGGGCGCCAATATTGTGGCAAGCGGACTTGAGGTCGACAGCAGTGCCGGTACCGTGACACTGACCAATGCCGGCAACAATGTCACCACACTAGCGATGAACACGAACGACACCAGTGCGTATCGCGACACCAACGCCTTCAGTGTCGGGAGCGTCGGAGGCACTACCGGGATAAGCAGCAGCGGTCACGACGTATCGCTGCAATCCGGCGGCGCGATGACATTGAACAGCAACATCACCGCCACCGGCGCGACCGTCACGCTGGACAGCGCTGGCGGCATCACCCAACCCGGCGGATCGATTGCCGCAGCGGCGCTGGAACTTAAAGGCGGCGGCACGCAATCGCTCACCAGCAGCGGCAACAATGTCGATACGCTGGCCGGCAATGTCGCCGGCAGCATCAGCTACCGCGATGCCGATGCGCTTGACGTTGGCAGCGCGGGCAGCACAAACGGCATCAGTACCGGCGGCAATACGCTCACACTGAGAACCGTTGGCGCGCTGACGCAGTCGCAGAACATCACCACCAACGGTCTCGAACTCATCAACAACAGCGGCGACGTCAATCTGTCGACGAGCAGCGTTGATGCGCATGCAATGGTCAACTCGATCGGCGCGATTGCAGCGGACCTGAACGGGGTGTTCAGTTTGCGCAACAGCTCCGCCAACCTGTTTACGCAGGTCGTGGGCAGCACCACCGGCATCAACACCAACAGCCACGACTTCACGCTCATCAATGCCAACCTGCTGACGCTCGGCAATGGCGCCATCAACGGCACCGTCAATGCCGGCAGCGCCACCATCGACATCACGTCCAACCGTGCCGTGCAGTACGGCAACGCGCCAGTGATTGCCGACAAGCTGGTGTTGCGCTCGACCAATTACGCAGGCCTGTCCGGCACCGCCAACAGCGTCAACAAGCTGGCGGTGGTGACCAGCGGCGCGGGCGGTGGCGGAAACAACGTGTCCTTCGATTTCCTCAACAACAAATCGGTCACCATCGACACCATCAACGGTGTGGCAGGCATCAGGACCGACAACACGCCTGGCAAGGTGCAGGCCAATGGCAACATTACCCTGGCTGCCGCCATTGATACCGACTACAACAATACCGGTGGCACCAGCGGGCAGATTGCGCTGTTCGCCCAAAGCGGTGGCAGTTATTACAACATCGACACCGCGGGCTTCAACATCAAATCCTACGGCCTCGGCATCCAGGCCAACAACATCACCAGCTTCTCGGCTGCTGCGACCAAGCTGCTCGCCGTCGACATTCACAACGGGTTCAATTTCACCACGACGCATGAGCTGACCGTAGGCAACATATTCGGACTGCTCGGCATCAAGACGACTGGTGACCTTTACCTGAAAACCGGCACCTTCAGCGGCTTCGATCCGATCAAGCCCTACTCCGACTACGTCGATTCCGTGACCAACAAGTCGCTCGCCGGCCTGATGATCGAGGAACAGATCAATGCCAGCGGCCACAAGGTCTATCTCAATTCCGATTCCGGCATCTACCAGTGGGCCAACGACAACTCGCAACCGGTCGGTTCGCAGGTCCGCAACCAGGCCGCGATCACTGCTGATGCCCTACTGATCTTCGGCAGCGCCGGCAACTTTGACATGTCGCTGGGCAAGAACGCCGTCAACCACCTCGCCGCCGATGTGAACGGCAGCCTCAGCTTCGTCACCAGCAGCCCGCTCACCGTCGACCAGCAGACATTCAACGCCTTCAGCATCAACAAGACCATCAGCGGCATTACCACCCGCGCCGACACGCTGATTGCCGGCTCGGTCGCCGGGGGCGATGCCCAGTGGAACCAGCACAACATCCTGCTCGCAGCATCGGACGACCCCAACGCCGGCAGCAACGCCGCGCTCACCATCAACAAGAGCATCGTCGGCGACAGCAAGGGCTCATCCACAATCAACCTCTCGGTCGGCGCCAGCACCACACACACCGACGCGCTGGCCGCAACCAATGCCGGCGACTCGAGCGTGGTGGTGCAAGGCTCGACGCTGATCCTCGGTGCAGCCAAAGGCAAGGGTGCCTTCAACCTGCGCACCAACGTCAAGTCGCTGTCGGCCGCTGGCGGCCTCTACATGCAGATCGACAACAGCGCCTACACGGGCCAGCTCACGGTGCTCGGCATCGGCACCAATCAGGGCGGTGGTGCGCCAACGCCAGTCGGCGATTTCTATCTCACCGCCGGCGGTAGCCTGGTGGTGCTCGGCGGCAAGTCGGAAGGCAACTACCTGCAGTTCCGCGCCGACAGCCTCAGCATGTTCGGCACCATGGACATGAAGGACGGCGCACGGGTATTGCTCCAGCCGTACCACATGAGCAACACCATCGGCGTGCATAACGCCTTCGACGTCGTGTACGGCGCCGGCTGGGCGCAGACCAACTACACGCGCTCGACCCTGCTGCAGTTCAGCCAGACCGCGGCGCTGTATTTCGGCTCGACCCCGGCGCTGATGAACCAGGACAGCAGCGTACCGTCGCAGGTGAAGAACCTCGTCGCCAGCAGCGAAATCCATATCGGCAGCGATGCCGACCTCGGCCTGAAAATGGGCTATCGCAGCCTCTCGGCCGAAAGCACCAGCAAGGTCATCGCCTACTCGCTGGGCGACCTGTACAACCTGCGCCTGGTCGCACCCACCGTCACCAGCTACGGCTTCAACGCCACCGGCGAGCAGGTGCATCTGGTGGCGGACACGCTCAACCTGATCAACGGCGCCTCGGCCTACACGATGCCGAACACCACCTCGGTGATGTTCAGCCCCTACACCACCAACCGCTCCATGTGGATCGGCTGGATCGAGCCGGGTTATGCCGCCAGCGAAACCAACTATTCCTTCGCCCTGCTCGACAAGCTCGACAAGGCGAAGACCACCTTCATCTTCAGCGGCACCACGGATCGCGCCTATACCGGCGCCTACCTGCGTCTCGCCCATGCCGAACTGACGCCGCCCAACACCACGCACTACCACTCGCTGCTGAGCCAGATCATTTTGTCGACCACGGGATACGTCGATACGTCGATCGGCACCTTCAACAGCTTTGGCGTGTTCTGGCCGACGTTCTCTTTGCAGAACTGGAACGCCGCCAGTTCCACCTATCCCTTCGTCAACCGCGTCGAGGCAGGTTCGGCCTTCAACTACACCGCGCTGTGGGCACAGAACGCCACACGCAGCAACTACAACAGCGGCGCGGCCTACAGCACACCCGCCACGCTGTTCGGTTTCGGCAAGGCAGGCGGCACCTGGAGCGGCTGCGCCAGCCTCGCCACCTGTACCGGCAGCAACCCGTCCACTCCCACCGGCAACGGCGGCGGCCCCGTCAGTCCCGGCGGCGGCGGCGGTGGCGGCGGAAACAGCTGCACCGGGCCTTCCTGCGGCAGCAACACCAACAACAACAATAACAACCAGCCCCCGGCCAACCCCTCGCCCGACCCCACCAACGGCGTGAACAACAACGCCGCCAACACGCCCAACAACAGCAACGGCGGCAACAATAACAACGGCAGTGGCAACGGCAACACCGGCAACAACGGTGGCAACGATTCGAACAACGATCCCGGCGATCCGGCCAACAGCAACTCCAACAGCGGCATGGGCGATGGCGGCCCGAGCAGCGGCGGCGGCCCCGGCACCAATGGCGGCAATGGTGGCGGCGGTGACAGCAGCGACGGCAGCAACAATGGCGGCTCCGGTGGCGGCAACGGCAACAACGGCGGCGGTTCGGGCAACTCCGGTTCGGGCGGCGGCGATGGCAGCGATGGCAGCGGAACCGGTGGCAACGGTTCCGGCAGCAACGATGGCGCCGACAGCGGCAACGGCAGCGGCGATGGCGGGAGCGGCAGCGGCTCGTCCGGCTCCGGCGGTTCGGGCAGTGGCGGCGGCGATGGCAGCGGTGCGGGCGACGGCTCCGGCAATGGCGGCGCCAGTGGCGGCAGCGATTCGGGTGACGGCAGTGGCGGTGGTAACGGAAGTGGCAGCAGTGGCAGCGACGGTGGCGATGGCAGCGGCAATGGTTCCGGCTCCGGCAGCGGTGGCGGATCGGGTGGCGGCGATTCCGGTGACGGCAGCGGCAACGGAAGCGGCGGCAGCGGATCAGGCGGCGGCAATGATGGCGGCAGCGACTCGGGCGATGGCAGTGGCTCGGGCAGTTCGGGTAGCGGTGGCAGCGGCAGCGATTCCGGCGACGGCGGCAACGGTGGCGGATCGGGATCGGGTGGCGGCTCATCAGGCGGCGGTGATTCCGGCGACGGCAGCGGCAGTGGCGGCGCCGGCGGTGGCGGTGGCAACGGCGGCGGCAGCGACTCCGGAGATGGCGGCGATTCCGGCAGCTCGGGCAGTGGTGGCAGCGGCGGCGCAACGGATGACAGCAGCAATGGTTCCGGCTCCGGCGGCGGCTCGGGCGGCGCCGGTGATTCGGGCGACGGCAGTGGCGCCGGCAGTGGCGGCAGCGACTCGGGCGGTGCCGGTTCCGGCGACGGCAGCGGCAGTGGCGCGGGCAGCAAGGGCAGCGGTTCCGGCGGCGCCAACGATTCCGACAGCGGGTCGGGCAACGGTTCCGGCAAGGGTGGCAGCAGTGGCGCCGACTCCGGTGACGGCAGCGATGGCAGCGCTTCGGGCAACAAGGGCGGCGACGCTTCCGGCGGCGATGATGGTGACGGCAGCGGCAGCAAGAGCGGCAAGGGTGGCAACGACGGCGGCAAGACCGGCGACGATGGCGACAACGGCGCCGACAGCGGTGACGGCAGTGCCAGCGGCAGCGGCAAGGGCGGCAACAGTGGCGCCGGCGATGGCGACAGCGACAGCGGCTCGGGCAGCGGCGATGCCGATGGCGACAAGAATTCCGGCGCCGGTATGGCCGACGACTCAGACACGGGCGGATCGAGCGGCGGCGGCAGCGGTGGTGGCGTGAGCACCGGCGAGCAGCGCCTCTGCATCGACGCACCCAATGCCGCTCGCGGCCAGGACCTGCCCGATCAGGGCGGCCCGCTGGCGAACCGGCCGCTGCTCGAAGTGCGCAGCGGCGGGGTCAACATGGAAAGCGAATGCAGCCGCACTTCACCTTCGGCGGCAGGTGGCGGCAAGGGTCAATGAACCGGCTCGCGGCCCTCATCGGCCTGCTGACGATTGCCGCCGCCATCCTCGACTGGGACTGGTTCTTCAACAGCAGCAGGGCGAAGTTCTTTGTCGACCGCTTCGGCCGCAACGGTGCGCGCACCTTCTATGTCGTGCTCGGCACCGCCATCATCTTCATCAGCTTTCTGATATCGCCGCCCTGATGTTGCGTGCCTGCGCTTCGTCTGTCTGCGCATGCGCAATCAAAGCCATGACCAGCAGGCGCACCGGCCAGACGATTTCTCGCGTCAACACGAAGCACCCGCTTCCAGCACCTGCCGAATTTTTGTCGCAGTCTCGGGCGGCAGCGGTTGCGCGTGAGGCAGCAGGTTGGTTTCGAAATGCGTCCGGTCCCAGGTGTTGCCGCCGTGATTCACATACACATACAGATACGGCTGGTTCACGAAAGCCAGCTGCCCGGCATCAAGCAGGCCCTTGATCACCGGCGTGTCTTCGCCCTGGGCGAGATCGGGATAGGGCGGCACGGCACTGCGCAGCGCCACCATGCTGCCTTCCCAGGTGCGCACCGCCGACAGATAGGCCCGCTTGGTGACATCGTCGAAAATGATCCATTGCGGCAGAAGGCAGCCCGACCTGCCGCTTTGCCTGAGCGCGCCAATCTGCGCGGTCAGCCTATCCGGGGCATACCAGTCGTCATCGTCCCACTGCGCGACATAGCGGCCCTGTGCGGCGGCCAGCGCCAGATTGCGCAATGTGCCGAGCCGCTGCTTCGGCAGGCAGGGTATTTCGATCTTGCTAACGGCTGGCTCGTTGAGCGTCGCAAGGTAGTCACGTGTCGCTGCGTCGTCACTCTCGAAAACCACCACTAGCTCGCGCGGGTGATAACTCTGCTGCAGAAAGCAGGCAACTGCACGACGCAGCAGCGGCACGCGATTGCGGGTCACGCAAAGACAGGAAACCAGAGACTCGGCGCTTGTACTCATTGAGGCGTTGAAGCTTTCACCAACAAATAGAAATGACCGATCGGAATCCACAGCGCCTTCATCGGCACCACAGCATCCAGCTGCCAGCCCGCCTCGGCCACTTCGGCAGCACTGCGCAGCCAGCCGAGGCGATAGACCAGACGGTAGTCCGCAGTCGCTGGCGAATCGGCAAAATCGAAACGCAAACGAATGCCGGTGCCGAGCGAATAGACATGGCTCAGTGCCTGCAGCGAACGGCCCAGCACGCCCTGCTCGCGCAGCACGCGCTCGAAAATGCGCAGCGCGTGCACCGGACGGTTGTAGAAGTGACTGACGCTGAACATGCAGGCAGCCGCAGCGACGATGCGCTAGTCGGCAGCAGCCGAACCGAAGCGGTTCGGTTCTTTCGCTTCCTGGCAGCACCAGACGATCATCACGATCCAGCCCACCAGCGGAATCAGACCGACCAACTGCCACCAGCCGCTGCGGTCGATGTCGTGCAGGCGACGCGCCGTCACCGCAATGCCCGGCAACAGCACGGCCAGCGAGAACAATCCGGAGATCACGTTGCCCAGCAGACCGGTCGCGGCTGAGGCCAGCACAACGAACAACACCCACCACCAGAATTCGGAACGTGTCGCGCGGCCGTCAAGGGTTGCGTATTTCGAGAAACAGGTGCTGATGGATTCACCGAAGGTCATGCTGATTCTCCCTGTGAAGTTGCTAATGAATGAAGGTACTCATTTACTATGGAGCTAAGGAACACGCTGAAGACATATCCCAACGACCAGTGGGAGCGTACTTGAGCATAGGAATAGACATTATGCGTTGCTCAGCCAAGTGTCGCGGCAAATTGGAGGACGAATGACAAAGCCAACATTAACCAACCGATCCGAGTGAAATGCCGATTGCGCCAATGAGACGAGCGAACACGCTTTTCATTGGTTATGGGGGAGTCCATCGAATCAAGGCCGGTAAAAACCACGGAGCCATCCTTTCGAAGGATGCCTTCCTTAGCAGAGAACGCAAGTAAAACAGAACCTATAAAGCCGATGATTAGGCCGGCTTGATTGAGAAGGGCTAAGGTGGACGTATTCATTTCGTTCTTAATGTTAGAAGAGCTGGATACGAAGAAAATGGGCCATAGACTTGATGTGCCTAACTTGATGTAGGCGTCAAAAGCTACGTGCGCTGCATATAGTTATTGGGGACAGACCACGGTTTGCAGTTCACGCATTAGTGTTCCACCCCATTGTTGAATTCGCCAACGTCATCGCAGCATACGCACCGCCACGGTTTATGTCGAGTGGGTGAAGCGTTCGGTCTGTGCGCAATGCGCAACTTCAATACGCCTTCAATCCCGGCCCGGCAGGCAGTGCCTTGATGCCGGGTGTCGCGGGTGCGCTGCCGTCGAGGCTGCCCTTGCCACCATAGAGGCTGAAGTAGACGCTGAGCAGCGCGATGGGGATGGCGATGGAGATGAAGCGCAGGCTGGGCGGGTTGGGGGCGGGTGGCGGGCCGAAGCGATTTTCGCCCCTGGTGCCGGGGATGAAAAGATAGGCCAGGGTGACCAGCGGCATCAATATGGTCAACGCCCACCAGCCGCTGAGGTTGAAGTCGCGCAGGCGGCGCATGGTCAGGGTGAACACGATGAGCGGGATGACAAGGCTCTTGACCAGGACAAAGGCAATGGTCGAGATCATCCGGCCCAGCTCGACTGGCAGCAGCAGGGCAAGCAAATAGATCAGCACCAGCAGAAGCGCGCAGCCGACCATGCCAATCAGGGTGTAGGCGAAATAGCGCAGGCGGCCGATGCGCTGCGAGAGCGAAAACAGGCGCGGTCGCTCCGGCGTTGACTGGGTGGCCGGTGTGCTGACGGGGGTGTCGGTCGGTGCGTCCGCGCTTGTGACCGTGGTTGCGTCCGCATTTTCCTCACTGGTGGCGTCAACAGGGGTGTTCATGGCGCCGTCCATTTGCCGCCGCCGGGGTCCTGAAACGGCGACTGCATGCGCACCACGGCTTCGGAAGTCACGGGGATGCGATAGGTGTAGTTGGGATCGTTGGGTTCGCTGGAGACGATGCACAGGCCGCTGCCGGTGGTGCCGGGCGTGGCCTTGAGCAGTTCGGCCGCGGCGATGCTGGTGCCCTGATAGGTGCTGCTGTCGATCTTCGCTGCCGTGGCCGGCGGCTTGACGACGAAGCTGTAGATCATGCGGTTGACGATGGGCACCACCAGCCGCACGCAGTAGGTGACGCGTACCTTGAGCAGATTGGCGTCCTGCACGTTCATGCCGCCCTGCAGGTCGGCCGGGTCGCGATACATCAGGTTGTCGTTGGGCATGTCATCGGGCGCATTGGCATTGCTGCCGGCAAAGCCGGAGTAGGCATCCGGCGTCGGATTGACGATGGTGATCAGCGCCAGCTTGTTGTTGCTCAACTCGGTCTTGGCGAAGGCGCGCGCGGTCTTGAGCGCCTGCTGGTCCGTGCCGTGCGTGAACAATGGGGCGAGGCCGGAATAGAGGCCGCTTTGTATGGCCGCCATCGAGCCGTTCTGCAGCGCGCCAGCGCGGGTGGCGACGAAGGTGGCGTAGTTGAGCGCGAGCTTGGCTTCGTAGATGAAGATGAACTGCAGGCTGCCCAGCAGCAGGATGAGCAGGATGGGGATGACGTAGAGGTACTCGACGGTGGCCTGGCCACCCGAGCGCCGTGCGCGCCGCAGTGCGGATTTATTTTGCTGCGGCATCTGACTTTGAGGCGACGTCGGGCCTGGCCTCGGCATCGATGAGTTCGGCCGCGGTCTTGGGCGGCGCCAGTTTTTCGATCATCGCCGCGGTGTTGGCGTAGACCGGGTCGTCCTTGTCGGCGATCTGGTTGGCGCGGATGTAGGCGGCATGCGCCTGACGCTGGCGGATCAGGCCGAGGTTGTACCAGGCGCGCGGATCGTTGCGGTTGAGCAGCAGCGCATGCTGGTAAGCATCGGCCGCATCGTCGGGCTTGTCGGAACGGGCGTAAAGGTTGCCGAGGCGCAGCCAGGTTTCGGCGTCGTTCGGCGCGGCGCGTGCAAGGCCCTGATAGAGCGCTTCGGCGCGGGCGTCTTCGCCGGACTCGTAAGCCAGCACGGCGTTGCGATGCAGATCGAACACGTCGCCGCCGATCACGGTGGGCGTCGAGCAGGCACCGAGCAGCAACACGGCGCTCAGCAGTGCCGTGGCAGCGATCAGCCCTCGCGCCATTGCAGCGTGTCTCCTTTGCTGAGCGCCAATGTCTCGAGTGCGCCCGGCGACAACTCGAGCGTGGCGCGCGCGCCGGGGCAACCCGACCAGCGCAGCGGCGACAAGCGGCTCACCAGCTTGAGCACGCGATAGTGCGGATCGAGAAACACCAGGTCGAGCGGGTAAGCCATGCCGAGGGTGTGCACCGAGGGGCAGGGGTCGATCAGCAGCGCCTGCCCCGCAATGAGTGGCGGACGGCCAAGCAGACCGCGCAGGCGTTCCCATGCGTTGGCAGTTTTCCACACTGTTGGCACAAGCGGTGGGACAAGACATGCACCGTCGCTGACGCGATGGATCGCGCCACGCCTCAAAACATGCCTTCCATCATGAACTTCATCACGATGGGGAAGGCCAGCACGATGAAGGTGACGGGGAAAATGAAGACGATCAGCGGCAGGATCAGCTTGACCGGGGCTTCCATCGCCAGTTTTTCGGCGCGCTGGAAGCGCTCGGTACGGCGTTGCAATGCCTGCACGCGCAATGCAGAGCCGAGCCGTGCGCCCATTTTTTCGGCCTGGATCACGGTACCGACAAAGCTGGTGATCTCTTCCATGTCGAGCCGCTTTTCCATGCGGCGCAGGGCATCGGCACGCGGAACACCGGCACGCAGGTCGCGCACCACCATGTACAGCTCGTTGCGCAACGGGCCGGCCGGGCCCTTGTCCATCGCCTGATTGAGCGCGCCATTGAGGTTGAGCCCCGCTTCGACGGCCATGGTGATGAAGTCGAGATACACCGGCAGGGCGCGCATGACGTCCTTCTTGCGCCGTTCGCGCACGTCGCGCAGCCACAGCATGGGGAAATAGAAACCGCCGACCGCGAACAGCAGCAGGGTGAAGAAAGTGGCCGAGTCGATGGCCGACAGCACCACCCAGCTGATCAGCACCGTCGCGATCGCGGCAAAGACGCGCACGGCGTAGAACTGCTCGGCTGACATGAGATAGCCGACGCCGGTTTCCTGCAGGCGCTTGTGGGTGGACTCGAGCCAGTCGGGCGGGAAGCGCGCGGTGAGGTGGTATTCGATGAAGGTGATCAGCGGCCACACCATGTTGAGCATGGGTGGCAGCGGGTCCATGTACTCACGGTCTTCGCTCGGCACTTCAGAACGCAGCGAGCTGACCGAACGGAAGGCCAGCATTACGCTGGCACCGACCAGCAGACCGATCACGATGGCAAAAAGAGTATTGGCCATATTGATAGCGTCAGACGTCGATCGCAGTGATCTTCTGGATGAAAAAATAACCCAGCACTTCCATGGTCATGATCACGGCCAGCGTGATGTACCCGGGCCAGGTACTGAACAACGGTGCCATCGCCACGGGCTCGATCTGCGTCAGACCGAACATCACCAGCAGCGGCAGCGAGGTCATCACGATGCCCTGGATCTTGCCCTGCGCGGTGAGGCTGGTGATCTTGCCTTCCATGGTCTGCTTTTCGCGCAGCGTGCTGGCCAGCGAATTGAGAATTTCGGCCAGGTTGCCCCCTACCTCGCGTGAAATTCGCATCGCGGCAATGACAAGGGCAAAGTCGGCGAGCGGATTGCGCTTTTCCATGTTCTTGAGCGCGGTATCGAAATCAACGCCGAGGCGAAGCTCGCGCGCCATCAGGTCAAACTCCTGCGACACCGGCGGACGCTGTTCCTTGATCATCGACTCGATGGCGACGTTGAGGCTGGCGCCTGCGCTCATCGCCCCGGTGATCATCAGCAGCGCATCAGGCAGCTGTTTTTCGAGCATCTTCAAACGCTGCTTGCGCATGCGCCGCACATAGTATTTTGGCAGCACGAAGGCAGCGACCAGGCCGAGCCCGGCGAACAGCGGGTTGCGCGTGAAAATGAAAATCAGGATCGGCAACACCACCATCGCGGCGACGTTGTAGCGGAACATCTTTTGCGGATCGAGAAAGATGAACATGTCGGCCAGCGTGGTCGAGGCTTCCTTCGCCAGGCTCTCTTTCTGCTGCGCCAGCTTCTTGTCGCCCCATTGCAGGCCGAGCCAGACCACCACCGCCACCAGCAGCAGGACGACTACCGCGATTTCGATGATGATGACGTTCACAGTGTTCGGCCCGCCTGGAACACGGAAAGATCAACGTCGAGGCCGCGCGCCTTGAGGTCCTGATAGAAGTCGGGAATCGCGCCGGTGGCGACAAACTTGCCCTTGACCTTGCCGTCGGCACCGAAGCCTTCCTGCCTGAAGACGAAGATGTCCTGCATCGAGATCGTCTCGCCTTCCATGCCGGTGATCTCGGAAATATAGGTGATCTTGCGGCTGCCGCAGGAGAAGCGGCTTTGCTGGATGACGAAACGAATCGCCGAGGCGATCTGCTCACGGATGGCGCGCACCGGCAGGTCGAGGCCGGCCATCATCACCATCACTTCGATCCGCGCCAGGCAGTCGCGCGGCGTATTGGCGTGGGCCGTGGTGAGTGAACCGTCGTGGCCCGTGTTCATGGCGGTGAGCATGTCCAGTGCTTCGCCGCCGCGACATTCGCCGACGACGATGCGGTCGGGTCGCATGCGCAGTGTGTTCTTGACCAGGTCGCGAATGGCAACCAGGCCCTTGCCTTCAGCATTCGCGGGGCGCGATTCGAGGCCGATCAGATTGGGCTGGGTCAGCTGCAGTTCGGCTGCATCTTCCACGGTGATGATGCGTTCGTCGTCGGGGATGAAGCTCGACAGCAGGTTGAGCAAGGTGGTCTTGCCGGAACCGGTACCGCCGGAGATGATGATGTTGGCCTTCTGGTCGACGATGGTTTCCATGAAGGTCAGCATTTCGGCCGTCATCGAGCCGAAGCGGATCATGTCCTCGCCCTTGAGCTTCTTCTTGGAAAATTTGCGGATGGTGATGTTGGAGCCCTTGAGCGCCAGCGGCGGGATCACGGCATTGACCCGTGAACCGTCTTTCAATCGTGCATCGACCATCGGCGACGATTCGTCAATGCGACGGCCGAGCGGCGCGACGATGCGCTCGATGGCGCCGATCACGGCCTGGTCGGAAGTGAAGGTGATGGGCGACTTGGTCAGCTTGCCGGCACGCTCGATGAAAATCTCGTCGAAACGGTTGACCATGATTTCGGTGACCAGCTCGTCGGCGAGCAGGTCTTCGAGCGGACCGAGACCGACCACTTCGTCGAGTACGCGCTTGACGACCTGGGCGCGATCGATGTCCGCCGGCAGTTCCTTGTCCTGCTTGACGATGTCGTCGAGCATGGCCTTGGTGTTGGCGCGCAGTTCGTCTTCGGTCTGACGGCTGACATCCATGCGGCGCAAATCCATCTGCTTGATCAACTGCTGATGGATGCGCTTGAGATGCTTGTTCATTGCCTCCTGTTCGGCGACGTTCTGCGGCACTTCAACAGCAACCGGCACCGGCCGGGGTGGGGCGGCCGTGGCAACGACAGCGGCGGCAGGCGCAGCCTGCACCGCGGCGAGCGTCGGTGCGGCGGCAGCCGGTGCAGGCGCGGCGGCTTCCTCCAGCTCAAGCACTTCGAGGGTGTAGCCTGCAATGGCGATCTTGTCGCCGGGTTTGAGCGGGCCGTGGCGCGTGATCTTGCTGCCGTTGATTTCGGTGCCCGACGAAGAACCGAGGTCTTCGACATACACGCCGTCGGGCTTGCGCTGCACGACGGCATGCTTCTTTGCCACCGTCCAGCCTTGCAGCACGATCAGATTCTCATCGCTTTTTCCGATCGAGCAGGTGTCGATGGTGCATTCGATTTCGGAGGTTTGCCCCTTGGGGGTAGTGACGGCAATTCGCAGCATTGTGCGCCCTCAATCGACGATGTCTTTTTTGCTCAGGTTGCGCTCGAACTTTTCTTTCAGGTCGAGGCCTTTTTCGATGCGTTCCTGATTCATGGTACTGGTCGGATCGACCACCACCGGCGTCACCGCAATCAGCAGGTCACTGCGATTGGTGCGGAAAGCATCGGAGCGGAACAGGCGGCCGATGATCGGCAACTCGCCGAGTCCCGGCACCTTGGTCACGTCGTTCTGCATGTCGCGGTTGATCAGGCCGGAGATGACCATGGTCTGGCCGGAACGAATGTTGATTTCGGTTTCGGACGACCGGGTGAGAAAGCCCGGCGTGTTGTTGATCGCGGTGGATTGATCGAGCTGGCTCAACTCGGTCTTGATCGAGGCGATCACGTTGCCCTTGTCGTCGGCGGCCGGCTTGATGATGAGCTTGATGCCGTAGTCCTTGTAGCTGATGCTGGCGGTGCCAAGCGCACCTGCAGTCTGGATCGGCACCTGACCACCGGCAAGGAAGGTGGCCACGCCGCCGCTGCGGGAGGAAAGTTCAGGTTCGGCGAGTATGGTCAGGTCGCCGTTGCTCTTGGCCAGATTGATGGTGGTCTGGATCGACGAGGTGATGCCGAGATAGGTGCGCAGACCGCCGGTGTTGAGCGGCAGGGTCAGCCCGGCTGCAGCGGCGGCGGTCGGGTCGGAGGAACCGAAGTTGCCGGAGAAGCCAACCGTCGGCCCGGCAATCGCGCCCGGCCAGGTGACGCCCAGGGTTTCGGAAAAGCTCTTTTTTGCTTCCATGATCTGCACTTTCATGTAGATCATCTTTTTCATTTCAACATCCAGTTCTTTCACCATCGGCATCAGTTGCGGGTAACGCGATGCCAGGGCGCCAATGCGGGCGATCTGCGATGCGCTGGCCGCACCGGTGATGGCGATGTTGGGACCCATCGGCACGATCTGGATGCTGCTGATGTCGGACAGCACTTCGGTCGCAGCGCGATAGGCGAAACCGGAATCCTTGGGGCCGATGCGCAGGGTGTAGCGCTGGATTTCGCCCTTGGGCGACCACAGCACCAGCGAACTGTCACCAACGCCTTCGGCAATTATCAACATCTGGTCGGGCTCGATGAACTTGGTGCTGATCATGGAACCGTTGCCGACCGCGACGCGGTAGGCCTTGTTGGCAGGAATGGACTTGATCTCGCCGACGAACATGACGATTTCCTTGTCCACCGCAGGGGTGGTGGCTGCGACTGCCCGCAGCGGCAGGGACAGGATGCAGGCTGCGCAAAAGAGAGTGACGATGTGGCGTAGCATGAATTGATCCCCTGAAATCACTGCGGTTTGTCGAGCATGGCCTTCAGCTCGGACTTCATTTCCGGCGACATGCCGTTCGAGTCGTAGGGCGATGCGGCGCCGGACGACGGCGCAGCCGCTGCCTGCTTGCCCGACAGACTGGGCACCATGGGCGGTGCGCCAGCCGAGGGAACGGAAATATCCACCGACTTGGCATTCGGCCCGCTGCGCTGGCCGCCGACGATGAATTCGACGGTGCCGCTGGCGCGGACCTGCTTGTTCTTGCTTTGATTGGCACGGGCGGTGACTTCATCAAACACGTTTTGCGAATTGACGCTGAAGTCTTCGCTCTGGGTGTCTTTTTCGTTGCGCAGGGTGAAGCGCATCTTGCCGAGATTCTGCGCCAGGGTCAGACGCGCTGCCTGGGTTGGCGTGACTTCAAGCGTGAAGTTGCTGTAGGAGAGCCCCTTCTTGACCTGCGGGCCGCGTTCGTCGCTGCCGTCCTGAATGATCTTCTGTCCGGTCGCCAGCACCTTCATCTTGTCCATGAAAGGCACCACGGTATCGGCGCCGTCTTCGCGCTTCATCACCAGCATCAGGTCGATCAGGTTGCCCGGTTGCACCATGTGCGCGACCGAATTGAGTTCGTCGACGTCGATGGTCATCGCCCGCGTACCCGGTATCAGCGTACCGGCAAAGTCGGCATACATTGGTCGCAGGTCGGCGCGCAACAAGGGGCGACCATGCAGTACCGGGCGGATCAGCGCCTGTCCCTTGTATTTTTCAAAATCGTCGGCAAGGATGGCGTCGGGATAGATCAGGTCGGCGGCAACGTCGCGCGCGGCGACAAGACTCTGATCAAGCGGAGTACCAATCGGCAGATCCTTGATCGGTACCGCGACGGCGACCTTGGGACCACCCTGCTTGGCGCGCGCAGCAACCTCTTCGGAAATTGCAGCCTCGCGGCTCTTGAGATATTGGGTTGTCAGTACTGTCGCCAGCAATGCAAGGCCGATCGCGACAAGCAGCATCAGCCATGTTTTGTTGATGCGCACAGACGGTAGTTTTAGCGCCATGATGAATTCCACCCCTGGGGAAGGCTACAACCGATTATTGTTTGTGTAAGGAGCATTCTAACCATGTCGAACCTGTCTCTATAGGAGTCTGTCAGAAAAAATCGGATGGGCTGAAGCCCACCATATCGCCCAGCAGGTTGCTGGGGTCGAGGAAGCCGTCAATCGAGTCCTTGATCGTATCGGTGATGATTTTCTTGACTGCATCCCCCACATTGGAAGCAAGGTCAAAGGCCATTGAACCGCTGACTGAAAGCGCCGGGATCTGCGGATTGGTCCAGTCGATGCAGCGATCGAATCCCACCGTAATGCCGCCGGTAAGCGAAGCAATATCGGCCATCGAGACACTCTTGTCCAAAGACGTCTGATAGTCGCAATCGGGGATATAGGCAATCGACATGGCATAGGTGTAGTGCTCGTGATAGTCGCGAATCGCCTTCGCCACCTGCTGCAGGGCCGGCAGTTCGGTCGCCGGCGCATTGGGGTTGGTGATATCGCTGTAGGAGAAAGGCTTGATCAGCACGATCACCCCGAACGCCAGCACCACCATGTATTCGATCATGGCTTGTCCCG